>QFBQ01000006.1 GCA_003265885.1 Candidatus Marinamargulisbacteria bacterium SCGC AG-343-D04
ACGTAGAAACCGCCACTCCTTCTTCTGTTATTGTAATGGCATGCGTTTCTCCTGCTGGGTCAGTCACTTCCATTGTGCCTCCATCTCCGGGGGCAACTGTTGATCCTATACCCACCGTTACTCGAGGACTAGATGTTGTTGTGTCTTGAAATGTAATAGCGCCTCCAGGAACGTCCGTAAAGTCCAGCATACTCGTTGTTGGAGGGAAGGTTGTTACCTCTCCGTTGGTCGAAACCTCAACACTTTCTTCTGTTCTCGTAACCGTATAAGAGGGTTCTGTTGGATCTGTTGGATTACTTACAGTAATTACGCCGTCTTCTCCCCTTGTCACAGTTGATCCTGTTGCTGTCGTTATTTCCGGAATGCTTGAAGTTGAGGGTTGAGTTTCTGGTTGATCAGGACAGCCCCTTAATAACATTCTTTGTACACCTTCATTAGGATTGGGGTGACTTCTGATAACTGAGCATTGTTGATCTAGTAATGTTCTTTGACCAACACAATCTCCGATTCCATCCGCAGCTCCCTCCCTTCTTGAACGGAGGCGTGGTGACGATGCACCCCCAATTAAAGAAGGCATTATAACGCCCCAAACATTATGCAAAAATAAACTTTTAATTTCATAGAAAAAAATTATAATTTAACCAAACAAAAAACTCAATCAGGTTTCTTACTTTTCAATTTCTTCAAAAAGCCAATATCAATTGGCTTTATTTTTTTCTTGAGACACAAATATATTTTCTATAACCACCGCAATCAAAACAATCCCTCCACCTAAAAAAACAGCCTTACTGATCTCTTCCCCTAAGAAAACAATCCCTAAAATAACAGCATAAATAATTTGGAAACTGGCAATAATCCCCACTGTAGTTACACTTAACCTCTCCATACTTTTAACAAATAAGGTATGAGATAAAGCCGTAAATACAATGCCACTCAATAATAATAATGCCAACGTATTCCCCGTTATTAAAAGCAAAGGTTTCGCAAAAAATGGCAGACAAAAAAAGGCGCCTATGACACACTGATACCCCATCAACACCTGACTCGAATACGCTAACGTTAAGGGTTTCACTATTAAATTCCGGATAGTAAATAAGATCGCAGACGCAACTCCTAACACTAAGCCCCACATTACATCTCCCCCTTCTATATGATGCGAAGATAAAATAAATACCCCTAAAATCACTGCTAAGGCTGCAAATATATGACGCTTCTTAATGGGTTGCCTATACCAAAACGGCTCTATTATTGAAGAAAAACATGGATAGGTATACAAAGAGATTATTCCTATTGATACTGATGACATTTGAATAGCAGCGTAAAACAATATCCAACTTAACGCTATCAATATCCCTGCAATCATTATTTTATTTAAATCTGCTTTAGCTGTAATCCACGTTACAGACTTCATAAACAATAACGGTAACATCAAACATACTCCTGCGATAATAAGACGCCCACAAATAATTACCGGTGCTGGCAAAGGAATTAACTGAGCAAACAATCCAGAACAGCCTAGCAAGACTGTCGTAATATTGATTAAAATTAAATCTTGAACTTTAGTAGCCATCCACTCAACATCCTCAATATCAGCCTTACACTTACTAACCCTGCCCCTAAACTTAACATCCCACTAATATTCGTTAAGATAAAATAATACATAGCTTGTGTAGAATCATGGTTCATAGAAAATTTAAAAATATCTAACATAATCGTCGAAAATGTGGTCAATGCACCACAAAACCCAACCAACATCCCTATCTTAATCACAGGAGATAACTCTATATGAAGAGATAACCCCCAAATAACACCACACACAAAACACCCAATACAGTTTGCCCATAAGGTCCCGTATGGATATGACACATTAAAAAACTCCCCTAATCCATAGCGCATTAATGCGCCTATAGACGCACCAACTATAATCGCAATAATAATGGCCATTTTTTTACCCTTTCGCTGTTCCATATTCTTTTCCTTTAAATCTATATAACTGATTCACAATACTCACTATAGTTTCTACTATAATCCAACACGCTAAACTAAAAATAATCGCATTTATAAGCACCAACAACCCCGACCCCTGCGACACAAAATGAAGATGATTCAAGAACGCAGCCCAACACGTAATAATCAATACTATAATAGCTGGAATCCCCGTTACTAAAGATTTTACTCCTACTCGTTTAAGCAAATATACCGTTGCCACACACAAAGCCAATCCCCCCAGTAACTGATTGACCGCTCCAAACAAGGGCCACAAACTTAAGGCCCCTTTTCCACTCATTCCTGAAGAGAACGCCAACAACGCAGCAGATATTACAGCAAAAGCAGTTGCTCCCCATTTATTCTTTAATGGACCGAATTTAGTTTGAGTAGCCAGCTCTTGAATCACATATCTCTGTACCCGCGTTGCTGAATCTAATGTAGTTCCAGCAAAAGAGGCTATAAACACCCCTACTATTGCTTTACATAACACAAAAGGAAGGCCTAACGATGCCATCATATTCGCACACCCAATCACAACGGCTGCTAATTTAGACCCCAATCCCGCGGATGCCTGCCACGAACTATAATGCGCCTGAAACGCAGCTGAGCCCGTTAATACAAAGTCTCCATCTGGATACGCAATCCCAATCCCTGCAGATACTGCAATAATCACAACAATAGCCAATGCCCCTTCTAAAACCATAGATCCATACCCAATACACTGGGCATCCGCCTCCGATTCAATTTGTTTCGCTGACGTTCCCGAACATACCAGGCAATGAAAACCAGATAAAGCACCACATGCGATGGTAATAAACAAAAATGGCCATAATGACGGAGCTCCCTCAGCAGATAAAGACAGCGCAGGAGCTGCAAAATGCAACTGGTCTGTTACTCCTGTAAGCATCGCACCTACTATAATTAAACCTAAAGCTACATACAGTTGCCAGGCATTTAAATAGTCTCGTGGCTGTAATAACAAAGACACCGGCATCACGGATGCAAAAAATGCATAGACTAATAAAATTACCGTCCATACTCCTGTTGCAGGGATCATGCCTATAGCTGGCAAACTAATCGGAAAGGCTATCCCTAATCCAACAAAAAGATACAGCAACACCACAGCCACAATCGTTTTCATCAAGACCTTTCCTTTTGAACGTTTTAACCACATTCCAAATGCAATCGCAATAGGAATCTCAACCCATACCGCCATCACAGACATCGGAAATTGAGCAAAGATCAAGGCTATCACTAAACCAAAAATGGCAATGACAATCCATAATGCAATAAACACAATAATAAAAAAGAAAAATCGTACTCGTGGATGAATAATATCGCCTGCAATATCAGACAAACTTCTACCTTCATGACGCATCGAGATGACTAACGCTGCAAAATCATGTACAGCTCCCATAAAAATAGAGCCTAACACTACCCAAATCATAGCCGGAAGCCATCCCCAAATAACTCCAATGGCAGGGCCTACAATGGGTCCCGTCCCCGCAATAGAGGTAAAATGATGGCCAAACATCACTTGTCGTGATGAGGGTACAAAATCTTTTCCATCATAGCAGGTCTTAGACGGCACATCGGCCTTTGGGTTGATCTTAAAAATTCGTTTGGCTAAATAACGTCCGTAGGTATTGTAGGCTACAATAAACAAGAAAAACGTCAAAAGCATCATCAATAATGGTTGTGTCATTGTATTATCCCTTTTATATAGTTATCGGCTATTTTTCCAGTTAAATTTCAATATATCAACCTTTACCTATTATAATAGTTATCGTACTAACCTTTCTTCATCTATCAGTTCCTGGGTATAAACGTCTATTATCTGAATATGACACAAGGAGGAAGAACAGGTCATGATGGCATAACTAGCTGGATATCCTCTATCATGATCGGCTTTAATATGTCCTGGATTTACTCTAATTCTAGTGGGTGAAAGCCGTTCAATTTCTGGTTTATGAGTATGACCATGAAACATGATGTTAATGTTTTTACTTTCAAACCATACTTGTGGATCTGGATCACTAGGAAGATCATGACTGTCTACTGTAGGTGTATGGGATAACAAACAGTTCCAGCCTTCAAATGTCTCAATACGACGATTATCTATCATCGAGTTTTGATAATAATCTGACCATGTTCCAGGAACCCTAACACAAGGCATCTTGTGTTCAACAAAATACTCTGCATCCTCATAATTATCTCCACAATGAATCACAAGGTCGACTTTTTCTTGTTGTGCAACCCTATACATCGTCTGTATAAACGACATATTTCCATGTGAATCTGAACAAATTAATACCTTCATCAGAGCTTCCTTTATACAGAATATCATAAGTATTACAAAATTTTACGATTTAATGGTTTAAGGTTATACTGTAATTATGATTCGTTTAATTGGCATTTTTCTTCTTTGTCTCTTTTCTACACTGTCTTTTTCATATACCTTTGAGACAAAAAATTACCCCATTCATTCAAAAGAGCGCTATGAACTTATGAAAGCCTATTCAAAGCAACATTATGGTTTAAATCATGCCAATTTAATTGATCCTCAAATGATTGTTATTCATTATACTGCTATACCAACATTAGAGTCCTCATTAAAAGCCTTTAAATCAGCTAAAATCCCTTCATTTAGAGATCAATTAACCCCCTATGGTGATGTTAATGTGGGTGTACACTTTGTGGTATCAAGAGATGGTGAGATTTATACTCTATTACCGACTACCTTAATGGGACGACATACAGTTGGGTTTAATTATACAGCTATAGGCATTGAAAACGTTTCTTCCTCCGGCGATGGTCTGACTGACAAACAAATTGAAGCAAATGCCATGATTATTGACCAACTACTGTTTAAACATCCCACTATTCGCTACTTAATTGGACATATGGAGTATATGAATCAACGTTACCCTCATTTTAAATTATTCAAAGCTCTTGATAAGAGCTATACTCCTAAAATCAAAGTTGATCCAGGTTTTAAATTTTTAAAACGATTACGTCATCATTTAAAAAAAGATTATGGAATTGTGTTACTCAAATAGAAAAAAGTAGTGTCATAGTATTGCTAACCTTATGGGTGACATTAATGGTTAACACATGTAATGAGTTTGCAACATTTTTCACTATGACACTAACAGGTTAGGTATAGACATTTCCTATCCATTTTAACCATTGAATTTTTCTGGTATATCACTATTTAAAGATTAACTATTTTATTTTATGACCATTGTCGAAGCTGTGACTGGATATTCATCTCTCTGTTTTTTGCAGGAACCTTTTCCTACAGAGTGTTTTCCTCTATTATGAGGATATGACATCTTCATATTTGTCTTATCGAAAAGAACTTGATGCATTAAGTTCATATACCCCTGGCACTTCTATTGAAGCTATTCAAAAGCAGTATGGCTTATCGTCTGTTATTAAATGTGCCTCAAATGAAAATCCTTTGGGATGCCCTCTTTCTGAAAAAGAGTTAGGCCATGTTTTTTCGCGTGTTCATTATTATCCAGACAGTGCTCATCACCCTATTATGACCTATTTATCTGAGAAACATCATTGCCAACAAGATAATCTTATTTTAGGTAATGGGAGTGATGAAATTTTTTCATTACTTGCTCAAGCTTTTATTAATACGGGGGATGAAGTACTCAGTTCTGAACATACATTCTCTGTCTATAAAACCGTTACTCAACTGATGGGAGGCATTTTCAAAGAAGTTCCCATGAAACAATGGCATTATGACTTGGAAGGAATTCTTCATACTCTTTCAGATAAAACAAAATTGATTTTCATTGCAAATCCCAACAACCCCACAGGTACCTTGTTAAGCCATGAAGATCTAGATCGTTTTTTAAAGCGTGTCCCTTCTTCTGTTATTGTTGTGTTAGATGAAGCTTATAGAGAATATGTCACCAGTGAAACATGCAATGCCAACGAAGTATTATTAAAACAGCACTCTAACTTGATTATTACCCGAACCTTTTCGAAATGTTATGGAATGGCAGGGTTACGATTGGGTTATGGTCTATGTGCAGCTGAACTTTGTACTATATTAAAGGCTGTTAAGCCCCCTTTTAATGTTAATTCGTTGGCACTGGCAGCGGGACATTATGTATTAGAGCACTGTGATGATTTTATTGCACAATCTCGGGCTATGACAAAAGATGCTTTGGCGTTTTTTCAAGAACAGTCTAAAAACTGGCCAGTCACGCTCTTGAACACTGAATCAAATTTTATTTGTATGTTAATGGATGGCTTTTTAGGAAAAGATGCATATGAATTTTGTTCAAAACGTGGCATTATTATTCGTCCATTATCATCATTTGGACTTGATCATGGTATTAGAATCACGTTATGTGATCCGGAATCAAATATAAAGATCGCCGAAATATTAACACTATTTTTCAAAAACGAGGGAGACTCATGACACTAAAAACAGCATTATATGACTCACATATTTCAAGTAAGGGAAAGTGTATTCCTTTTGCTAATTATTCTTTACCTGTATGGTTTTCTTCTATTAAAGAAGAACATATGGCTGTAAGACAGGGAGCTGGTATTTTCGATATCTCTCACATGGGAATAATAAGTATTGAAGGTGATGATTGTGATGCATTTATGTCTCGATTATCGTGTAACGATATCAGTAAAGCCAAACAAGGCAAGATGATTTATTCTATGTTTTTGAATGAACATGGCATGGTTTTAGATGATGTTATGTTTGCGTTTCATGACAATAAGTGGATGCTCATTGTAAACGGCTCTAATCGAGAAAAAATAAGCAAATGGATGCAAGGTCATAAACCTGATTCCGTTACAATAACAGAACATAATGATGATTATAGTTTTATAGCAGTCCAAGGCCCAAAAGCGACGCAACTCTTAACAGAGCAGTTTGGTCAGGATTTTACATCTATAGGCAGATTTTCCATGACAACTTTAGAGCTTTTAGAAACTCCTATAACTGTATCAAGAACTGGATATACAGGAGAAGATGGATTTGAATGTATTGTTCCTAATCATCTAGCGGAAAGTTTTTGGAAACGCTGTGTAGAAGGCGGGTGTACCCCTTGTGGATTAGGTGCTCGTGACACACTTCGCATCGAAAAAGGACTCCCTCTTTACGGGCAAGAACTTTCAGAAAGTATTCATCCTTTTATGACCCGATATGGGTGGGTAGTCAAGTTTAATCATGATTTTATTGGTCGAGAAGCCTTAGAAGGTTTGAAAGATAATCCTGAATGGGTTGCTGTCTTCTTGGAACTCTCTGAACCTATGATTGCACGCCCTGAATGTTCGATTCGAGAAGGAGGAAGGGTTACTTCGGGAACGCTGTTACCAGAATCAAATAAATCTATCGCAATGGCTTATGTTAAACCAGAACTGTCTTCTAAAGGAACAGAGCTTCATGTTTGTATTCGTAAAAAAGAAATAAAAGCCTTTGTGTATTAATGTTATTATTATGTTTCAATTTCTGATAACTTTTTTTTATACTAGCTAATACTTGAATAGTTACTTGAGAAAATTAGAAACAAAAATAAGTGAGAATTCTGTGTTTTTCAAACTCAAGTATTTTCTTCTAATTTAAATTCCCTTCTATTGACCCTATCTTTCCATATATTTTATCAACAGCTTGGGCATAAAAGTCATCGGAAACCTCAGCGAAAAAGTTACCAGAAAGCTTCAATTTTTCAGCAACTTCTTGTAGGCGAGCTTCATTTGTTTTGTCCCCACTATTTACTATATCAGATATCTCATCTTGATTAACTGATGTTATTTTTGCTAGTAACTTTTTTAAAAGTTGTTGATCTTGTGCGCTTGCCTTTGGTTGGGCAGCTATAACTGGAGCTGGAGTTGTAGGGCGAGATGGAGATGGAGATACCTTTGGCACCTCTAATTCCAAGTCTACTTTGTGCTTTTCTAATTCAGCTATCTTGGCGAATATGCTTTCAACAGCTTGGTCATAAAAGTCAGCGGAAAAGTTAACAGAAAGCTTCAATTCTACAGCAACTTCTTTTACGCGAACTTCATTTGTTTTGTCCCCACTATTTACTATATCAGATATTTCACTTGTATTTTTTTGTGTTATTTGTACTAATAACTCGTCTAAAAGTTTTTGATTTTGTGCGCTTGCCTTTGGTTGGGCAATTGCATCTGGAGCTGGAGCTGGAGTTGTAAATCGAGGGCTATCTAAAGATGGAGATATAGCTCCCTCTGGCACCTCTAATTCCAAGTCTACTTTGAGCTCTTCAAATTCAGCTATCTTGGCGAATATGCTTTCAACAGCTTGGTCATAAAAGTCAGCGGAAAAGTTACCAGAAAGCTTCAATTCTACAACAACTTCTTTTACGCGAGCTTCATTTGTTATTTCGCTCTTACGATTTACTATTCCAGATATTTTATCTTTATTATCTGCTGTTATTTTTCCTAATAACTCTTCTAAAAGTTTTTGATTTTGTGCGATTGCGGTTGGTTGATCAATTGCATCTGTAACTGGAGCTGTAACTGGAGTTGCAGAGCGAGGGCTATCTAAAGATGGAGATGTAACTGTAACTGGAGTTGTAGAGCGAGATCTATCTGAAGATGGAGATGGAGATGGAGATTCCAACTCTAATTCCATGACTACTTCATGCCCTTCTAATTCACCTATCTTCTCGCATATGCTATTAAAAGCTTCTTCATAAAATTCATCGGGAAAGTTACAAGAAAGCTTCAATGTTCCAGCAACTTTATTTACGAGAGCTTCTTTTGTTTTTTCGCGATCAATTACTATTTCAGATATTTCATCATTATTTTCTGATGTTATTGCTGCTAGTAACTTTTTTAAAAGTGCTTGATTTTTTCTTTCTTCTTGTTTTGCTTTTAGTTCAGTAATTAGTTGTTTCAAATCCCTGTCTGCGTTTGCTAACAGCTCTATCTGATGAGAATCTTCTATCCATTTAATAAGATTAACATCTTTTTCCACAACTGTTCGATATTTAGTAACAAACTGATCAACTTTCGAGACCTCTTCAGCAACAGTATTCTCGAAATGGATTTTATTAAACGCTTCAATCGTTTTCTTTAATTGACTACCAGGTCCTTCTTTACCAAGTACATCTTCGTGTGTCTCATATAGACTATTTGCTTCTCTTAGTCTTCGTATTTCACTTTCAAGCTCTTCTTTTGCGGCGGCGTCATCATCGCGTGATGAAGGCTTCCGTACAACCCCTCCGTCTGCTATATCCCAATAAGTAAGTTTATGAACGTTATCAGTTCTGCTTGCCTTTATGATTCTATTGAGTTCACTTATTGTTTTAGCAATGGTTCCATCTTGGTTTACCTCGTCATAAACAGGTTCATCGTCCACTAACTCGCCATCTGAAACACCTGAATCGACATCTGAATCGCCATCTGAATCGACCTCTGAATCGCTTGAATAAACTCCTTCATCAATAAAAGATTGGTTTCCTGTAAAACCTAAATGAATGGATAAATCTTTGATCCATTTTTCATTACACAGGGTATCTTTTGTAACTCCATCTGGAAGGTCTGTATTGTCAAGATTTAATGTCACATTGTAGTCTGAGTCACGGGTTTCTTTTGCTTTTTCTACTAAATATGAAACGATTATGTCCTTCTTCGTCATTTCTTTCCAACTATCAGGAAGCTTATCCTCTATTTTTTTTCTTACTTGCATATCATTTTCAATCTCTTCAATGAGGGTTTGATACTCTGGTTTTATTCTTTTATGTTCAGCTAATAAGGCCTTAAGATCTGATATATCAGCACCGGCACTAGTATCTTCTCTTGAGGTAGTAGAAGCTGCAGTAGATGTTGGTGAAGATTCGAGAGTGACTACATCTTGAGAAAGACCATTAGAACAAGAAGAACAACTATCATCTCCAGAATTTCTTTTAGTATTTAGTGGTATTACTGCGGATCTACTTCCTGCGGATCTAGGTCTTGCTACACTTGACATTTATCTTGTTCTCCAATCTTCTTTTTTAGCCCCCTAAATTTTGATGTTTACATTCTTATCGTTTAAACTATTCCAAAAATTGCATCGATATTTTTCAATATAATTTTATATGAATTAAAATTGACTATTATACCTATATTTTTGCATAAACTATTAAAATCTTGTAGACTTTCTCCATTATGACACACAAGTCGTTCTGGAAAGAACTAAAAAAACCTATTATTGGATTGGCTCCCATGGACGGATATTCAGACTCTGCTTTTCGTCGAATCTGTAAAGAAATCAATCCAGAAATTGTCACTGTAACAGAATTCACCTCTGCAGATGGCTTATCGTTTGGGGCCGAAAGATTGCGTAAGAAACTGTCTTTCCATCCTTCTGAACAACCTGTATTTGCTCAAATTTTT
Source organism: Candidatus Marinamargulisbacteria bacterium SCGC AG-343-D04 (assembly GCA_003265885.1). Taxonomy (GTDB): domain Bacteria; phylum Margulisbacteria; class Marinamargulisbacteria; genus AG-343-D04. The sequence goes on from QFBQ01000006.1 coordinate 10,375, forward strand.
GGAAAGAATACAGAAACCTTCATTACAGCAACTAAACTCTGTGAAGATATGGGCTTCTCTGGCATTGATATAAATATGGGCTGCCCCTCCAAACGTGTCGTCAAATCGGAACATGGTGTCGCCTTACGCAAAAAACCTGACTTAGCCTTTAAACTTATAGAATCTGTTGCTCAAAACACCTCTCTTCCTGTCTCCGTTAAAACAAGACTAGGTCTGAAAAATGCTGACGACCTCACAGACTTTGCTATCGGAGCCCAAAACGCCGGAGCAAACATGCTCTGCGTTCACGCCAGAACCTACGCTGAACCTTACAACGTACCCGCTCAACACAACTACCTTTATGATCTCAAACATCACATTGATATTCCTCTCATCATCAATGGAGGGATTACCTCCTACCAAGACGGCATGGAAAAATGCCAAAATTGCGACGGATTTTATATAGGCCAAGCAAGCTTTGGAAACCCTTGGACCTTTTCCCCTCATGACGCCCCCAAAACTATCCAAGAAAAATTACCCATCATTCTCAAACACTCCCAATACTTAATCGAAGATAAAGGAGAACTTGTCGGAACACGTGAAATTAGAAAACACCTGCTCCAATATGTCAAAGGCTTTTATGGAGCTAAACAGTTCCGAAGCCAACTCGTTCATGTTAAATGCTATCAGGATATCGTTAAGGTTTTTGACGATATCATCGAACATGAATCGTCTCTCAAATCAGCATCTCTTTCTGCTATTAGTGCTTAGATCTACTTAACTATGAGAGAGTTGGATTCGCCTCGTAAGGGGTTGTGGTTTACTTGCCAACCTGCTTAGGTTGTGCTTTGCAAGCTTTAATTCAGATGACTTTTTTATGAAATTTACTGAACATGAACATTATGGAGCGGGAGACGAGGGTCGAACTCGCGACATTCAGCTTGGAAGGCTGACGCTCTACCAACTGAGCTACTCCCGCTTCAGTTGTGAACATTTATTTTATCATTTCTTGTACCGTTTCGCAAAGACTTGAAGTTGTTTCCGTAAGGTTTTTATATCTTTTTCTGTTTCAACACCTTCAAATAAATCAAAGAATAATAACTGAGCCTGCTTGTCTGGATACTTCCCCATCATCTGTAACGCAACACTAAATTGACGCTGATGAATTAATAAAGTTAAATAATGTCTAAACAACTCACTATCTACATCCACATCTAAACGCATCAGTTCTCTCTTACAATACTTTAATTGTTTATCAATATCTTTGCTTTGTCCCATCGTTACATAAATATCACATAACTTAAGACGAAGATAAAACTTATCCTCATCCAATGTTTCTTTATTTGATAACACGCCTTCTATTAAAGAAATATGCTCCGATGACAAAATCTCCACTTTCGATAATGACTCAATAATATAATCACTTCGTAATATATCATCCTCTAACAAGGCCTTATACGTCTCTCTGTCTTTTAAATCCGCTATATCTGTTAATATATATATAATCGTTTCTCTATATATATCCTCGTCTAATATCAAGTCTATCACCTGCATCGACTTGTCTGTCCGCCCCTTATCTGCAAGACCTATTGCAAACCATGACAAACTCTCATTTAATAACTCATCATTCGAAGTTTTTTGTAAAAGCAGTAGATTATAATGAAAACTCTTATCTCCTCCCAACTCTCGCGCCATGGCTACCAAAGGCTTTAATTGTTTCTCTTCTGGCAACGATTGAATATATGCATACGCCTCTTCAATATAGTTATACCGTATCAGTTCTAATGATGCTTCCAAAATAAACTCGAATCTCAATTTAACATCCGTCATTTGAGATAATATTCTATCTACAGACTCAAAATTACCTGCTTTTGCAAAACCTAAGCCCAATATCATCCAGGCTTTCTCCTTGATGGACTCTATCGTTAATGTTTGTGCTATTTCTATCGCTTTATCAAAACGATTTTCATCTACAAACGCCTGTATCAAGGTCCCCATTACTGTTTCATAATTCAACTGAGACTCACACTTATTTGCCAACATTAATGCCGTATTAAAGGCCTTGTTTTGAGCAAAAATAATACCCGATTCTCTATATGACTTTTCCTTAAATCGCGTATCTACTATCATTTCTATCCCATTCAACACTTCCTCACTATCTCCATAATCAGCAAATCGCTTCACCATCGCCATGATAGCTTCATCTTTTTGTGCTTGTAACTCTATCGACGCTACGATCTCAGACGCTTTTTGAATCTCATCACGTGATACAAGAAATTTTACGACATTCACTGCTGCTCTTGAAAAAATCAAACTTTGTTCTATCTCAGCTAAAAATAGCTCCGCATCCTCTTGACTTTCTTTTTTAATACTTTCTAAGATACACCGTTCTATAACATACGGCTTATTGGATGTGCTTAAAGAAGAAAAATACTTGCGAATATCCTCGGTACCATACTGATTGTAATACGTTAAAAAAGCCTTAATATATAGTGGTTTTTGAGCAACTTTTAAATCCTTTGGCAAGGTTTTTATCAGTTCAATAGCTAAATCCAAGCGCCCTTTCTTTGCATAGTTTTCAATAACAAAAAAATACAACGATTCCTGATCCGAAATATTAATCGTCCGTGTTAAAAAATAACGTGGCACATCCAAGGCTCCATGAATATCTTTAATAGACTCTAATGTTACAGCCTCTACACTTGTAAACAAACATACCAAACATATATAAAACGAAAAACGCTTCATTGCATTAATAAAACAAGCAAACCTAACCCTACTCGGTAGATTCCAAACGGTGTCAATTTCCACTTTTCTATCCATTTCAACACAACATTAATAGCTAGTATTCCCACAAAAAACGAAATACTAAACCCCAACCCAATATATCCAACATCAGCTAACGATAATTCCGATGCAGATTTTAACAAATCATACACAACCGCAGCCCCAATCACAGGTACCGCCAAAATAAAAGAAAAATCGGCTGCTTTTTTATACGGCAAGCCAGATACAACCCCACCTATAATCGTACTACCTGACCGACTCATCCCTGGCCATAATGACAACACCTGAAAACACCCTATCATTAACGCTTGCTTAAATGTGGGCTCTGGCCAATCATCTTGTGCACTTTCAGAACATATTAATCGGGCCTGAAAACGATCGACAAGAATCATCGCAACACCCCCCACAATCAACGCTACTGCCACCGGCGTTGCATGAAACAAAAGTGCTTTTATACTCTCATAGGCCAAAAATCCAATGACAAATACCGGTAACATCGCCGCTAATAATGCTTTGAAAAATGATATATTTTCTCTACATTTCAACACTATAACCCTAAATGTTTCTCGATAATGTAAACAAGCAGCCAAAATCGCCCCCAATTGAATCGAAATTTGAAACGTTTCTACATGCCCAATCTCTAATGCAATAATAGAATCTAACACAATTAAATGCCCCGTAGACGACACAGGGATAAACTCAGTCAAGCCTTCGATGATTCCATTTAATACTATTACAAAGAATAACAACATTCGTTACATTATAAATGAATTTTTCTGATTTAGATACTCCGTCCTTTACCTATTCGTCTACACTCTAAAACAGGAAAAGTATGTCGTATGGCTTGAATACACTCTTTTTTTAACACATAACTCAGCACAGATTCCCCTTCCTGGGGCGCCTCTTGAACTATGCTCCCTGAAGGATCAACAATCATAGAATGTCCGTATGTTGGAACCTGATTAGCCCCTATTCCACTCTGATTGGGGGCCACTACATAACATTGGTTTTCTATAGCTCTGGCTCTGCACAAGGTATGCCAATGTAGCATTCCTGTAGGGGTCGTAAATGATGACGGTATAACGACAACATCACAGCCCTCATCTGCATACACTCTATATAACTCCGGAAATCGGCAATCAAAACAAATCGATAAGCCTATTTTAAATGGTCCAATCTGTACTATTTTAGGTGAATCTCCAGGTAAGAATGCCGATGACTCCCGCATAGAAATAGACTCTACATCAACATCAAATAAATGAATTTTTCTATAGGTCTCTACTATATCTCCCTCTGGGTTGATCACTACACAGGTATTATAAGCTTTTCTCTGTCCCTCTACCTTTTCAAAAAAACTCCCCATAATAAGCCACTTTTGATGGCATTTTGCCAGTTCCTGAAACCACGGAACAATGTTGTCTGTACGTTTGAAAAATTTTAACAAGCCCTTCCCCATATACCGATACCCACTACATTCTGGAAATACCCACACCTCTGATTGAATGGCATCATCAGACTCTAGCAAACGCTCTATATGTCGCTTGTTTTCATCTATATTCTCTGTCGTATTGGTCTGAAATACCGCCCATCGCTGTGATGTCATAACACATCTTTCCCTTTTTTATCTATCATTTATTGTATAGGGTATTATACCCATAGTATGATAGGAATATCTATATAAAAAGGAATTATTCACATGACAACAGAAGAACAACCACATATTTTTGCGCGACAATCCCGACACCTAAATTTAGACCCAGGAGTTTATTTTTTTTGTAATTGTGGGCGTAGTCAGGATGGAATATTTTGTGATGGAGCTCATAAAGGAACATCTTTTGGCCCTAAACGATTTAAAATTGAATCTCCTCGTTCTGTATCCTTATGCCAATGTAAATATTCAAAAAATAAACCCTATTGTGACGGGGAGCATCGACAACTCCCTAAAGATTAACTCGGCTTCGCCTTGTAAGATGTCGATCTTTCCTTGCCGACCAGGTTAGGGGGACTGCCACCCCCTAACAACTCCGGCCTGCTTTTTTTGTCGCGCAAAAAAAGGAAGCAAAAAAACGCTTGCACCTAGTGCGCTCTAACAATCAGTCAGAGACTGTCGCAAGCGCAGAGCCCACAACTCGCCCCTCCGGGACTCAAACAAGGTGATTTCTGAGCCTGCGCCAGCCACTGCCTTCATGTGATCGCTTAAACGGCGCTGGGAGAATTTAAAACAAGAATAAGAATTACTCGGCTTCGTCTCGTAAGATGTCGATCGTTCCTTTCAGACATTGGTTAGGAAGGGGACAGCTTCCCCTCAGATTACCAGGTCTGTTTTTTTATCAATTTGCTCAATTTTATTATTCATACTAAGATAATCCTCGTTATGAAATTTATCACACTTTATCATCTACGGATGATTGCTTTAATTGAAGGTATTTCTTACTTGTTGTTACTCTTTATTGGAATGCCCTTAAAATATGGACTTAATATTATGATAGTTAACAAAGTACTTGGTATGGGACACGGGGTCTTAACCCTTATTTTTTGTACAGCTCTATATATCCTGTGGCAACAAAAGAAAATTAACTCCCAATTAAGTATTGGGGTTTTTATTGCTTCACTTATTCCGTTTGGTGCTTTCGTAGCAGATTCAAAACTCGTAAAGCTTACACAATCTAGTTAACTCATCTTTACTTTGTCTTCATTCGTTTTCGTATAAAGTCTTCCTTAGTATCACAGGTCAAAAATCGATTCGTTTTCTTCTGATTCTCTAATGTATCCGTAGGACTCGGTCCATAATTATGTCCCGGACAAATAATCGTTTCATCTGGCAAGGTTTTTAACCTCTCTAAACTCTGATACATGTCCTCCACATCACTTCCCTGTAAATCACATCGGCCACATCCATCCACAAACAAGGTATCTCCTGTAATTAAATGCTGATCCACCTCAAAACACTGCCCCCCAGGAGAATGCCCCGGCGTATGCAAACACCTAATTTCTATATTTCCGCACTGTATTTCTTCATTATCTTCTGTATATTGTATCGGTATCCCCTGCGGCCTTAAGGCTTTCATCTCTTGTGAAGACATATAAACAGGGACCTTAAATCGATCTAAACACTCTCCTACCCCCTCTACATGATCAAAATGGCCGTGCGTTAACAAGATCATGCTTAATGTCAGTTTATTTCGTTGAATATTATCTAACAAAAATGGAACATCCCATGCTGGATCTACTAATGCCGAACACTGCGTCTCATCATCTGCAATAACATATTGGCAATTGTCCATATTTCCATTAAAAAATTGATATATTGTTGCTGTCATATTACTCCTTTTTTATAACAAATAAAGCTCTTTGTCCGCATAGATTATGTAACAATGGCAATGCCAAACGTTTGGTAGACGAAAAAGCTTTTTGATGTAAAATGCGTATTTTCTCTTTTTTACATATTCTCTTAAATGATTTAATACTCACTACTCTAATATTAGGCGTATTATACCACTCATAAGGCAACGCATCTGATTTAGGGATAATCCCTTTCAAAAGCTGAAATCGTGTCTTCCAATGTGCAAAATTTGGAAAGGTGACTATCGCAACCTTCCCTACTCGACACATCTCATGAATAACCTCTAAGGGGTTCTGAACTTGTTGCAAGGTCTGTGACAATATCACCGTATCAAAACTCTGATCTGGAAATTGAGAAAGCCCTTCCTGTATATCTCCATGAAATACAGATAAGCCTTTTTGAATACAATTCATCACGTTTCCAGGGTCTTTTTCAATGCCATACCCATCAATAGACTTTTTATCTCTCAACAACTCTAAAAGGTCTCCTTCTCCACACCCCAAATCTAGAACCTGATCCTTTTTTGAAATATAACTTAAAATATCTTCATTTTGTATATGACTCATAACTCTCTTTCAATAAACGAATGAATGACCTCTCCAAATTTATCAACTTCAATTAAAAAGGAATCATGTCCGTAATCAGATTCTACTTCGCAAAATGTCACTTTTTTGTTCATATTCATACAGGTTCTCGCCATCTCTTTAGACTGTTCCGTAGGATACAACCAATCCGATGAAATAGAAATAAATAACATTGAAGCTGATATTTTTTCAAAGGCCTTTTTCAAAGATCCGTATTCTTTACTTAAATCAAAATAACTTAAGGCCTTCGATAAATATAAATAAGAATTTGCATCAAAACTTTCAACAAATTTATCTCCCTGATAATGAAGATAACTCTCTATCTGAAAATCTGAATCCAATTCATAATTGTATTCTTTTTTCTCTTGTAACTTACGCCCAAATTTATCTGTAATAGATTTTTTTGATAAATACGTAATATGCCCAATCATTCTCGCAATGGCTAAACCTTGTTTAGGTTTTTCTTCGTCATAATTTCCTTCGTTAAAAGACCTGTCCGAAATAATAGCATTTCGCCCCACCATTCCAAATGCAAGTGCTTGTGGAGATAATGAAGAAGATGATGCAATCACTACACATCGTTTACAATACTTCGAATACGATATCGCCCACTCCAATGCCTGCATGCCTCCCATAGATGGACCTACAACTGCATACAAAGAAGGAATCCCTAACTCTATACATAGTTGATATTGTACAGATACAATATCTTTAACTGTAATCACTGGAAAACTAAGCCCATATTTTTGAGACGTTTTCTGATTAATCGTCCCCGGTCCCATACTCCCCTTACAACTCCCTAACACATTTGAACAAATAACATAAAATTTATTCGTATCAATATGTTTTCCGGGCCCCACCATATCATTCCACCACCCTTCTTTTGGGGCTTCTACAGATTCCGTCACATGACTATCCCCTGTTAAAGCATGGCAAATCATTATCGCATTGTCTTTAGCTTCATTTAGCTTCCCAAAACATTCATAGGCGACTGTCACATCGTCTAATGTAGCGCCACATTGAAGGGTTATCGGAGTGCTTAATTGCTTCGTTAAATAATCAGACATTGCTATTATTATACGCTAGTCAGATCACATGTTCCATAAGAGGATCATCGTCTCTTTGCCTTATAATTCAAATAGTTTTTGACTCTCTTGTTGAGGTCTTTGATTGGGGTTTTCAGGGGACTCTTGTATAGGCGATACAAAACATGTTTTCATCATTAAAATAATGACAGCGCCTATCATAAATGGCATCCATTTTTGCAGAGATGACCGTGATGAGGGAGAAGTAATTCTTGGATTTGAAAAAAGTTGCTTCAAAGAATTCATAGGTCCCTCAAACATAATCTCAAATTTATTCTCACAAAATGGGCATGTGACCAAAATGGTTTGGCCTAATTTAACTGGAATCCTGGAACGCTTTCCACATGAAGGACAGGGGACAATCTTCTTGCCTAAGGACTTAAATACAGTGAACATCTAATTCAATTATAAAAGACCTCTAGGTAGCCGTCTATGTTAAGATCGATGATTCACTACCTGCCCTGGACTTTTTGAATGTTTTACAGCTGTTTTTTTGACTTGCAATACTCCGTCTTGATCAAATAAATAATTAATCAAAATAAATTCTTTTAAAATACTCGTTTCTCCTGTTATTTCCATAAAAATATACTCTGACTTTAAATATTTTTTTTGAATATAACTTAAATCGAGATACCCCAACATTTTTTCAATATGCTCAACTGCAATAATAGACTCTAATGAAATATTCACCGTAAATGCTGTCGTTTTAGATAAAGGAGGAATAATAAGTTCAATCAAATCAATGTAGGCCGCTACAAATCTCCATTTTTTGTTTTGAGAATCTCTTTTTCCCATTTTTTTTCTTAATTGTGCTCGAAGTACTCGTGAATGATACTCTATATTTACCAATACAGTTCCCACAAGTCCTGTCTCAAAATAACTCGAAATCTTATACCATCCCTGATAATAACGCTCTAAACACCATTCTTTTAAACGCCTCACTTTCTGGATAATTTTCACTATATTCTTTTGTATTTTCCTCTTTTTTAAAAAAGAAAGATATCCTCCAATTATGCACATTAATCCTCCTAAAATCATTCCCTTTGTAGATATTGGATTCGGAGATTTCTTCTGTTCAACAAAGTATGTCGACTCGTTAATATCGTTGATACATCGAAATAGATACTGTCGTTTCAAGGATTTCCCCGTCTTTTCTTTTATCTCAACAAAGACCTTATGTTCTCCCCATGACAACTCTGAAGGAACTCTAATTTTATGTATATAGGCTTGCTGATCTTCATTAAAGATTACATGTTCAGATCTCTCTGTACCTATACTTACATATACCGACTCTATATCCGGGCTATGATCTACAAATACTGTTATGAATTTTCCTCTAATGACTTTTTCAGGAAATACCGAAATAATAGGATCTGAATGGATTGTAGACGCACAGAACAACCCTATACAGACTGTATATACGTAGATTTTGTGGAGCACATTTACCTATACCCTCTTTATGGAACTCTTAAACACTCATGATTTATGCATAAGTTTTAGATATAGTGCCCCCACTATTTTTTTATACCATTCAAATGGTAATAATCGTCTCAAGTAAAGCCTAACATAGGCATCCCATCCTATAAGGTATCGTGTTTTTGGCTTTTTCTTAAATACGACTTTAACAATTAATTGGGTCACTTTTTTTGGATCTGCCAAGCCTTTTTGAATCATTCCATTTAATTTCTTCATCGCTTTTTGAGAATAACTGTAATAGGGACTTTGAGGATTTTTCATCCCTTTTGCAAAACGTAAATTTGACGAAAATATTTTGGTGTTAAATTGGCCAGGCTCCACTAATACAACATCAATATTAAAAGGTAATAATTCAAATAATAAGGCTTCAGAAAAACCTTCAACCGCCCATTTCGACGCATTATAGGCTGAAATACATGGAGATGCCGTGAGTCCAGCAATTGAGGATAAATTGATAATTTTTGCTGACTTTGATTGCCGTAACAAGGGCAAGACTGCCTTTGTAACACGTTGTAACCCAAAGACATTGGTATTAAAAAGATCACGAATCTCACTATCTTCTAAATCTTCAAAATACCCCCCTAAACCATAGCCCGCATTATTAATTAAAACATCTAATCGTTTATATGACGTTTCAATATGCTCTGCAACTTTTTGAATAGACTCAGGATCTGTTACATCACAATATTGAATATCGATATTTAATTGTTGATGCGAACAGTGATTAAATAGGTCTCGTTCTTTTTCTTTGTTTCTTACAGTTGCAATCACATGGCAGGTAGCGGCCAACTCTAGAGCTGTAAGCATTCCAAAGCCTGACGAACATCCCGTTATTAGAACAATTGGTTTCATGTCTTTATGCTAGCATAGTTTATTCATTTAGGGATACGCTTTTCCACGATTTTTGCAGACTATATTGATAGGCTATATTTGGCGGAAGAATAAAAATATGTGCAATGTTTTGTTGAAGCAACCACTCATTTAGAAAAGTCCCGTCTTGCAAAAAAATATAGGCTAAGTCCCGGCCATAATGATCATATTTTTGTTTATCATAGACCACCGTCATCTGAGGCGTTTCTCTGCATATTTTTTTCATAATCACTGTTGCTTCACGCCCCTTTTTCAAGAGTTTATCTCGATCGATTTTCCAATGATTTACTTGCCATTTTAAATGAGCATTCTCTCGTGACTCTGGAGTATCTATCCCTAATAATCGTATTACTTTTTTTTGCCCCTTACTTTCAACAACTATCGTATCTCCGTCTATCGCCTTTTGGCAGTACACTTCTTCAGGAGAAGCATATAAACAACTGCTTATAATTAAAATAGCTATACTAAAACGTTTTATCACATTTATAATTCAAAAACAGGCGAAAACTGTTGTCTTTTTTCCGATACCCACCACTGCCCTGTTTCTTTCTTTTCGCTCATCGTTGTAAATCGATAAGCACGAGTCGTTAGCACAATATAGGAAGGCGGATCTTTAAATGGAATCGATGAAAATAAAGATTCAATATCCTCTTTTTTTACAAACAGTCCTTCTACCAAATTATTTATCCATGACTGTCTCGAATATCCTTGCAACGATACAAACCAACATTGCCAATCCAGCCTAGGTTGATGAGGCCACACCCATTTGGGGATATCTGCGTTACTATTAGGTTTATACTTAAAGTGATAAGGTTTCCATGTTTGACCATCCTGACTGGCCAAAATCTCTAATTCATCTCGCGTTCTAGTCATTGAAGCAAATAAACCATAGGTGTTACATAGTAAAAAAGGCCTACATTGCGTGACTATTGTCGACATTGGCGAGAATACCCTTGGAAAAAAACGAAGCCCCTCCGTCATAATACTTAACACTAAAATAGCTATCGCTACACCAGACCTTATTCTGGTCATCTGCTTATGTGCTTGCACCTGTTTCTCACTCTTTTGTTCTTTGGAATATAGCAACGTTACCGCCAATAGTGCCGTTAAAAGATTAAAAAACGTATAATTTCCCGTTAATGAAATCATCCCCATTAAAAAAAAGATGCTATATGCCGCAATTTTTCGTGTTCGATGAGATATAAAAATTAAAAAAGGCACCCCACATTCAATGATAAACATGATTATCAAAGACAGTTTATCGACCCATGAAGGAAGCTGGTGCGCATACCAGCTCAATACATGAGGTAAAGGTTGTGTATAGTAATGAAACGATAAGGCCTCTAAAGACGGCCATAAAGGATCTCCACTTAAAAACTTTACAAGCCCTGAAGCTAGCATGAGCCGAAAACAACAGCCATAAAATGCCCATAGTACGAGATTTGGAGGCGAAAATGTATTACTTTTTTTCCAGTGTTTTATACACGGACACGCCCATATAGACAAAAATCCTATTTCGCATAATAAAATGTCCCATTGAAAACTCATAAACACCTGCCCGACCATGACAAAAGACACATAAATAATCCACGCCATACTGGTCGTTATAACAGGAAAAATGCCTGCAACCATACATACACTTACACCCAACCCCATCCATAAAGCTCCCCAGAAATAAGCACTATGTGTACTAACAAAAATATGAGGAACATCAAACCACGACAGTCCTGATCTCTTTAGCGTGCTTAAAATATCAGAAAAAGGCAGTATCCCCCCTTCTCCATATAATCCATCAAACTGAAGCATCAACGATATAAATGCTATCGCATAAATCACCCCTAAACCCTTTGAAAACCAAAAGAAAATATCAGATTTCCCTTCCGCTGGTTCAACACAACGTTGCATGATCTTCATCCCAAATGATTTTATACTCTTCATCATTGTTAAACGTGCATTTTCCATACTCCAAAAACAGGAATCAAGATTCCTTTTTCAAAGACTAACTGTACATTTGCACGTATATCATCGATCTTTAATGATTTGGTAATCACAGCTTTTGAGTGAGACTTTATGAGATCTTTATGTCTCACTTTTAAATGATGATGCTTGGCTTTTTCATCTATACTTCCATGTTTTATATTATCATTATAGATTAAATTAGCGTTAAATTTTCCATATCGAAAATATTCCTGCTTTAACCTGTCTTTTCTATTAGGACTCCATACCGGATCTAAGGTCAACGATTTTCCTTTATAGACGCCTTCTATTTCTTCGCATTTTTTACCTCTAATGACATATCTTACTCGCCCCACTTTTTTGTTTTCTTCATTCAATGTTACAGTCAAAGATCTAAAGTGATATGTTAAGGTTATAGTATGAAGCAGTTTTTTTGATAACCCTTTGTAAATCTTTAAATGAAACACCATGGATTGAGATGTCATCGAGTTCATATCTGCTCTTAACAATGCCCTATACCTTCCTTTTTCTAAAGAATGTGTTAACACATAAATAAACATTAACGCTTCCGGAAGCGTTATATGTTTGAACGATCGAAAAATAGAGGCTTTACCTCTATACGCCTGATTTTCTAAATATCGGGTCACTTTATTACACTTTTTTCTTTCTAACCAATACCGAATAACACTATACGAATCATAAGAATCTTCTGGTAACTCCAACTCTTTTTGCCCCCACATTTCTTGAGAGGAATCCGGATCCTCACCTTGTATTTCAGGGTCTGAAATAGAACGAATAGCCTCATTTGTATTTAACCCATTTAACGGACTAATAGACATCTAGTTTCCTCATAATAGTTGCTGTGGATCAAAGTCTGGAATCACTCTGCACCCTTTTGGAGGCATTGGCAAACTACTGATCAGTTCTCGAATAGCCTGTTCTGACTTTGTATCATGCTTAAACACAATATGATGCCGAAAATAATTTCTTACTTTTTCAAAGGGAGCTGGTTTTGGCCCAATCCAGGATAATCCTTCTATCTTTTTTTGATTCAAAAATCGTGTTACCGACTGACTATATGTTTTTAATGACGACTCATACGGACTACTCATAATAAGATTAGTTAACCGTGAAAATGGAGGATAATTTAAACACTGCCTCATGTCGTTTTCCGTTTCCATAAAGGACGATACATTATGATCTTTTGCAAACTGAATCGAATAATGACTACTCTGATTAGTCTGAACGACAACCTTTCCTTTTTTTGCCCCTCTCCCTGCTCTACCAGACACTTGCATCAAGAGTTGAAACGCTCTTTCTGACGATCTAAAATCAGGAATACTCAATTGAGTATCAATTCCCAAAACACCCACTAAGGTAACATCCTCTATATGATGCCCCTTTGCAATTAATTGAGTCCCCACCAAAATGTCTCCTGAAGACTTAAACTCTGTCAAAAGTTCTTCCATTTGTTTTGCATTTTTTGCCGTATCTTTATCCAAACGAATAATAGAGGCATCCGAAAAGTGATGATAGAGTTCTTGTTCTACTTTTTGAATAGCCTGACCTCCAAACGCTAAACGTGGTTTTTTACAATAAGAACACGTATGGGTCATAGGATGCTTGATATCACAACGATGACACCGAAATGTTTTATCTTTATGATAGGTAAAACTGAGTTGACACTCTGAACAACTATGTATCTTTCCACATTGTTGACAGGAAATATAGGGAGCATACCCCCGTCTATTCATTAAAATTATTGTTTTTTGCTTTTGATCTAAACAGTCTTGAATATGATCTATCAATGTCGGCGACAACAACGCGGTCTTGTCTTGCTGACAGGTCATATCTACAATCTTTATCTGCGGTAAAGAACTTCCTGTCGCTCGCTTATTGAGACTATTGTATGTAATGGGCAGATCCTTTGTATCTGATCGCGCAAGGCTATAAGACTCTAGAGAAGGAGTTGCTGATCCCAGAACCAAGGGACAACCATGAAATTCGCAACGCTTTTTTGCAATCGTATGTGTAAAATATCGAGGATGATTCTCCTGCTTATACGATCCATCATGTTCTTCATCAATAACAATCATACCAATGCGAGATAAGGGTGAAAATATTGCAGATCTAGGGCCTATGACAATCGGAGTCATATTTTGAATAATCCGTGTATAAGCCTCATCTCTTTTCTTAGGTGTTAATCCAGAATGTATGACCGATACTAAATCTCCAAAACGTTCGTTAAATTGGGCTGTATATTGCGGGGTTAATGAAATCTCAGGGCAACAAATAATAATACTTTTGTTTTGCTTGATAACCCATTCAGCCAAACGCATATAAATCTCCGTTTTTCCACTCCCCGTTATCCCATGAATCAAATGCATAGAATAGGCATCACATTCCGTAATCTGTTGAAAGGTTTTTGCTTGATCTTCATTTAAAGAAAATGGAGATGGATTTCCTTGAACTTGATTTGTTTGCTTAATACATCTTAATTTTCGTTTTCCAACAATGGTTTGATACGCCTTATACGGTGTTGTTTGATAATAGGTATAAAACCACTGAATTAATGATACAATCTCTTCAGATAAGGTAGGCAATTCTTCATGTATACTGCTAATATCTTTAATCTTATTACTAAACTCAGACTGATCTGATAATGACAAAATACACCCTAATGTTTCTGAGCGACCTAATGACACATTAACATGAACACCAGCTTTGCATTTATGACTTAATTCATCTGGAATTCTGTATGAATACAGAATAGGAATTCCACGAAAAACAAGTACTGACGCTATCTTCATATCTGGCGATATGGTAGCATAGATTTGTTTTGAGAAAAAAAGAAACTTTTCAGATTACAACATTTTTCTTAAACTGTAGTATACTATCTAGGCGGAGGACCACATTATGACTCAATTAATGAAGGGAAAAAAAGGAATTGTTTTTGGTGTAAGTAATAAACGTGGTATTGCCTATGCTATTGCCAAACAGCTTTCTGATCAGGGTGCCGACATTGCCTTTACCTATGCTAACGAGGTCATGGAAAGTCGAGTCAAGCCTATTGCTGAAGAAATGAATTCAAAATTAGTATTAGAATGCGATGTATCTAAAGAGGATCATATCGAAAAGGTTTTTAAAGCCTATAAAAAAACATATGGAACCTGTGATTTTGTTATTCATGCTGTCGCCTTCGCAAATAGAGAAGATCTCATGGGCGATTTTTCAGATGTTAATAAAGAAGGGTGGGATTTAGCATTAGGTGTAAGTGCATATTCACTTGTAGCTATTGCAAGGCACGCTAAGTCTGTCATGAGTGAATCCGGTTCTATTTTAGCACTCACCTACCTTGGTGGAGAAAAATATGTTCCCAATTATAATGTAATGGGTGTTGCTAAAGCTGCACTGGAATGTTCTGTACGCTATTTAGCTTCTGAATTTGGAGAAATTGGTGTTAGAGTCAATTCTCTTTCTGCTGGCCCTGTTAAAACACTAGCCTTTAAGGGAATTGCCGGTTCTGACATTCTATTACGAATCAATAAAGTACGGTCTCCTTTAAAGCGTAACATTACCTTAGAAGATGTGGGTAAAGCGGGCTTATATTTGTGTTCAGATTTATCTTCTGGCGTTACAGGTGAAACACATCATGTAGATAGTGGTGTACACTGTGTTGCCATTTCTAAAGAAGATGCGAAGCAATACGAAAATATAGACGTTAACTAATTTTTATCTAAATACCTGGTCTAAGTAATCTTGAATATCTATTTTAATAGGCATTAGGTAGTTGTGTTGTTTGTAAGATTGGGTTAATTGAATGAGTTCTTTTGCAAATGTAGCATTATAGTGTAGCGTATATTCAAACACTTCTGGAAAAACAACATGATTCACATTGACCCAATACGATTTATTCTTTTCTGTAATTACCGGAGACACTCCCATAAAAAGCTGAGTAACACTTAATTGCTTCAAATAACCCTCTGCTAAATTTAAATCAAAAAATGGTTGAGTGAATAGTCCATCTGCGCCCGCTTCTAACTTTTGAAGAGCGTAAGCCACTTCACGTTGCATCGTTTGTCTATAGGGATCTATTCCACAATAGACCTTCAATTCACGAAACACCTTTTTCAACTCTTTTGTTAACTCCATCGGTGTTACTTTATAGGTTTTCTGTAAGGGATCATTACTTGGATCTCCTGAAACAAGCAAGATATGTCGAAGACCTTTGTCATATAAAGCTGACACAATTTTAAGATGTTCGTCTAAAGAAAAATCTTGAGTACGAATATGTGGCATTGCAGTGATATCGTTCTCTAACATTTTTTCTACTGCAGTAAATGAACGGTTTTCTAGTCGTTTTATATCAGGGATATTAATGCCTGTTATGGCCGTATATTGTGCTAAATACTGTTTAGAATCACTTATCAGAGTATTTAAATCACGCGGTACTAGCTCTAGAAATATCATAAAAACAGTCTCCCATTAACACTTTTTTATGTCAATTTTTTATTTTAAGTTAAACGCTATATGATTTACAACAGTAAACCACTATTTTAACAAAAACCTTTCATTTAAGTTTATCTACATCTTAGAATTCTTCAGAAAATTCAATCTTTCACTACTATGATAACTGAGAAAATACATACTGAAGAATTAATTAAAACCCAAAATAAACTCGAAATATTATATAACATAAACTGACAAGAAAGAAACGAACTTTAAAAATATTCTGCTTTATTTCAAACTAATGATGTTTACTCTCTAGCAAACTAATGATTTGATCAAAGTCACTCGTTGGCTTTTCACAAACAAAATTATGACAATAATAAAATGTTGCTTGATCATTAATAGATTTAAACCCTTTTGTTGTTAACACGGTTTTTAAATATGGAGTATTCATATATTGAATTAAAATCCCAGTAAACTTATCAATTTCAACCTGCTGATCAATAGTAAGATCCTCCGTAATAACTAATGTAGGTAACCCATTATTTAAATCAACATAGGCTTTCAACCAAAAAGTATACCCCATAGGATACCTATTCATATCTCCTGCTACTCTTTCAATACCTTCTTTCGCTCTTACAAACCTTTCTGCATCATGTGTAATGTGACTTAATTTTAAGTCATTAAAAAATCCTACGGCGTTACCTGCTGGAATAGCTCCGTCATAGCTGTCTTTTTGCTTCACTAACAAATCTTTTGATTGTGAAATAAAATAACCTTTTTTGTCTGTATCCCAAAACAATTTTGCAGCAGCTTCATTATATTTCAGTGCCTTTTTCAAGTATCGTTCATTGTTTGATACTTGATAGAGTTCGATTAATCCATAGACATAAAAATGATAATCAAACATCGTCGCTTCTATGCCACTTTTCCCCTCTCTAAAACGATGATAAAGCTTATCGTTTTTCTCTAAATACTTTTCAATAAACAAAACAATATCCTTAGCTTTTTGAATATAAGAATCGTTATTTAAGGCCTGACCCGCTTTTGCCAAACCTGCAATAAGTAAGCCATTCCAATCTGTTAGAATCTTATCATCTAACCCTGGAGCAACTCGCTTTTCTCTTTCTACCTTCAAGCGCTGTCGAATACTCTCCCATAGTTTATCATCGACTAGAGAATATTCCGGATTTAAGATATTTTCACCAATTGTCTTTCTACTTCCTTCATCTATAAAATTCCCTTCTTTTGTTATCTTGAAAGTTTTGACTACATAATCAAACTCTTCTTTATTTAATAAACGTTCTAATTCACTATACTTCCATATATAAAAAGTACCTTCTTCTCCTTCACTATCTGCATCTTCTGCAGAAAACCCTCCACCTTCTGAATGGAGCAATCTTTCTGAAATATAACTCACACACTGATTTACACAGTCTTTATACTGTTTATTTTTTGTAATGTGATACGCCGTTGAATAGGTCATTATTAATTGAGCTTGATCATAGAGCATCTTTTCAAAATGAGGCAAATGCCACTCTTGGTCTGTCGAATAACGATGAAATCCATAACCTACCTGGTCGTAAATTCCTCCTAAAAACATAGCATCTAATGTATGAGTTACCATATTTATAGCGTCTTCTTTACCAGTACTTTGATAATATGCCATTAGAAAATCTAACTGATGAGAGGATGGAAACTTTGGTGCTTTTGAAAATCCTCCATATTCTTTGTCATAATGTGAAACAAATGCATGAAACGCATTATCAAACACATCCTTACTTACCTCTTCACACGAATCCTTAGAAACTAACTGCAAAGATCGTACTATTTTTTGTGTTTCGTTTATAACAACTCCTCGTTTCTCATTCCAAGCTTCAGAAAGTGACACAATTAAATCCTTCATCCCTATTCGATGTGGAGAGGAGTTTACAGGAAAATATGTTCCGGCAAAAAACGGTTCTTTATCTGGCGTCATCACGATTGTTAGTGGCCATCCTCCAGCGCCTGTCATCATCTGACAGACAGTCATATATAATTGATCAATATCCGGACGTTCTTCCCTATCTACCTTTATATTTATAAAAGCCTCATTCATTAAGTTTGCAACTACAGAATTTTCAAACGATTCATGAGCCATGACATGACACCAATGACAGGTTGAATACCCGATCGACAAAAAAATAGGCTTATCTTGCTTTTTTGCTTCTTCAAAGGCCTCCTCTGACCACGCATACCAATGTACCGGGTTATCTGTATGTTGTAACAAATAAGGGCTACTTTCTTCGGATAAACGATTCATATCTTTATTATACGTTTTATTTTAAAAAAACATAGTGATGACTATCATATAGGCTATCTAAAGGCTTCACATGTTTCAATACGCGTGAAATCATCGTAAACCTGTGATACCGTTTAATTGAAATGAAACAAAAGTTTAAATTTTCCTTAGCTACTGTTGGCGTTTTTTTACTTATGTCTTCTCATATCATTTTTTCTGTAAACTTTTCTGTCGTCAAATATCTTACAGATCAGTACAGCGTTTCTCAGCTCATGTTATTTCGCTTTATAGCGGGCCCCTTTTTCTTAATCCCTTATCTTTTAAAACCACTACCCTCTTTTAAACATATTCGTTTCTTACTTGGACGAACTCTGTTTGGTGTTGCGGCTATGACCTGCCTCTATTTAGGGTTTAAATATTCAAACCCTGGGCAAGTAACACTGCTTTTTAGTTGTTCCATTATCTGGACTTATATTGCCTCACGGATAATTTTCAAAGAAAAACCACACATCTTTTCTTTATGGGCTATAGCTTTATCTTTTCTAGGTCTCTTTTTAATTCTTAGACCAGACAAATTACCCCTAACTTTGGGGGTTATCTTTCCATTATTAGGTTCTTTTTTTAATACAGGCATGAGTCTATGTTTGAAACGTGCGCGAGATCATTACAGTTCTATCTTTATTGTTTTATTTTTTCATCTTGTATCCATTCCTATATTAGCTCCGTTTGCAGACCTTTCTACCTCTTTGTTTACATTTACAACTCTAAAGTGGATGTGTTTGGTAGGAGGACTTAGTATTCTTGCCCAAGTCTTAATGACCAAAGGCTATAAATATTGCTATACGACGATTAGCTCTGCTTCAAGTATTATTGGGGTTCCATTGATGTATCTTTCAGGATTCATCTTTTTTAATGAAACCTTATCTATCTTAAATGGTGTTGGTATTTTTATTGTTCTAGGATCTATGTTTGTAATTGCAAAGTATAAATAACTTATATATAATAATTTTATATTTTTTTTACTATAAAATATAAAAAAAACACAATCTAAAAAAGGAAGTAAATTATGGCCATTGTAGCTTTAGGCAGCACAGCCGCAAGCGTTTTATCCTCACCAGGATTAACAGTATCTATCCCTGCCATTATCACAACTATTTTTTCATCTGCAGCTGTTCAAACTGGACTAGGACTTGCTTTATTAAGTTTTATTGACAATGCTCAGGGGAAAAATGACGAATGCTTTTCTCCAAACCCTATCGCTTATGACTCCATAACTTCAGCCACAGTTAAAAAAGGAAATGTAAAAAAACAAAACGAAGATCTTCCTTTATTTAGCTGTAAGGATACAGATACAACTCCACACACTCCAGGGAGTATAACAAAGTATTTCCAAAAAGACCCCCAAAATCCATACGAACATCTTGTCGCTCAATTAAAAGAATCTGAGGAGGTTTTCTTTAGAAATGGTCCTCAAATCATTATTCCTGGAAAAGCTTTGGGTCGCATAAATACAAGTACACTCCCTCTTGATTTGCAAAATATTTTTAGATACATTTCTGAAAAATCTCCCCCAAAAAAAGGAGAGGTATTCATGGTATATATCAACACATTTTCCAAAACTGATGATAATCCATTAACAGGCATCTTTCATTCTCATAAAGGTAAAATAACCGTTGGGATTCAAGAAATGTGGACAGATTCAACTCAGAAAGCTTCAGACTCAACAACTTTAGTCGTTACAGGGGGGACATTAAAAAAAGACAGTTTTCCCGGCATTAATACATCTCCGCTTGAAACACATTATAAAAAAACAAAGAGAACACAGCTTACTCCTATCAATCATTTTGGACCTTGCATATTCGACAACAGCTCTCCTCATAGCTCTCCAAAAGATGGAGGGAAACGAACAGTTATCACCCTATTACCAGAAAACAAAAAACACATTCAAAAGTTTTTTGCTATGCTAAATTTGAATAAACCTTACAACGAGCAGCCTCCTAGCAAAGCAATCCGAAAAGAGATAGTAAAGTTACAAAAGAAAGCGGCAAGAGGGCAAAACCCTTTTACTGATCTGCTTTAACTCAAATTTTAAAACACACTTTACGCAATATCTTTTATCTATAATTTTTTTTACCATTCACTTATACTACTGCTATGACTCTTGCATTAGATAGCCTTCTTTTTCTATTAGGTATTTCCTTTCTTTGGTATGGAGGAAATACAGTGGTCGATGGAGCCGCTGGCATTGCTAGACGTTTTCATATTTCTGAACTTATTATAGGTCTAACCTTAGTCTCTATTGGGACTTCTCTTCCTGAAGTGGTTGTTAATATTATAGCAAGTATCAATAAAGAATCTGATATTGTCTTAGGCAATATTATTGGTAGTAACATTTCGAATACTACGCTTATTTTAGGCTCCGTGGGTGTTCTAGGATCTCTATCTATTCCTCAATGTCGTTTAAGACGGGAAATCAACTTTTACGTCATCACTTTATTTATATTCTTATTCTGTATTTTCTCTCCTTCAACACACAGTATTCCTTTTTGGCAAGGAACCTTGCTTATGGTAGTTTTTTTTATGGCAGCGTATATGTTCTTTATTCCAAAAGAATCTGACATAGCTCCAACTACATCTATAAAACCCTCTCCTCTTCTGAAAAATATACTTATATTTACTGGGGGATGCGTGTTACTTCCTATGGGAGGTCACTTTTTAGTAAAATCCTCTATTAGTATTGCAAGTACTCTAGGCTTATCTAAATCATTTATCTCTCTTTTTGCAGTTGCTTTAGGAACCTCTTTACCTGAATTGGCGACGAGTATTATTGCTGCCAAAAAAGGAAATACGTCTCTAGCTATCGGAAATATTATTGGATCTAATATTTTTAATATTACACTTGTTTTAGGCTTAAGCTCTATGATTTCTACTATTTCATTTTCTCCAATATTGTCTACCGATGCTCTGATACTATGCCTATCAACAATTCCTTTTGTATTTTATTTATGGTTTTCATCTTCTGCATTATTCTCTAAAACATTATCATACGGATACCTATGTTTTTATTGCCTGTATACCATTTATATCTATGTAAGATAAAGCTTAGATACTAGATGAATTATTGCTCAAGGGTTATACTATTTTATATCTTACATTACTAATGAGGTTCTTATGAAAGGTTTAATATTAGCAGGGGGAGCTGGATCACGTTTATTTCCTCTTACAAAAGCTATTACAAAGCAATTACTTCCTGTCTATGACAAACCTATGATTTTTTACCCCTTATCGTTATTGATGCTAGCAGGTATCAAAGAATTCATGATTATCACATCTCCTGAAGATCGTGACAATTTCGTTCGTGTACTTGGGGACGGATCTGAACTGGGAATCTCTATTTCCTATAAAGCTCAAGAAAAACCCAACGGCATCGCACAAGCCTTTATATTGGCTGAAGATTTTATTGGAAATGATTCCGTAACCTTTATTTTAGGTGATAATATTTTTTACGGACATGGACTACCTCAACTCTTGCAAGAATCTTTCACAAAAAATACTGGCGCTACTATTTTTGGTCATTATGTTAATGATCCTGAACGTTATGGAGTTGCTACGTGCAATTCTGATGGTCTCGTCATTGAACTTGAAGAAAAGCCAAGATCTCCCAAAAGTAACTTAGCCGTTACAGGGTTGTATGTTTACAACAATGATGTTGTTCACATTGCACATAACACAAAACCTTCCGCTCGAGGCGAGTTAGAAATTACAGATGTCAACAAAGCCTATTTACAACAGAATTCCCTAAAATTGGAAATTCTAGGTCGAGGAACTGCATGGCTGGATACGGGAACACATGAAAGCCTCTATGAGGCTTCAAAATTTGTGGAAGTCATCGAATCTCGACAAGGATTAAAAATAGCTTGCTTAGAAGAAATTGCTTATCGGAAAAATTTCATCTCTCATGATCAACTTGTGTCTCTTTCTAAAAAGTATAATAACGAATATGGTCAATATTTATCCATGATTGCTCAAGATAAGCCATGAAGAAAGTCTTGGTTACTGGGGGTGCTGGGTTTATTGGTTCCCATTTTATCCATCACCTACTTGAACACTCTCCGGGTATTCTTTGTGTTAATTTAGACAAGTTAACCTATGCTTCAGATTTATCTTATCTAAACAGTTGCGAAAACCTTCCGAACTATCACTTTGTTGAAGGAGATATTTGTGATAAAGCGTTGATTCATGATCTTTTTAACAGCCATCATTTTGATTCTGTTTTTCACTTTGCTGCTGAAAGCCATGTCGACAACTCTATTGATGGACCTGAAATATTTATTGATACCAATATCAAAGGAACCTACAACCTTATACATGAAGCCAAGTCTTTGTGGATGAAGCAGCCTCATGAACTACATCCTGACTTTAAAAATGCTCGATTTCATCACGTGTCTACAGATGAAGTATATGGGTCTCTAGGAGATTCTGGCTTTTTTATTGAATCTACCCCTTATGCTCCTAACTCCCCATATTCTGCATCTAAGGCAAGTAGCGATTTTATCATTCGCAGTTATCATCATACATTTGGAATGAATGTGACGATTAGCAATTGCTCTAATAACTTTGGCCCTCATCAACATGATGAAAAACTCATCCCTACTATTATTCGAAATGCTCTCAATCATAACCCTATTCCCATATATGGTGATGGAAAAAATGTTCGAGATTGGCTTTATGTGTCAGACCATTGTGACGCGATTTTATCCATCTTTTTAAAAGGAAAATCTGGAGAAACCTATAATGTGGGAACTCGAAACGAGAAAAATAATCTAGAGTTATGTTATTTGATTTGCGATCATTTAGATTCGCTTCATCCTAGAAAAAATGGATCTTATCGTGATCTGATCTCTTTTGTTAAAGATAGACCAGGTCATGACCAGCGTTATGCCATAGATCCCTCAAAACTAGAGTCTGAACTTCAGTGGACAGCACAGTCTTCCTTTGACACTCATTTACGTGAAACCATTCAGTATTATATCCATCGGTATACATGCAAAACGACCAAGAACAGTTAATCGCTTTGCTTAAACGTAAAGGGACTGGGAAAAGTATGAGCAAGTCTCTTTCCAAAGAAGACTGTGCATCATTAAAAAGATATTGCCTTTCTTCTAATATCTCTAACACTACCTTAACAACAATTCTTGTCGCCTTTTTAATGCTAGATAATACCCCCGATGAAGAGGATTTTCTTCAAGATATTCAGCAGAACTTTCGCCAACGTATTCCGTCTCCTTGCTTTTTTTTATTTGATCCGGTATTTTGCCAGCATCCTATTCAACACCTGATTCATCAGATCATCAAACATAAAGACTGTTCTGAAGAAGAAATATTAAAAGGTTTAGAATATGCGATTTCTCCTGATTCACAAGAACATCTTGTCGCTGCATTTTTAGAAGCCTTACGATTAAAAGAGGAAAGTGAATTAGAAAATATGAGTAGTTTAAACTTTTTTTACTCTCGTACCCAGTATCGTAAAATAGACTGCCCTGTTTTAATTGACCTCTCTACTGCTTATGACGGGTTTAACCGACATCCTAATATGGTCTTATTTTTAGCACCAGTGCTGGCTTCTCTAGGTTATTCAAGCAGTCTTCATGGCTGTTATGATGTATCCCCAAAGTTTGGGATTACCTGTCATAAACTATTAGAGCGGGCGGGTAAAAATCCTTGTTTATCGCTAGATGAAGTTGCGTCACGCATTCTATCTCCGGATATAGGGTGGGGATATAGTGATCA
This sequence comes from Candidatus Marinamargulisbacteria bacterium SCGC AG-343-D04, assembly GCA_003265885.1. GTDB lineage: Bacteria > Margulisbacteria > Marinamargulisbacteria > AG-343-D04. The sequence goes on from QFBQ01000006.1 coordinate 34,975, forward strand.
ATCTGTATATCACCCCGATCTTTGGGCATTAAAAGACTGTCGTAAAAATATGGTTAAACGCCCCTTACTTTCTACTATAGAAAAATTTTGTTGTCCTATGAGATCTTTACATCGTCACATCATTGTAACGGGGTTTACACACCCTGCTTATAGAAAAAAAACCATTTCATTACTCCAACATGTCCCTGATTGTGATTCATTTATGTTTATTCGAGGCGTTGAAGGAAGTTGTTTAGCGCCTAACGATAGACGTTGCCCTCTCATTGTCTCTAATACGGACTCTCTCACAGAAAGTTTTTTAAAGCCTTTTGAAGACGAAACACTTCTCAACCATGACTTTAAATCACCCGATATATCAGTAGATGAAAGTCTTGCTGCAGGGATAACCGCATTACAAGATCCCGAATCCTCTTATGGAAAATGGATCATTTATAATATATACGGGTTATTAACCTCACTTCAACTAGAACCTTCTATACACTTAACTTTAGAACGTATTGTTCACACGATTAGTTCTGGAAAAGCTTTTCAGCACTGGCAATCTTACTAATAGAAAAACGCACAAAACGATAAGCCTACAAATGAAATACTCATAAACACTACTTTATTGAGAGCTCTTTGGTAATGTTCTTTTGAAAATGCTGTATGCTCTGTTTTTTCTAAAGGGTTCTCTCTAAAATATAATACAATTTTATCCATTGTCATAATTGTTCTCCTGATATTGTAGTCTTTAGTAGTTATCGTAAAAAACATCGCTGCTTATGCATTGATTTTTCTTGATATTTCTTTTTCATATCTATTCACTGGTCACAAGCTAAATCTATTGAACTTGCAAAAGACTCTATCTTTACGTACGATACTCCTCTATGAAAGAGCTAAAAAAACCGGAATTGTTATGTCCTGCAGGAAATTTAGAGAAAGCTTTACTTGCGTTTCATTTTGGTGCAGATGCTGTTTATATTGGAGGCACCGTATTTGGTTTACGAAAATATGCTGATAACTTTTCCTTACCTGAAATCAAGACCTTAATTAAACATGCACGACAACTCAACAAAGCTGTTTACGTGGTGTTAAACGCCTTTGCCCATAATGATGATATCCAACCTATTATCGATTATCTTAAAGAACTCGATGCTCTTAAACCAGATGCCGTTATTGTTTCTGATTTAGGCGTTGCTACACTTGTGACGAACTACACTAGTATTCCTTTACATGTTTCTACTCAGGCTAGCGTAAGTAACGCATGGGGCTCTTTATTCTGGAAGAACCATGGAGCTAAACGAGTTATCCTTGCCCGAGAAGTAAGTGTTGAAGATTGTAAAACGATTTTTAAAGATAGTGATATAGAACTTGAAATATTTATACATGGAGCAATGTGTGCTAGTTATTCAGGTAAGTGTGTTATTTCAAATTACTCTGCAGGTCGAGATTCTAATCGAGGTGGCTGCGTTCAGAGTTGTCGTCACAAATATAACTTAAGTGATCCTAAAACAGATGAAAAACTTGGATCTGAACATATTATGAATGCAAAAGATCTCATGGGAATCGATCAACTACCTTCAATGATAAAAGCAGGCATAGCCTCCTTAAAAATAGAAGGACGCATGAAATCTAATTTATATGTAGCTAATGCTGCGTCAGTCTATAGACAGGCTATTGATTATTGCTACTCATGTATGAAAGATAATACGCTTATTGAACAAGAAAAACTTAACTCATTTAAAGACCAACTATCGTGGATATCAAACAGATCTTTTTCTTCTGGAGGGTTAGATCATCGCCCTTTTCGAGATTCTATTAACTATGAATTCACTCACTACCAAAAGAAAGTTGATTATGTGGGATGTGTACGAGATAAAATAGGCAACAGTATTTTTTCTGAAACAAAAATCAATCTAAATGTGGGCGAAACATTGCTCTGTATCTCTCCAAATAACGCTCCTTTTTCTTTTAAATTAGAGAGTCTTCACAACAGTTTAAATGAACAAGTCGATAAAATTAATCCAAATAGTATTTTCAGATTTGATAATCAGAAAATAGATCAGCATTCTGTATTAGCGAAGTTAATTAATAATTAATTAAAGACTGTTTTCAATGTGTCCTAAAGCCAGATAACTTAATTTAGGGTTATCCTCAACAGGGTTATCTGTTAATTTATCTATCTCTTCATTAAACTCCACTTGATTTTTGCTCAATAGACTTTCTAAATATGAGCGATGATCTGGAAAAGAATCTAATATAAAACCATAAAACGGACTTAAGTGAGATACTCCAGAATGATCAACATAACTCACAAAAGCTCTAGCTTTGGATGCAGCTTTTTTAACATCAAGATTCAAATTATAATAAAAAGATCCATGAAATATATCTTTCATTTCTTGTTCAATCAATTCTACCAATTTTTCATCATTAGGAGGCTGTTGATTTAATTCTTCTGTTATATCAACAGACTTACAAAGACATCCTTCTATTTGACGAAGATACGTCCAGTGTAGGTCTTCATATTTTTTCTGGTTTACACTATCCACGATTTTCATTTTGTTAACATAAGATGTCATTTGACTCATTTCACTGTTTAGCTCTTTATACCTCCAAAAATGATTAGACTTCTCTAATATTCGAGAAGAGTAAGTAGCAATAGATAGTGTCATACAAATATATTATCAAAATGTTAGGAAATAAAAAATTTATTTTTTTTACAAGATATTTTCAATTATATAACTAAAGTATGTGCCAAATTCAGCAATTAACCATATCGTTTAAAGCCATCATTGTTTTAAAAACCGTATTTTGACGAATCATCTCTCTTGATCCAGACAAATTTAATGTTAAACACTGATATTCATTATGAAAGAAAATACCTACATACACCGTCCCAACAGGCTTATTTTCACTTCCTCCATCAGGACCAGCTATTCCTGTTATTGATACAACTATATCTGATCCAGATTGTCTTTTTAAGTTTTTAGCCATTTCTTCTGCAACTTCTTCACTGACAGCGCCCTGACTATTTAAAGTATCTTTATTCACGTCTAATAATTTCATTTTAGAATCATTAGAATATGTGATTAATGCATAATCTAAAATTTGAGAAGACCCAGGAACTGCTGTAATAAATGCAGATAAAAGACCTCCTGTACATGATTCCGCAACACTAATTTTAAGTTTTTGAGTTATTAACTTATTAATAATATAGTCTTGAAAAGTCATATTAATATCTTGGCTAAAGCATATCCCTTTTAATGCATGAGTCATCTCTTGCTTTATATTCTTACTCACTTTTTCTAAAGCGATGTGTTTATTGATATGCAAACGAATATGAATTTCTGGAAACTTTACTTGAAATGAGATAGATAATCCTTCAGGCAAAGGATAAACTGACTGTATTAACTCCGCACAATGACTTTCTCCTTTGCCAATACACTTATATAAACTTGTCTCTAAATTCAAGGAAAGATCTGAACAATTCATTTTTAGTGTATCCAAAACAAAAGACTCAACCATAGGCTTCATCTCTCTAGGGACACCTGGTAAACAAAAAAAATGCACATCATCGTGTTGAAGATAAAATCCAGGAGCAGTACCTCTTGCATTAGGAATCACAATAGACCCTTCAGGGAAAAACGCCTGTTTCTCATTTTCTTTTGGCATTTTTCGATTATTTTTTTTAAAATAATTCCTTATTTCGTCTAATACTTCTTTATTTATCACACTATTTTTTCCTAAAGTCCTCACAAGAACTTCTGTTGTTCTATCATCTTCAGTAGGCCCTAGACCGCCAGTCGTTATAATGACACGGGCTTTTTTCAAAGTCTCCTTTATGACGTCTTTCAGGTCATCTTCATCATCGCTCACACAGATAGATCTGTTTAAAAAAAAGCCGTTATCATGCAGGGTTTTAGCGATCCACTGTTGATTTGTATTTACAATACGGCCATCACATAGTTCATTCCCTATAAATATACCCTGCATCATGATGATTCACGTCCCTTGTCTTGTTTTATGGTTATGATATCATCTTGACATGCCAGAACTAAAAAAACCAGAAATAATGACATATGCAGCTTCTAAGGAAGAGATTTCTCGTGCTGTATCATGGGGATGCACCCATATCATCTTAGATGATTATGCTATTTCAATACGATCATGGAGTACGCCTAAAGAACACGATCAATTCGAGTCCTTATGTTCACTACTTAGATTTTGCAAAGAACAGCATCCTTCTATACACGTTTCCATTAATTGTGACGGACTCATTCAAACTCGTGACATGGCACTCATCGAGTCATTAGTCCACTGCATCAAGGAGCTCCCTGTTGATTTCATTCGTGTTCAAGATGTTGGCTTAATCGCCTATTTTAATGAACACTGCTCTATTCCAGTGACCTATTGCGCGGAAATGGGAAATGCCAACTGGCCCAGTATTTTAGCATTCTCAAAACAGTGTTCCCGTCAAAATCTATCGTTAGATCTCCCCCAGTCTTCTATTCTAGAAATCCAAGATAAAGTGGATACAGACTATGATATCCAAGTGCAAGGACCTGTCCTAATTCAATATTCTCACAGACGTTTTCTCGCAGGGCTTTCTTCAGACATCGACACTCCAGAACGTATCCAACAGATTCATCGTATTGCCGAAGATGACGATTACCCGGGAAGACGATTTACATTTCTAGACAACCATCACGGGCACTTTATGTTTGCATATTTTGACAGATGCCTTCTCATGGATATCCCTGAACTATGCCAGTGCAACTGTAAGGGGTGGATCATTGATGCACGTGGAGAATCTGATAATTACCTCCAGACATCATTAACAGCCTATTCAGATGCGCTAGAAGCTTATTTTTCTAACCCAAATGATTACTCCTCATCTAGAGATATATTTAACACCTTAAAAGCATGTGGACAGCGTCCTCAAAAACCTGGTTTTTTCCGCGCCAACCAAACGGATAGACGTCGTTACAAAAAAATATCTCTTATCAGCGAGGACCGCCCAAAAGTGGGGCAAGTCATTGATATCATCAAGGGTAAACGCATTAGCATCTATTGCAGTTCTTCAATCAAAAACACAGACACTTTAGAAGCTCTTCATCCGAAAATTAAAAGTTGTATACTTCCTTGTACACGCATGTGGACAATGGATAATAAAGAAATTACTGAAGCTAAATCAGGCGACTGTATTCAGATACCTTGGGTAAAAGGTATCCAACAATTATCTTCATTGTTTCTAGTCAACTAAAAGAAGTTTGATATTTCTCGTTGAGCACTTTCAGGACTATCTGATGCATGCACTATATTGTTCTGCATAGTTAATGCGAAATCGCCCCGAATAGTCCCTGGAGCCGCTTCAGCAGAATTCGTTACACCTACCATCGTTCTAATGATACTAATAACATTTTCAGCTTCTAACACCATCAAGAAAACAGGCCCCGATAAAATATACTCTTTCAATGAAGGGTAAAAAGGTTTAGACACATGTTCTTCATAATGGCTGTCTACTTCTTCTGGTGTTAATTGTCTTAACTCAGCACGCTTTACCTGAATCATTCTTTTTTCAAAGCGAGATAACACCTCTCCTACTAAACCTCTTTCTACACCATCTGGCTTTATAAATACTAATGATTGTTCCATGTTATTCTCCTTTTTAATTCGTCTAATTGTATTTCAACTTGATTGTAGGCTGTTGCCCCATAGCTATTTTTAGCCTTAATCGATGCTTCAAAGGTTATCGCTTTAAAGACATCTTCTTTAATATCTTTTGAAATTGACTGAAACTCTTCAATGCTTAATTCATGCAATTGTTTTTGTTGTTGAATTGCGTACAACACAACTTGGCCTGTAATCTCATGAGCATCTCGAAATGGCACATTCTTTTCTACTAAATAATCTGCAAAATCTGTTGCAACTCCATATCCTTTTTCTAGAGCTTTATGAATTGCACCTTCATTAATTTCAATAGTTTTACACATCTTTCTAAAACACTTCAACGATAAATGAACCGTTTCAACTGCATCAAAGAGATAAACTTTATCTTCTTGCAAATCTCTATTATACGTTAAAGGAAGGCCTTTTAACGTTGTTTGCAACCCTAAAAACGCCGCATGAACACGACCTGTTTTCCCACGAATCAGCTCAGCTACATCTGGGTTTTTCTTTTGAGGCATCAATGAAGACCCTGTTGTAAAATCATCTCCCAAATTCATTAACCCTACAATAGGAGACGTAAAGGTAACAATTTCTTCACAAAAACGGCTTAAATGTGTCATACATATACTACAAGCAGAAAGAGTTTCTAAGATAAAATCTCTATCTGATACAGCATCCATGCTATTTCGAGATAATGAAGAAAAACCTAATTGATCAGAAATACTCTGTCTATCCAGTTTGTAATTATTGCCCGCCATAGCACCACTTCCTAAACAACAGACATCTGCAGTTTTAAAGGCTTCTTCGAAACGATGTATATCTCTAAAAAACTTTTCGATATACGCACATAAATGATGCCCTAGCAAAATAGGTTGAGCGGGTTGAAAATGAGTAAAGCCAGGAAAAATAACAGACTTATATTCAGTAGCTTTTTCATATAATGTTGAAATCAACTCTCTGACTTCTTGAATTAATGATGTTAATGAATCTTTCGTATATAAACGAGTATCTGTAATGACTTGGTCATTTCGAGACTTTCCGGTATGCATTTTTTTACCTACATCGCCGCATCTTTCTGTGACCAATCTCTCGATACAGGAATGAATATCTTCGTCATTGCCATATAGCCCTGAAGATTGTTCTTTAAACTCTTTAACAAGCTGATCAAGACAGGTCACTAAGGCATGATGCTCCTGTTCAGTCAGATGCTTTTGTTGATACAGAGCATTAACATGAGCTTTATTTACGGCCAAGTCATAAAACACTAGTTTTTTATCAGATTCTAAACTATAACTTAACGTTTTAGCGTCATCATCTAACTCTTTTTCAAAACGACCACCCCATACTTTTTTAGTTGTCACGATCTACCATTCCTTTAACTTTCATAGGCAAACCTAGTAACCGAATAAAGCCAGTAGCATCTTGTTGATTATAGAGTTCTGTATCAGAAAATGAGGCAAGATCATCTAGATATAGACTTTTGTCTGCTGTTACTCCAGCAGGCACACAATTGCCTTTATATAGTTTCAATTTTACTTCTCCCGAGACGTCTTTTTGAGTACGATCTACAAAACCATCTAAAGACTCTCTTAATAAAGAAAACCATTTTCCATCATACACACATGTTGCATAATCTATGGCTAACTGATGCTTAATTTTTAAAGTTTCTCTATCCAATACCAATTGCTCTAAATATTGATGAGCTTCATATAGAATCTCTCCTCCAGGTGTTTCATACACACCACGAGATTTCATGCCAACCAATCTGTTTTCAATTAAATCACATTGTCCTATTCCATGTTTAGATCCATAGTCATTACAGGCCTCTAATAAAGCCACCGGGTCTAATTTTTTACCGTTAAGTGCAATAGGTTCTCCTTCTTTAAAAGTTAAAGAAATCTCCTCAGCTTCATCAGGAGCCTTTTCAAGGGTATTTGATAGAGTAAACACATCCTCTTTTGGAGATAATGCCGGATCTTCCAAATCTCCCCCTTCATGACTAATATGCCAAATATTTCTATCTTCAGAATAAATACGTTTTTTAGATTGCACTATAGGGATATTGCGTTCTTCTGCATATGCGATACAGTCCTCTCGTGAATGTAAATTCCATTTATCGTCTTTCCAAGGAGCAATAATCTCTAAATGAGGAGCCAAGGCCATAAATGTTAATTCAAACCGAACTTGGTCATTGCCTTTTCCTGTAGCTCCGTGTGCTACAGCATAGGCTCCTTCTTGAATGGCAATATCTACCATTCGCTTAGCAATTAAAGGCCGACCAAAACTGGTTCCAAGCAAATATTTTCCTTCATAAATAGCTCCCGCTTTTAAAGTAGGATAAATATAGTCTGTAATGAACTCTTCACGTAGATCTTCAATAAAGACCTTTGAAGCGCCTGTATTAAGAGCTTTTTCTTCTAAGCCATCCAACTCATCTGCCTGCCCTAGATTGGCACACATTGCAATGACATCCACGTCATAGTTTTCTTTGAGCCAGGGAATCATGATAGAAGTATCTAATCCCCCAGAGTAAGCTAAAACAACTGATTTTTTTCCCATTTTAATTCCTCACTGAAGATTCTACAAAAATATGATACTTTTGTGTTTATAAGTGTTATACCATCTATACCTGAAGCATTCAATAATAAATGATAAACAATAGAACATATTTGATTAGATGTTTATCTTTAACAACACTTTTGTATCGTTCTTTAAATAATAAGAAATAGCAAAAAGAATCGCTATTAAAAATGAAATTATCATAGTCCTATTAGGATTTTTATCTCAACACACATCTCATCACGAGCTTTCTCACCCTAAAGAAATGCTTGAAGTTGAATTTGTATCGTGAGAATTATATTGCTTTTAGATCATTTAATAAGAATAGTGACTTTGAGCCCACTTAATGCTGTATAAATGAAAAAGGCTATAAAACTAATGGGTTAAATAATCCATAATAGCCTTCTGTGCATGCAATCTATTTTCAGCTTGATCAAAAATCCGTGATTGAGAACCTTCCATGCAGCTCTCCGTAATTTCTTCACCTTTATGCGCCGGCAGGCAATGTAATATGATAGCATTATCTGGGGCATATTTAAGTAATTCTGCGTTAACTTGATAACCCGTAAAATTATCAATGGACTTCCCACTCTCTTCTTCCCCCATAGACACCCATGTATCAGTGTATATAACCTGAGAGTTTTTGATCGCTTTTCTGACATCATATTCAGAATCATACCCGTCACACTCAAAACCTTTTGGCGTGCTACAGCCCGCGCTAATACCTAACTTTCCACACAGTTCCAAAAAAGATCTGCAGACATTATTTCCATCACCTACATACGTACAATGTATACTATTCACGTCCTGAAAATTTTCTTTTATTGTAAGGAGATCGGCTACTGCCTGACACGGATGTGATGCATCTGTGAGTCCATTGATAACAGGAATAGACGAATAACGTGCAAATTCCTCAATAATAGCATGATCAAAAGTCCGAATCATCACCATGTCTACGTATCTCGATAATACTCGCGATACATCTTTTATGTCTTCTCTTTCTCCTAAACCTACTTCATTTTTGTGTAATGTTATGGGAGATCCTCCCAATTGCCGTATTCCTACTTCAAAAGATACTCTCGTCCTTAATGAAGGCTTTTCAAACAATAAACCCACCGTTTTACCTTCTAATGATGAATAGCTCTTTTTATTTTGCTTCATCTCAAGCGCGGTATCTAGCAGCTCTTCTAAAACAGGTTTATCTATAGACTGTATATCTAAAAAATGTTTGGTCATGGCTCAATCATCGTTCCGATACCTGTATCGGTAAATAGTTCTAATAATACAGCATGAGGAATTGTTCCATTAATAATATGTACGTGTTCTACACCGTTTTCTATGGCTTTGGTCGCACAGGTTAATTTGGGCAACATTCCACCTTGAACATCATCATGGTTTAAAAAATCCTTTGCTTCTTTTAAGTGCAACTTAGACTGAAGTTTTTTTTCAATTTTTAGCCCTTGAACATCCGTTAAAAAAATAAGCTTTGTAGCCTTCAACGCAATTGCAATAGCTTCAGCAACATGATCGGCATTCATATTAAGACTTTCTCGTTCTTTAGATTGACCAATAGAAGAAATCACAGGAATATACCCTTGTTCACTCACCGTATTTAACAATGACTCATCTACATTTTGAATATCACCCACAAAGCCCAAATCCTGATTTTTTTTAGATCGAATACGTTTGGCTGTAAACAAAGATCCATCTTTACCTGATAAACCAACGGCTTTTCCTCCTTGATGATTAATCATAGATACAATTTCAGAATTAACTTTACCCACCAATACCATTTCTGTAATTTCTAAAGTTTCACCATCCGTCACTCGTAAACCCTCAATAAACGTCGCTTTCTTGCCTAACTTCTCCATCCATTTCGAGACTTCTTTTCCCCCTCCATGAACAATAACTGGATTCAGTCCAATATATTTTAATAAGGCAATATCTTGAGCAAATTTCACTTTTAATTCGTCATCAATCATAATAGATCCACCATATTTGATCACGATAGTCTTTCCAGAAAAACGTTTTATATAAGGAAACGCTTCTAATAATATGTTAGCTCGTTCTATTTTATCTTTCATAATCATAGTTAGTTATACTCCGTATTAATATCAATATAGCCTTTTGTTAGATCACATCCCCACGCTTTAGCGCTATCAGTTCCTAATCCACAATCGATGGTAATATCTACCTCTGAGTTTGCCAATTCTTTTTTGACTAAACCCAACTGAATAGAAGTAGGTTCTCCATGTTTAAACAAACAACTTTTTCCAACATAAATAGATACTTTATTTGGATTCAACTTTACTGAAGGATCTTTTCCTATCGCCATCATAATACGTCCCCAATTCGGATCCTCTCCATGTATAGCTGTTTTAACCAATGGTGAATCTATGACGTTTTTAGCCATTATTCGTGCATCTTTTACAGACGCAGCTTGTCTTACGTCAACACTAATAAGTTTTGTTGCACCTTCTCCATCTTTTGCAATAAGTTTAGCCAAGTCTATACATACCTCTGTTAGAAGATTTTGAAACATGTCAGATTGCTTTTTATCGTTACTGGCTATGTTATATTGTCCTGTTGCAAAACATACCACCATGTCATTCGTAGAGGTATCTGTATCGACACTCATCATGTTATAAGAGCATTTGATTGCTTTTGATAAATAATCTTGCAATTGTGAAGAGTTCACAGAAACATTCGTCACCAAAAAACCCAAGGTTGTTGCCATATTTGGAGCAATCATGCCACTCCCTTTGGTGATTCCTGACACAGTAATGGTTTTTTTTCCGATTTTCATGGATTTTGTGACAAATTTTTTGGTGAGATCTGTTGTTAAGATCGCTTCGGCAACTTTATCACCATTTTTGACTTTTACACTTTTAAACAAATTGGGAATATGTTTCTCGATGGATTCCATCGGCAACTTTTTTCCAATAATACCTGTTGAAGCCACCCCTACTTCACTGGGGTTTATCTGTAAATATTCTGATGTTAATTGAGCGAGAGCTTTAGTGTGGCTTTCTCCCTCTTTTCCCGTTGCCGCATTGGCGTTACCTGAGTTAATGATCATGGCTTTTAAGGTGTGTCGCTTTGCACACTTTTTGGTATAGGTAACACTGGACGCAGAAAATTTACTCTGTGTAAAAACAGCTGCAGACGCCACTGCATTCGGCACATAAATATAGGACAAATCTAGACCAGATTCTTTAATTCCTGCATGAATAGCATGTCCAAACACACCATCTACATCAGTTATACTCTGTTTACCCATATAAATCTCCTAAATACGTAGTGCTATTTGAGGAAGCCCCATCGTTTCCGGCAAATCAAACATCAAATTCATATTTTGAATAGCTTGCCCCGATGCGCCCTTTATCAAGTTATCTATTGATGCAAAAAGTATAACTGTTTTTTCTGTCACTTGTTTTAATGTAATATGACAGGTATTACTACCCACGCTATCTTGTGTAGTCGCTTTATGATCGAGACCATGCACCTCGACAAAAGGAGCTTCATTGTAAAATTCTGTATATATTGCCTGAACATCATCATAGTTTAAGGAATTAGACAGTGTTATATAGCAAGACGCTATAATACCACGAGACATCGGAACAAGATGTGGCGAAAAAACAATATCGCAGTGACAATGCTCTTTTAACTCTGCTTGATGACGATGTGCATTCGTATTGTAAGCAGATAAATGCTCATTTACTTCGCAATAATGAGTACCCTCACTGGCCTTTTTTCCAGCGCCAGTTACTCCTGATTTTGCATCTATCACTGCATTTGATATAAGTCCCTGTTTAGTCAGGGGATATAAGGCCAAAATACTCGCCGTTGAATAACAACCAGGGTTAGCTACAAAAGATGCCTGTTTAATCTCTTTTTTATAGATTTCTGGTAAACCATATGGAACCCCTGTCAATTGCTCTGGATTCATATGCTTTTCTAAATAAAATTTTTGAAATAATGAGGAGTCATTCAATCTAAAATCTGCAGATAAATCTATAATTTTACACTCTAAAGTTAATAGATCAGACATCATAGGATGAACAGTTCCATGAGGAACTGCCAAAAATAAGCAATCTAGATCGGTCTTTTTTTTAGGATCAAAGGCCTCAAATTTAGGAGGCAAGTTCTTTGCCCCTGGAAATATATCCACAACATCTTTGTCTACGGCCTGATGCGAATAAAGAGATGTAATCGTTATTTGTGGATGATGTTGTAACAAACGAACACATTCAATACCTGTGTACCCTGTTGCCCCTACAATTCCAACTTTAATCATCTACTTTTCTGTTCTATCTTTTAATCGGTTCGCTTTTGCACCTATTTTATCTCTAAGATAATATAATTTTGATCGACGAACTTTAGATCTCTTTACTATTTCTACTTTAGAAACTAAAGGAGAATGAAGAAGAAATGTTTTTTCAAGACCCACTCCATCAACAATTTTCCTAACCGTAAAAGAGGCTCTCGAAAGAGATCCTTTTTTCTTGATTACAGTTCCTTGAAAACGTTGTATCCGCTGTTTCTTACCTTCCATGATAACTTTATGGACAATAACTGTATCACCCGTTTGGATATCTTCTACAGATTCTTTTAATTGACTTTTTTCTATGTCTTCTATTATTTTATGTGTCACTTTTTTTCACCGCCATTTCTTTAATAATTCGTGTTAAGCATTTTTTCTCTTCGTTATTTACATGTTTCTTCCCCATTAAATCGGGTCTGTTAAACACTGTATTCTTTAATGCCTCCTGCAATTTATATGTTTTTATTGCATTATGGTTACCAGATCTCAATATCTCTGGCACACTCTGATCTAAAAACCTTACAGGCTGAGTAAACTGAGGAGATTCTAATAACTCATTAAAATGAGTATCATCTTCAATACAGTCAGGGTTGCCTAACACTCCCTCACATTGTCTTATTAAAGACTCCGCGATAACTGCTGAAGCACAATCTCCACTGTTTACTATATAGTCTCCAATTGAAACACGCTCAATTGGTAATACATCAAAGATCCGTTCATCTATTCCTTCATAGTATCCAGATATTAATATTATATCTTTATTACTCTTGAATAGTGCCTTAGAAAGTTGTTGATTCAACACCTTTCCCTTAGGGCAAGTATATATTATACGCATGTTTTTATAATCTTCAATACTTGTTACTGCATCAAAGACAACATCTGCTCTTAATAACATCCCCATTTTATGTGAAAAAGGGTAATGATCCACCTTTTTATGCCCGCCCTTTCCAAACTCTCTTAAATCTACCGTATTAAATAAAAAGCGCTTATTTTCATAAGCGCGTTTTATTAATCCTTTAAGCAAAAAATGATTGAGTTGCTCTGGAAATAAGGTAATACAGTGTAGCTGTAACACCTTAGCTTGCTGTGATTTTATCAAATTGTGAAGGGGATGCAGAAATCTTTTGTACGACACCATCCTCAACAACCACTTCAACTCCACCTAGCTTTTCATATAGATTATCACCTACTGAAACTGTTACAAAACCATCTACAGGCCCCTGGGAATAAAGAGAATTTAATTTCAACTCCTCAATAAAGCCTGTTTGCTCGTTTTCTGAATTAACATATTTCTTGGCATCATTAATCTCTGCGTTCAATTGATGTGCCGCTGGATCATTGCTATCTAATGAAAGAAGTTTCGTTTCATTTTCATTTATTTTATTTTTATAAAACGATATATTCTCTTTTAATTCATGCTTTAAAAAAGACTTGAAACGTTCTGTAACAACAGCCTTTGTCACAACTTGTCGTTTTAAAATAACCTGTGGTTTTTTTTGTTTTTCTGCCATATTTAAATTCCTTAATTATGCATCGTTATTGGTTAATATCTCAACCGTCACTTTTTTATTTGTTTTAGCCGCAGCTGCTTTTACTACAGTACGAATGGCATTTGCGATACGACCTTCTTTTCCGATAACTTTACCTACATCTTCTTGTGACACCCTAATTTCTAATATCATAATGCTTTCTCCAGATGTTTCGGTTATCACGACTTGTTCTGGATAATCTACTAACGCTTTTACAATTATTTCTACTAAGTCTTTCATCTTTGCACCTCTTCAATTTCTATATATTTTTATTATACTCTATTTTTTTAATCTTCTGAATTCGATTTTTTTCTATCCTTTTTCTTAACATTTAATTGACTTGATACCCGTTTAATATCTTTTATAAACCCCTTACTTGCTAACAACCTTCTAACGGTCGCTGTTGGTTGAGCCCCAACTGAAAGCCAGTATGAAATTCTTTCTTCATTAAATTTCAATTCTTCCATGTTTTTAGGATTATAAAACCCTAACTCCTCCAACACTTTTCCATCTCTAGGTTTACGCTGATCTACTGAAACCACTCTATAGACAGGGTTTTTCTTCTTTCCAAATCGTTTTAATCGTATAGCTACTGCCACTATTACACCTCCTAGTTTCAAACAAACATACCAAAGGACTTCCTTTTGGTCAACGTATTGTTAATTTTATATAATTTTTCTAATGACTTTATTAGGGTCTTAATACAG
>QFBQ01000060.1 GCA_003265885.1 Candidatus Marinamargulisbacteria bacterium SCGC AG-343-D04
AGCTTTTAAAACACCAAAATAGCACTTACAAAAAAAGAAGTTAGAATTGAAAATTAAATTTACACGTTCTAGAAAGAGAGCCTAAACGATACATAAACACACCCGTCGGCATCAGATGAACAAGCGATACCAAACAAAACATAGCAAGTCCCAGACCTTGCCCTGAATCACCTCCCGTATCTTCACTTGAATTACCAGCCTTCACCACTCCCCCCAAAGACGCATCTACTCCCTTTGCCAAAGCCAACAAAAACAACTCATTAGCCATCACTTTTTGACAAGAAACATTAAATTCAACATTTAAATATTGCTTCCATTCCGAACTATCGTTAGTCTTAGCTTTTAAAACCTCATCAACCTTCTCGTGAAAATGAGCTACATTAGACCCGCATACAGAAAGTGAGGAAGAATCTCTTTTCTGACCTCCATACCGACCTATTAAAACAACATTACAAAAACGAAAAGGTGGAAACTCCACAAGACCTATAAAGTATCTACTGTATCCAAAATCATCTGCCTTACCGCATCCGGTTTAGCACGCCCTTTGGTTTCCTTCATAACCTGCCCCATCAAAAAGTTAGCCGAATTCGTTTTTCCTGCCTTTATCTTTGCAACAACATCCTCATTTTGCTTCAATATACTCAACACGATATTCTCCAACTCCGAACTATCCGAAATCTGACCTCCACCAAGACCCTCTATAAGCATCTCCAATGACGAATCGGAACTAAAACTAGCCTCAAAAACAGACTTAGCCATCTTCCCAGATATCTTCCCCTCCTCAATAGCATCACAAATCTCTGCACACCTCTGAAAAGAAAGCGTCGTTGATGAAAAATCTTGCTTCTTATCCTTCAATAAGGCATTTAAATCGCCCACTATCCACTTAATTAATCGCTTAGGATCAGACTTTTTCACACAGCCTACAGCAGAACGAAAATAAGCATCCAAAGCCACATCCCCCATCAACACCTTACACTCATGATCTGAAAACCCATACTCATCCTTATATCGCTTCATTTTTATCTTAGGTAACTCTGGCAACTCTTCTTTACACCGTTGCAACTGCTCATCAGAAACAATTAACGGCGGCAAATCGGGCTCAGGAAAATATCGATAATCATGCGCCTCTTCTTTCCCCCGCAACGATGTCGTCGTCTGAGTTGCTTCGTCATAGTTTCTCGTCTCTTGAACAACCTTTTCTCCCGCTAATATCAAGGCTTTTTGACGCTTAACCTCAACCTGTATAGCCCGCTCTAAACTACGAAAAGAATTCACATTTTTAATTTCTGCCCGAGTCCCAAATTCACTGTCTCCCATAGGCCGAATCGACACGTTCGCATCAGCTCTCAAAGACCCTTCTTCCATATTTCCATCACACACACCCAAATGCTGAACAATCTGCTTTAAAGATTCTACATACAGACGAGCTTCCTTAGCAGATCGTATATCAGGCTCAGACACAATCTCTATTAACGGCGTCCCCGCACGATTCAAATCTACCAAACTATGGGTAGCCCCCTCAATAGAATCCGCCCCCTGATGCAATAATTTACCCGCATCTTCTTCCATATGAATACGCGTTATACCAATACGCTTTTGAACACCTTCAACATCTATATCCAAATACCCATCTTCACAAATAGGCTTATCAAACTGACTTATCTGATACCCTTTTGGCAAGTCTGGATAAAAATAATTCTTTCGAGAAAATACCGAATACTGACGTATATCACAATTCAAGGCTAATCCGGCTAAAATAGCCAAACGAACAGCCTCCTTGTTTAACACAGGCAAGGCCCCAGGCAAGGCCAAATTTACAGGAGACACCAATGTGTTCGGTTGATCTCCAAACGCATTAGCTGAAGGACAAAATAATTTTGATTGCGTCTTTAACTGACAATGAACCTCTATCCCTATAACAACTTCAAATTCAGTATTAGCAGATATCGTCATCTTGAAAAGCCCTCTGCATCCCGCTTATGAAAATCTGTTTGCTGCTGAAAAGCATAACCCATTTTAATCAACATCGCTTCATCACAAGGTTTTCCCACCAACTGAAGACCCACTGGCATTCCATCACTAAACCCACAAGGCAAGGATACCGCAGGCAACCCTGCCATATTTGCCGGAATAGTCGCCGAATCATTTAAATACATTTGCATAGGATCTTCCTTCGCTCCAAATGGAAAAGCAACGGAAGGAGTAGTCGGCGATAAAACCACATCATAATCTGAAAAAATCCGATCAAATTCACGTCTCATTACAGTTCTAGCCTTCTGAGCTTTCACGTAAAAAGCATCATAATAGCCTGAACTCAGAGCAAACGTTCCTACCATAATTCGACGCTTCACCTCTTCCCCAAACGCTTCTCCTCTACTCGCCACTATCATCTCTTTCAAAGTCTCCCCATCCGAGGAACGATGAGTATATCTCACCCCATCAAACCGAGCCAAATTGGCAGACGCCTCTGCTGGAGCAATAATATAATAAGAGGCCAACGCGGCATTAAATGACGTCATCGACACAATATCATAACTAGCACCTTGCTCAACAAATAAGTCTAAAGAATCCTGAACACGTTGACGAACACCTTCATCTATAGCCTCTCCAAATAATTCCTCTGGAACTGCAATCTTCAATCCTTTAACATCTCCCATACATGCCGTCGAAAAATCAGGCACATCCATTTGAAGCGATGTTGAATCATGTGCATCATGCCCACAAATAATAGACAACACATGGGCTGTATCTTCTATAGTACGTGAAAAAGGACCAATCTGATCTAATGACGACGCAAAGGCCACCAAGCCATAGCGACTTACCCGACCATATGTTGGCTTAAACCCTACAACCCCACAAAACGCTGCAGGTTGTCGTATAGACCCCCCTGTATCAGACCCCAAAGACAGCAACACCTGGTTAGATGCCACCGTCGCAGCAGAACCGCCACTAGATCCTCCGGGAACACAGTCTAAATTCCACGGATTTTTAGTCGTAAAAAACGCTGAATTCTCTGTAGAAGACCCCATAGCAAATTCATCCATATTCAGTTTTCCAACAGGAATCAAATCTGCATCTATCACTTTTTGAACAGCCGTAGCTGTGTAAGGAGATACAAAATTTTCCAACATTTTCGACGAACACGTCGTTTTAGACCCTTTCAAATTAAGATTATCTTTAATTCCAATTGGAACGCCCGCCAAAGGAGAACGACATTCTCCAGATTTTATACGCGCATCTACTCGTGTCGCTTGCTCGAGAGCCTCTTCTTTCAACAACGATACATAAGCAGACACATCCTGATCTGTTTGATTAATGGCATCAAATGCAGCCTGGGTCAGTTTTTGTGACGTCGTCTCCCCTTCTTTAATAGCACGTGCTGCCTCTAACGCAGATGCATAACTCATCGTTTTAAAATTCTAGGCACACGAAAGGCCTGCTCTTCCCACAACGGGGCATTTTTTTCTAAATGTAAATCATCTGGCTTAACAGGAATATCTTCTCTCAAAAACTGTCCTTGCTCTACCACCGTTTCCGTTGGCTTCACATCAGCCAAATCAAGCGCATCAATGGTATCAACCTGATCCAAAATGCTCTGCATCTGCGACAAATACATCTCTTTTTTCTCTTCTTTCACAGTCAAATGTGCCAAAGAAACTGTCTTTTCCAAATCTTCCATCGATAAATCCATAACTCCAGTATACCCAACACTGAAAAAGAGCTCAACAACTATAACTAAAACAACAATCCATAACAAAAAAAATAAATAAAGATTAAAAAAAATGAAATTAAAATACAAAAAACAACGATAACTATACATAAATAGAATAAAAAAATAAAATTAAAAATAAAATAAAATAAAAAAAGAAGCAATAACATGCAAACAAAAAATCTCTTCCCAGCAGCTCCACCAACTCCAACAAGGCCACCTCAAGGAAGATGGGCCGCCACCACCTCTCTTGCTACCAAATTAACTCAATCTTACGGTCCAACATATACCCCCTCCCCTTTAACTGTCAGAAATTTTCAACCTATCGCTAATCCAGCTATCAAGAGAAGCATTGAAACTCCATCACCCCCAGGACAATCTCGCCCTCATAAAAAAACACCTAAATCTGACCCCACAACTACAAAACGAAAGAAAAAAGCATTTATCCAAGCCCCCTCTCCCGAACTCAAAGCACATCACCCAGCATCTATTCCGTCCCCCAGAATTAACTTAGATTCATTAAAACCATACCAAGGTATTTTGATCACGATTCAAGAAAACACAGGGTTGAGACCCTTTACAATCACAGGCAGTGCGGCAAGACAGCTTGCTTTAGGCCTCCCAATTAATGAGCTCAATGACATCGATGCTACAATGGAAAGTGGTAAAAGCAAGGAAGAGTTTATAGCCGAACACCCAAAATTCACTAACATAGGCCCCCTCGATGGAATAGCAGGAGCCACAATAAAGCTTCAGAATCGAGGGTTTACAAGCATAGAAATTGAGGGTCCTGAAGGTTATCCCAGTCTTGATATAACTATTAAACATACAGGATATGAATCCTCCGTAAACTACTACAGTAATTTTGACGACCTAACCGTAACTGTTACAGATATCGCAACACAAGAACATTCATTAACTAGCAAATCTGGGAAAGCTCCTGACGAAATAAGAAGCGAAATCCGTAGAAATAAATACCATCCTAACACAAAAAACCCTGACGCCTTACTTCATTATGTAAGAATGCATATAGAAAAAGGGGCAACAGTACCTTCAGAAAATTTAAAAGCCTTGAGAGCTATGGTCTGGAATTTTTTAACAGACAGCCCTGCATGCCAAACAAAAATTGATGCTTACATCTACAAACACCCCTCTAAAACCCCTGACTTTGCACCAAAGTTCGCCGGTACAATCTATGATTTTTTAGGAACAGCAGCACTATTTATGGATATAATAGCTCACGACAATCCAGACGAAGAACAAGCATTAAAAATCTATACCCATTTAACTACTTTCATGATTGTCTCCCCCCCCACAGACCTAACACCATATCCCCACTATAAACCATTCATAAATTCAATCCCCATTTCCGGCCTTATAAAACTTTTTGAAAAAATGCCTAAATCACTTTCAAAAAAAGATTTAGCACAAGAAATCATATTTCCCCGCCTTCCAAGGAAGCCTCGAAAACTGTTACTTCAATTATGCTCACTATTAGGCATAAATCCTTCACCAGAGACAAGCAATCAAGAATTAAAAACATTAATTATTCAAAACTGTAGTATATAACCAAGTCACAACCACACTCTAGTTAACAATGCAAAACTATTAAAAAACATGTAAAATATTCTATATGAGTTCAAGAATTTCTCATGTAGCAAATCCTGCTACAACAGCATCTCACCACCCCATTCCAAAAAAACCGCCTCACAAAAAAACTCCCACCTCACCTCCTTCGCTTGAACATATCCAAAGCGTTGCAACAGCATCCCTTCTTTCAACCGAATCCATAAGAGAAATGTTACGCCCATACTTAGATTCAAATGAAAATTATGGAATTGCTCTTGGAGAAGTCTTAGAACACGGCATCCCTAAAATGGAACCCGAAAGGCTATCTGCCATCATCTCAGAACTCATCACAAATTGCGAGACACTCTTTTATACAACTCTCCATATTTCTTTATGGTCTAATAGTTTTTTTGAAGCACTAGAGTGCCTTATCCCAAGTATAGAAACGCATGGATGCATCCCGTCCCTAAGAAAACTAGGAGCGCTAAATAATTCAAAAAAACATGGACTTTCTTCATTTTTATATAGATCTAATACGGATCACCCTTGCTCTACAATATTTTTACATTGTAATGAACCCACATGGTCTACCACTGTAAAACTCTTTACCGACAAACTACTCTTTGTAACTCGCACTCTTAAAACACATCCAGGAAAAAAGCCTCCTTTACACTCTGTCCCATACAAAATGATGTTGAGCTATCAAAGATCTGAAGTTATTACTGAGACGGTCTCTGTTTAGAGTTGTTAGGTGTGTCCATATGTTGGGAGTGCAGCTCTCTATAATATGGTGTGCGATGAAATTGGAAAGAGAGGGCATTTCTTCATAACTAGAGGTGTTTTTTGCGTAATGATTTAGTGTTTCTATGTCGGGGACTTGTGTTTCTCCTGAAAAGATAATGTTGGACATCGCAGCTTTTAATAGTTCAGATAAATCTTGGAAATGCATCGAAAATAATGAGAGGTTCAAACTGGTGATGACTACTTTGTCCCATGATGGCAGAATTCGAATGGTAAGCTGTTGGGTTTTTTCAAAACCTAATATGGGGTAAGACTGTTCAAGAATGAAGGCGGCTATAGTTCCATACCTTTCAGGTTGATCTTGGAATGGGTCAAGTGTTTTGGCCAAGAGTTCTGTAGGATGCTCTGATGATTTACATATGGTTTCGATGGATTCAAGCGAAAGAATTGCAGGATGTT
>QFBQ01000061.1 GCA_003265885.1 Candidatus Marinamargulisbacteria bacterium SCGC AG-343-D04
AACCAAATTCAGCCCATCTTATTGAGATGATTGTTTATAAAAAATTATTGAAATTTATGACAATTAAAATACGATAAATTAATATAATACAAAAGTCATAGGAGAAAAAATGAGTATATGTTGTCATCGAAACAGAATAAATCCAGAGAAAATACCTCCAAACAGAAATCAGAAAGAGATCGCCATTAAACAGTTCAAGAAGTATTTTGAAAAAGGAGTTCATAATCCAGATTTAAGCATAAATAAACTACTGAATCTTTATTTTGAAAAAAATAATAATGTAGCAGGTTTTCTATTACTCACATTATTAAAGCTTGAAAAACCTATTCATAGAAATTCAATAGATTTACTAAATGAACTTATTGACAAAATTATAGTCCCCGACATTAGCCTTGGGGAACTAGGTTTATCGTCATATGCATACCAGGATTAAACACAGAGACGAAAACAATAGAATAAGAAATAGAATAAGAAATAAAATAAAGTATAATTAAACAAAACATTATAGAGATTAATGCTCAACAAGGACAAAAATGACAAATATACCCGTGAAAGATTTGCAAAATTATATCAATGAAAATAAGAAGTTGTGTTACATTGATGTTAGAACACCAGCTGAATTTGAGTCTGAGCACATTGAAAAATTCAGAAATATCCCTTTGGATCAATTGGGGGTATTTGAAAAAGAGTTAAGTGAACATCATACAATTGTATTTTCATGTCGTAGTGGAAACAGAAGTGCCATAGCTGCTAAACAAATGGCAGGAAAGACAAAAACTGTTCTAAATGTTGAGGGAGGGCTCACAGCTTGGAGAAATGCTGGATTCCCCACCATAAAAGGTTCTAATTCTGTTTTGTCAGTAATAAAGCAAGTGGTATATGAAATTTCTTACTTGTCCAGTTTAGATTAGGAGTTTTTATCTTTTGCAGATCTGATTACAGAAGAAGATGAACGAGCCTCTGCATGAGTTCAATGGCCAGATGTATGAGAAGAGCATTTACGATTCTCCGTTTTTCTTGCCAGGCCTTGTTGTTGTGCAGGTTGAATTTCTCTATCTGCTCCAACATTATTGGCTACATCATAAATATCTCCATCCCCTTTGTTACCTGCAGTACTTCCTTGACCGACAGCCCCATCATTTTTCCGAAATGCAAACCTTCTAGGTAGACTACCACTCCCCGAAACGGGATTTCCTCCTGAACCCATATCTCCCCCTTTTTAGTAAGAATTCCACAATTAATATAACTATAAACATAAATAGAATTTAGGTTATTGATAATCCATGTTACTGAAAATATCTCTTCCCTGTAAAACTTCATTCTATAATATCTACAAAAACGTTTAATAAACGATAAATGTGATGATACTATACCTGTGAACAATGATGACTAAAAAAAAACAACCATTTAAAATAGTAGCAAGCAACAAAAAAGCACATCATAATTACACGATCATTGAAACGCTTGAAGCCGGCATTGCATTAAAAGGCAATGAAGTTAAATCTATTAGAAAAGGGCTAGTAAGCCTAAAAGAAAGCTTTGCCAGAATAGACAACATGGAAATATGGCTTCAAAACTGCCATGTCACCCCCTACGCTGAAGCAAATACGTTCTACAAAATTGATGCCACTCGTAATAGGAAGTTACTACTACATAAAAAACAAATTGAAAAATGGATGGGTAAAGCACAAGAAAAAGGGCTCACCATTATCGCCACTAAACTCTACATCAAACATAATAAAGTGAAATGCGAAATTGCTCTCGCTAAAGCAAAAAAACTCTATGACAAACGTGACGATATTAAACAAAAAGATATCAAACGAAGTATTCAGAAAGAAATGAAGCGACGTTAAGTCTTAACTTTTTACACTCCATTATTATAGAAATTACGATTCATTATTAAAATACTCCAATAAAAAAATAGTATTACAACAAAAAAATGAAATATTAAAAAAGTTTTCAACGATAAACAAAAAGAAAGATAACTATGAAAGGATTTCATCACAGTAAACCATTATATTGGCCAGGCATTATAGGAACCTCTATCCGATTAAAAACACATGCACAACCAACTGTCCATAAATATAAAACATCTATAGCCAAATCTGCATTCTCTACGACAGAAAAAAATCATGCTGCATCTATAATTCAAAGAGCCGTTAAAAAATATTTAAATAAATTGTCTTTAGATCCTTCTTATGTAAACCCAATACATGGAAATATTGGATTCTTTGGTACTCTGCAAGATACAAATATTGAGAATGTTACTCATTATGTCCTGAATCATACAACACAAAACATAATAAACGACTCTTTATCTACATCACGATTAACAGAACCGTCATCATTTGATGACAATATTGAATCGGATAATATTCAAATATATGGAAGAACACATTTGCATATTAATAAAACAAACCCTAATGAATCTATAGCCATTAAATACATACGTGAAGGAGAGTCTGAAAAAGAGTTACTGAGAGAACTCAAAATGCTTACACTGCTAAACCAGCAAAAGAAAAGATTAAAACTAAAGTCTGTTTTTCCTATTCCTCTTGGTAAAGTTACAAATTCCAAACAAACCGCTATAGCATTTAAAACAACTCCAGAATACTACAGTTATGTTTCAGAAATAGAAAATGAAACCTCTTTTTTAAATGCAATGCAAAATACAGCTCACGATTTAGGCGTTTTATTAATGAATAATATTGGATTCCATCAATTATTTAATATACTGCACACTCAAGGACGGTCTTACACATGCTTTCCAAATCTCTTAGGTGTTCAAAGCATGTCCGACACACCTGAATTCGCAGGGAAAATGGACGGAGTTGTTGGAAAGAGTCTTTATGAAAATATTGGGGATCTCGGACTTAGAGACGTTGGAGATATGGTCTTTGTTGATGAATGGAGTCTACCCAAACTTAACGAAATTGACATAGATGCAACTAAAAAAAGCAAACAAATAGTGATGCAAAAACACCAATACCCTGAATCCAAAAAACTAATTCATTTCTTGTCTCTTTACCAATTGGTATTTGGTATCATGATAGCCAAACGTGCTGAAAAGTTCGAACATAGTGATCCCGAAATTTGGACCAATTCTGCTAGATTATTTAAATCTATATCTAAAAAATTAGAAGAGGGCTTAGGTCTAAACTTAACTAAAAAAAGGGGACTTAATTCGAAGAGATTCAATGCTCAAATAAAATTTGGGTTTAGTAAAAAAAGAGATGACTATGAATTAGAAAGATATACCATAGATGACGATTCAGATGACGAAGAAGATATTCCTATCCTTTTTCCAGAGAATACTCCATGGAGACCTACCAACAATCAACTCAGAGAAATTTTTGGTCCAAAGATAACATGGGAGACTACAGTATTTTCATTTAAGACCGAAGGCGACTCTCTTAAATGCGAATTCGACACAAGAGATACCGGCTATTGTCGAGCGTATGGATATGGATATAATGGTCAATTAGGCAATATTTCAGGACCATTACCTTTGACTGAACTAATGAGATATATCTATCAAAATACGGCAGATATATTAGTATCATTATAGCAATTTTAGTATTACATTAGTTCAGAAATATCTTAAATAATCCACCCCTAAAAACTGCACCCCTTAGCCCTCTTCACATACAACATTGATATGCTCTCCTTTATAGTATAACCATTTCACAGAATCTCTTACTCTATTCGGGTAAAAGTGAGTCACAGGGCAACTCCCCCCTCCTTCTTTTTTCACTTTTATTGACCCACAATCATCCAAAAATTCTCTAGACAAATGAAATTTAACCGTTAACACACCCTCTTCAACACAGAAACTAGGCTTACTTAATTGATACATCCCCACAAAGTATCGAATATCTTTCACTTTAAACGCCTCCTTATAATCTGCTATTCTATGCTGCATTACTAAGTCTTGAATATTTAAATCAACCTGAAAATCTTGAAATGCCTGCTCTAAATCTTTATCTTCTCCACCAAACAAATCCTCCACCGTAGCATCCCTCGAAAAATCTAACGGAGGAGAGATATCTTTAATACCGGAAACTATAGCTTCTGCCAAATCAATTTGAAAAGCAGTCAATCTTTTGGAGTACGAGTCCATATCATCACAAAACATTACCAACGAAATTAAATTATGACTAATATCAAGAGGCGTTAACAATGGTAAACAAGGAGCCCCAAAATGATTATCTCCCTTCTCTTTCCCATCAACTACACGAACAAACGTTGGACTAACAAAACCTCTCACCAAAGCCAATTCAGTTACACTTGTACAAACGTTAACACTCCTCCCTAAATAGTCAGCATCCGCCATTTTATGTCCCCCGTGTACAGAGTGCATACATGAATGTAGGGAACCAATATTTGTAAAAAAACCACCACATCCATAACGTATCATCTGTGTAGACATAGCTTTATCTCCATTTGCAAAATGCGTAACTGTATTTGCATTATGATACAAAATAGCCTGCTCTACAGCTTTCCAAGATATCTCCATAAACTCTGAAAATCCTAATCTTTCTAATAATAAAGTCATTTTAGGCCTTAGTTGAGTTTTAAAGCATTTCATTCCCAACATCGCATGGGATGATTTCCCTAACCCTAAACTATGCTGATCAGGGTAACCAAAATCATGAGCCAGTAATGACACACCAACTATAAAACGTTTTAGTACAGAAGGCATTTCCGAACATTCACGAAGGCTTCCAACAATCAATTCATACTTTTCGGAATATGATTCAGGCTTCGAAAACAAGTTCTCAATCAATGTTGTATCAACTACCATTAAGTCCTTAAAAAGCTGATATAGTCTACAACTATGCCAAAAGTTATGCGAAACAAACTCATAAGGGTCTTGCTGACTTTGTCGCCATCCCGCTTCCACCATCCCTTTTCCAAACTCTAAATAACTATCCTGATCCTGATAATACATGTCTAATGAAAAGATCTCAGAACCTTGAAATAAATCCCCCAACAAATCTGCAATACAGCCAATAGGAGAAAAAGTGTCATTTTCTCCAATAAAAGTATTTACATCATGACTTTGACCAAAAGTTGTTGTTGTGTACTCTGACAAAGCACTAAACACTACTGAAGAGACTGTCGGTGTAACAGCTAAAGATAGTTTTTTTAATACCATTATGTGGAATAGATTTACAAATATACATACTTATTCTTAAAAAGAAAAGACTAATTAAACTACTTCCAACTCAACATAGACTCAGAGGAATTAACCAAATGAACTCCCGCATTTTGAAAACTCAAAAAACACTCATTCGTCACCTCTGTAAAATCAGTCCCACTGTCTAAAACTACCGATGACATACAATCTTCTAAGAGATATATTTTTTCGCAAATTTTATTTTTGAGATCTTTTGCGCTTTCGGACTTTGCTTTCTTTTTCATTGGTTTGCTTAATAAATGAGGAGGCTTTTTTGTAGATCTTGTTGTTTGAGCGTTTACCATTTATTTATTTTATTTCTTTTTATCTTTTTTTTCAATATTTTTTTATTTATATTTATTTTATTTTCCATTTCTTTTTTAGGATTTATTCGGTTAAAGGAGTTGTTGATATGATCAAATAACTTTATTGATGTCTAAATAAAAAATACGCTAAATAAAGTAGTTGTGAACTCCTGTGCTAAAGTAGATAAACTTGTTTCTTTACAATTTGTTTAGTAATAGTTCTATTAGATATGTTGCAGTAAATTCAATTTATACGTTTAAGTGATATTTAAATTGTGTATATAAAATATAGGTGAATTATCATTATGTTATCGATCCATAGTCAGGGCTTACCTCTTCCAAGTTTTTATGATGAACAGCAGATAGCTCGTGTTTGGGATATTCAGTATTGTGCTAGGGCTAGAGATGCAAAGTTGTGGGCGGCGGACTATGATATTCAGCCATCATTGTCGGATCAAACTAAGATAGGGCTTTTATTGATAGATGTTCAGAATGCTTTTTGTATTCCTGATTTTGATCTTTTTGTTTCGGGGGCTTCTGGGATGGCTGCCGTTGAGGATAATCAACGTTTATGTTCTTTTATTTATAGACACCTGGATATGATTACAGATACTTTTGCTTTGCTAAATACTCACTTAATGTATCAACAGTTATATCCTAGTTCATTGCATAAACCATTTTGTGACGTTTCTAATAATGAGAAACTTGAAAGCTCTAATGTCAGACAAGAAAACAAAGGTAATCGATATGGTATAGAAATAGATGAAGACGTGTGTTCGATGGTTCAGTGGCCATATTCAGGGTTGTTGGCAGGAGAAGGTCATTCATTAGTTTCTAGTGTTGAGGAGGCGCTTTTTTTTCATAGTATGGTTCGACAAAATTCAACATATTTCAGTATTAAGGGAGATGTAAAGAATGTTCTAAAAGATAGAAAGATGGGTTTGTTTCATTTTGTTCCTTGGATAGAGAAATATG
>QFBQ01000062.1 GCA_003265885.1 Candidatus Marinamargulisbacteria bacterium SCGC AG-343-D04
TTAATTCTTGGAGTTTTCTTTACTATTTATTTATTTGAATATTGGTTTTCTCCAAATCATTTAGAGGTAGGGTATCAGCCATTGCAACCTATCCCCTATAGCCATAGGGTACATGCCGGGGAGTTAGGAATTGATTGTAGGTATTGTCATTACAATGTTGAAACAGCTGCTCATGCAAATATCCCTTCTGTAGAACTTTGCATGAATTGTCATGATCATGTTGAGCAAGATAGCCCACATATTAAAAAGTTAAAGCATCATTATGAAACAGGACAGCCAGTAGAGTGGGTTAATGTACACATGTTGCCTGATTATGCTTTTTTTGACCATTCTCGTCATGTGAACTCTGGCGTTTCTTGTGTTCAGTGTCATGGTCGTGTAGATCAAATGGATGTAGTAAGACAAGTAGAGTCTTTGAGTATGTCTTGGTGTTTAGATTGTCATAGAAACCCAGAGCAATATGTTTGGCCTAAAGATAAGGTGACTCAATTATGGTGGGTGCCGGAAGAGGACCAAGTTGTTATGGGAAAAAGATTAGTTGAAGAACATCATCTTAATCCGAACGATAATTGTAGTACATGTCATAGGTAATGATTAGGAGTTGAAATATGAAAAAGCAGTGGCGAAGTATAGATGATTTAACTGGAGATAAGAAACTTGATACGTTTAAAAGTAGAGAGTTTCAGGAGGGAGCTACGGAGTTAATTGATCCAGTTTCTCGCCGTTCTTTTTTAAAGTATTTGGGAGGCACTGCTGCTTTAGCCGGTTTGACTGGCTGCTCTATACGGAAACCTTATTATAAGATTAAGCCATATTCAAAAAAAGTAGAACATGTAGTTCCGGGGAAGCCAATTTACTTCGCATCTTCAATGCAAATTAATAATGATGTCTCGGGTATTTTAATTGAAACTCATGAGGGAAGGCCTACAAAAATTGAAGGTAATCCAGCATATCCTGATGCGTCTGGTTCTTCTACGGTGTTACAGCAGGCGTCGGTTTTAAATTTGTATGACCCAGATCGTTTACAAGGACCTTTAAAGGCTACGAAGGATGTTTCAATACAAGAATTTGAAGATTGGATGCTAGAAAAGAGGCGTTTTTTTAAAGAAAATAAAGGAGAGGGTTTAGCTGTTTTAGTCGAAAATAATTTATCTCCAGCTTTTCATCAGGAATTAAAGAAAGTGCAAGCAAAATATCCTGAAGCAACGATTTACAGGTATGAACCTGTCAATTCTGATCCTCAAGTTCAGGGATTACATGCTCTTACTCAGCAGTACGTTGTGCCTGAGTATGATTTTAAAAAATCAAATGTAGTACTTTCTTTTGGAGAGGATTTTCTTGGAAATGTTTTGAATCAGAATAAGTATAATCGTGAATTTTCTTTGAGAAGAGATCCTGATTCACAGGACTATTCGTTAAATAGGCTCTATACTTTTGAAGAGAGGTTATCTATAACGGGGGCTAAGTCAGATCATCGATTTTTGTTGAACCGGTCAGAACAACAACAGGTTTTATTAAGGTTGATTTATTTTATAACAAGAAAGTTGAATTTTTCTT
Organism: Candidatus Marinamargulisbacteria bacterium SCGC AG-343-D04; assembly: GCA_003265885.1. Classification (GTDB taxonomy): domain Bacteria; phylum Margulisbacteria; class Marinamargulisbacteria; genus AG-343-D04. Next base: position 1,558 of record QFBQ01000062.1, read on the forward strand.
TAGAGAGATATTTAAACTATCGGTTTACAGACGTATCTATAGAAGGTGTTTCGGATCATGATATTCAGGTTATTGCGGATGATTTGTTGGCGAATAGAGGAAAGTCCTTAGTGTTAGTTTCGGAACAATTTAATGAGGAGTTCCATCAACTTTGTTTTTTAATTAATGCTATATTAGGTAATAATTTTAAGACTATTCATTACAACTCTACTCATTTTTCCAATTTTTCTTATTCTCAGAAAAGTAGTAAAGATTCGTTAAGATCTTTAATTTCTGAGTTAAATAATAATAGAGTTGATACGGTGTTTATTATTGGAGGGAACCCCGGTTATACTGCGCCTTCAATGAGTGGATTTAAGGAGGCCTTGGTGAAGGCTAGAGATAGAGTTCATTTAACGTTTTCAGCAAATGAGACATCTTTGCTGTGTAATTGGGTGTTGCCTCGCGCGCACTTTTTAGAGTCTTGGGGTGATTTGAAATCGTGTTCGGGAGTAGTATCTATATGTCAGCCTGTTATCAAAAAGATGGTAAAAGGATATTCAGATTTGGAGTTAGTTCATTTAATGAGTGTTTCGTATTCATCAGATTATTCTATTTTACGGAAACAGTGGGCTTCAATTTCTGAAACGAAATGGGATCAGACTTTGCATAATGGATTTATGTTTAAGGATGGAAGATCTCGTGTTTATCCTGAGTTTCAATCGATGATTGATTTGTCAGATGTAGATTTTGAAGCGAAGGGATTGTCAGTGATATTTTATCCAGATTATAAGGTATATGATGGAAGATATAGTAATAATTCTTGGTTGCAAGAACTTCCGGATCCTATTAGTAAATTAACATGGGATAATGCTGCTTATATGTCAGCGAAGACTGCAAAACGATTGTCGTTGAAGAGTGGTGATGTTGTATCGATTCAAGTTCCGGATTCGGAAGGGACTGTTTCAATTCCTGTTTTTGTTTCTCCAGGACATGCTCACACTGTCATCTCAATACCCTTGGGATATGGAAAAGATACATCAAATAAAGTTGAAATGGGAGCCGGGGTTAGTGCCTATGCATTAATGTCGGAGGCATCAGATTTTAAAGTAGAGAATGTGACGTTGGTAAAGACTGGGGATACTCATGAGTTTGCCACTACACAAGATCATGGACATATGGAAGGACGGCCTCATGTACGTTCTGCGAGTGTAGATGAATATAATAAACATCCTCATTTTGCGAAAGGGCAAGAAGAGGTTCCTCATGATAAGTCATTATGGAAGGATCATGATTATTCAACTGGAAATCAGTGGGGTATGATTATTGATTTAGGAAAATGTACATCTTGTAACGCGTGTATTACTAGTTGTCAGGCAGAAAATAATATTCCTGTTGTGGGAAAAGAAGAAGTCTTAAATGGTAGAGAAATGCATTGGATGCGAGTTGATCGATATTATGAAGGGGATGAGGATAATCCGGATGTTCATACACAGCCGTTGACATGTTTACATTGTGAAAATGCTCCCTGTGAGCAAGTGTGTCCGGTTGCGGCAACAGTTCATGATGATGAAGGCTTAAATGTGATGGTGTATAACCGTTGTGTAGGTACTCGTTATTGTTCGGATAACTGTCCAGCCAAAGTTAGACGTTTTAATTTTTTTGATTATCATCAGCGTGACCCTCATTCTCAAAAGAAGAAGAGGTTTCATTTATTTGATTACATGAAAGAGCCTAATGAGTCTTATAAAAAACAATTTAATCCAGATGTTACGGTGCGAATGAGAGGGATCATGGAGAAATGTACTTATTGTGTTCAACGGATAAAGGCTGCGGATCAAATTGCGAATAATGAAAATAGGGATATTCGGGATGGAGAGGTTGTCACCGCTTGCCAGCAAGCGTGCCCTGCTAATGCAATTGTAATGGGTAATATTTTAGATGAAAATAGTGAGATATATCGTTTGAGAAAGAGAGATAGACATTATTCAATTTTGGAGCAATTATTATTAAAGGCGAGGACTACTTATTTGGCAGCGGTGTATAATCCCAACCCGCGTTTAGTTAAAACGAAAAAAGAGGCAAGTTATGACAAGCATCATTGAGAAAGTTAAGCGAGTACCATTAGTTAAGAATGTAACAAGTTTTAAGACTGTTACAGATATAGTGAGTCATCCAATGGAGATGAAGTTACCTTCATGGTGGCTTATTGGTCTTGTAGGATCTATATCATTAGTACTTTTATTGAAATCGATGATTGCCTACTTAGTATGGGAAGGGGTAGGTGTCTGGGGGCTTAATAATCCTGTTGGGTGGGGTTTTGCCATTGTGAATTTTGTGTTTTGGGTTGGAATCGGTCATGCGGGTACTTTGATTTCTGCTATTTTATTTTTATTCAGGCAAAAATGGAGAACTGGTATCAATAGGTTTGCGGAGGCTATGACTATTTTTGCGGTAATGTGTGCGTTAATTTTTCCAGGTATTCATATTGGAAGACAGTGGGCGGCCTATTGGTTATTTCCATTACCTAACTCAATGGCCATGTGGCCTAATTTTAAGAGTCCTCTTTTATGGGATGTTTTTGCTGTAGGTACCTATTTTACAGTATCATTGATGTTTTGGTTTGTGGGGCTAGTTCCAGATTTAGCAGCGGTTAGAGATCGGACAACAAGTAAAGTTAAGCAGGTTGTTTATGGCATTTTTGCCTTAGGTTGGAGAGGTGCTAATAGGCATTGGCAGCATTATGAGAAAGCATATTTATTGTTGGCAGCACTGGCAACGCCTTTAGTGTTGTCCGTACATTCTATTGTGAGTTTTGATTTTGCAGTTTCTCAGTTGCCTGGGTGGCATACTACTATATTTCCACCTTATTTTGTTGCAGGTGCGGTGTTTTCTGGATTTGCAATGGTAGTAACGTTGATGGTGATTGCTAGACAAGTATTTAAATTGAAATCGTTAGTTACTCTTCATCATTTAGAATGTATGAACAAAATTATTTTAGTTACAGGAATGCTAGTTGGTTATGCTTATGGAATGGAGTTTTTTATGGCTTGGTATTCAGGTTATGAATACGAGTCTTTTGCCTTTATTAATAGAGCAACCGGACCTTATGCATGGGCATATTGGATAATGGTGACATGTAATGTAATTTCTCCACAGTTATTTTGGTTTGAAAAATGTAGAAGAAGTATTCCAATTATGTTTGTAGTTAGTATTTTTGTTAATATAGGTATGTGGTTTGAAAGATTTGTAATTACGGTTACTTCTCTACATCGTGATTTTTTACCTTCGTCATGGGATTATTACACTCCGACTTGGGTTGATGTCTGTACATTTATTGGGAGTTTTGGTTTGTTTTTTACGTTATTTTTGTTGTTCTTAAGATTTTTGCCAATGATATCTATGAATGAGGTTAAAGGTGTTATGCCAGAATCTGACCCTCATTATGAGAAGGAGGGAGCTTAGGTTATGACAGCTAGAGAATATGTGTTAGCTGAATTTAGTTGTCCAAAGCAATTGTTGCATGTGGCAAAGGCATGTTCAGATAAGGGGTATAAACAGTTTGAAACGTACTCTCCCTTTCCAATTCATGGAATGGATGACGCTATGAATTTAAAACCTTCTCCGTTAGGCTGGATTGTTTTATGTGGCGGAACTTTTGGCTTGTTAGGCGGTTTTGGACTTCAGACTTGGGTATCAACAGTTGCGTATAAATTAGTAATTAGTGGAAAGCCATTTTTTAGTTATCCTGCTTTTGTTCCTGTAACGTTTGAGTTAATGGTGTTATTTTCTGCATTTGCAACAGTTTTTGGAATGTTTGCGTTGATTAAGTTGCCTCGATACCATCATCCACTATTTAAGAGTAAAAATTTTCGTAAAGTTACCTCACATGGTTTCTTTCTTAGTATAGATTCTAATGATGAATTATATGATGAGGAATCTGCAACGACATTTTTGAAAGAATTAAATGGAACGGCAGTAGAGGTAATACAAGATGCATAAAAATCGGGTTGTTTTTTGTTTATTAGTTATTTTTATACTTGGAGGATGTAGAGGGTGGCGTTCGGAAAAACCTCCTATTCATGTAAACCCAAATATGGATTTCCAAGCTAGTTATAAAGCTCAAGAGCAGCCTATGGATATTCCCGAAAATACGGTACCCTGGGGTTTTGATAGATCTTTTTCAGATTCATCTTCACGAAAGGATATAATTAAGAAAGATTCAGTCTATTATTATGGGAAGAATAGAGCTGGTTCTTGGGTGTCTAAGATACCTTTGGAAGTAAATTATGAATTTCTAAATAGAGGTAGAGAGAGATTTAATATATTTTGTTCATCTTGTCATGGGAAAGATGGTTCAGGTAATGGCCCTGTTGTCCAAGGTCGTTGGATTAAGCCTGTTCCATATTGGCATGAAAGAGTAATGGCATATCCAGATGGTCAACTTTATAATATTGTGTCTGAGGGTATTCGATCTATGCCTGGATATAAGCAACAACTTAAAGAAAGTGACAGATGGGCTATCGTTGCTTATTTAAGAGCTTTACAAAAGTCTAATACAGCAACTTTATCGGATGTTCCTCTAGATAAGAGAAGTCAATTAAAATAATAGGAGTAGAGTTAGTGAACGATAAAAATTCTTCTAGTGAGATTAAGGCAATTGGAGTATTTGATAGTATTATCCGTAATCTATTTTTGACAGGTGGTTTATTTTTGTTTGTTTCATTTTTATTGCT
>QFBQ01000063.1 GCA_003265885.1 Candidatus Marinamargulisbacteria bacterium SCGC AG-343-D04
ATTACAGGTGAAAGTGGGACCTGCAAATCTACATTAGCCCGATTAATCGCATCCGATTTAGCTGTACCACTAACAGACCTTAACGAAAAAATGTGTACAGATATCGTAGAAGGCCAATTTTTAGGAGATATCGAAGGTCAAAAACGAGGTAGCTTTACCGATGCCACCGAAAACAAAAGCAGATTATCTCTCATTCTAGAACACGCCATAAAAACAGGCTGTAAACCCTTACTGATTTTTCATGAAATTCAAAATATAAGTATCAAAGATTCCATGTCTCTATATTCTGCCCTAAACAACTCCGAACGATACGTCATAGACAGAATCTCAGGAAAAAAAATAGATGTAAAAAACCTTATATTTATCTTCACTACTACGTTTTCCAAAGAACAATTAAAAGAAAAATTTGGAATTGCCTTTCTACGACGTTTATCTGGTACTCATATTGAATCCACTCCAATAAGAAAATTAACCAAACCAAACAAACAAGAAATCCTCCACTATTTCATACAACTCCATGGTCAAAAACAAGGATACAAAACGGTGTATCTATCCAAACAATATATCCAAGACTTCAATTCCCTCCACTTTGAAGGAAATATAGGCGAATGTGACTACTTAATAGAACAGGATTTATCTCAATCTCCTCATTTAAACAGTATCTACATTCCAAAAAATACACCCATAAAAAACATTGATCCTAATCTATTATATAAAGAATCCCTAATCTCTTCTGAAGAAAGCCTCTGCATCATAAAAACATTATCCCGTCTCTCATCATCATTCCAAAATCCCTGCCCTCTTTTAGAAAACCCCAAAGAACTTCAAGAACACTTTTCCTTAAACACAAAACAATGCACTCATATCATCAAAACTCTAGATAAATACTTTCTCTCTCTCTACGAATCCAGCATCAACAACATCATCCACATACCAACTCGTCTACTTAAAACAATAAAAGAATACTCCCACTACAAAAAAGAACTAGAAAATAAGTCCTTAAAAGACTATATCAAAACGATGAAAGAATCTCACGCAACTCTTTACCGATCTCTAAAAAAGTTCAAAGAATTAGAATTGAAAAAAATATAAGCCCCCCCCTAATCACACTCACGCTATATCAACTACTTATTAACCACTTCCATTTTCTCTATCTCATCAAAATGAAGATCCATCTCACCTTCCTTCTTACGTTTGATTTTATCCAATAATTGAAAGTTTTCAGCAATGACTTCTGTAATCCATTTACGTTCATTATCTTTCTCATAATTTCTAACTTGAACTGTCCCCCATATCAACACAGGCGTCCCCTGTATTATGTCGTTTTTTTACTTCTTTTATCCAATCTTTCCTTTTTCGGATAGGAGGATAGCTATTGCTTTGCTCTTATTGAACTGTGAGCATAGAATAATCAATATTACTGTAATAGGGATACTTAAAATCATACCTGTAACTCCCCAAATAACTCCCCAAAATGACAAAGATATAATAGCCACTAATGAACTAATGTTAAGAGAGTTTCCCATTAATTTTGGTTCTAAAATATTGCCTACAAGAATTTGTATGCTTCCTACAAAGAGAATTACTAGCAAAAATGGAGTAAATTCTCCAAATTGAAGCAAGGAAAATGTTGCTGGAAAGACGGTTCCAATTAAAGACCCAATTGTGGGGATGAAATTTAAAATAAATATTAAGAAAGTCCAAAATTCTGGGGAATCTATACCAATTATAAGTAATGCAACATAACTCAAGCCACCGGTTATTAAGCTTACAACGGTTTTTAAGCCTAAATAGTGCGCAATACTTGTCTCAATTTTTTCTAGGATCTTGATTACTTGAGTATACTGATTGTTTTTAGAAAAAATTACTTTTAGCTTTGTTTGGAAGTGCTGTTCTTCAAGAAATATAAAAAGGGTATAGAGTAAAATCATGAATGAATTGCTTAATATATCTGTTAATGAACTAAAGATGGAACCAAGAATCATTCCAAAATCAAAACTACTTGAGTAACCCTTTATTGCCTCTAAAAAATTCATGTTTAGAAATTCATTTAGTTTAAGCATGATTATGTTTATATTTGATGCATATTGTTCATAGGACTTGGCTAATGAATTTATGCTTGATAAGAGTACCTTTGAAGAAAAGTTTAAAATGAACAAAACAACAGTAGCAGATATAAGACTTTTTAGCCAAGAAGGAATCCTTTTTTTAATAAAAGGTAGCATATCTAATATTGATTTTAATTTTCGAATTATAAACCAAAGTAATACAGCAAAAATAAAGGGGATTAGTAAGCTTCGTCCGTAAATCAATATGATTACAATGGCTATAGAAATTACAAAAAAAGAAGCTATGTTTTTCAAGTTCATATTAAATAACATCTCAGATCTTTATTACCATAGTTACTTAGCGGGATATTTTCAAGGTTTCTTTCCGATGTTTTTTTGATCGTTGTTGCAGTTGGGTCAGTAGTCATTTGCCTATTTCTATCTCTAGAATAAATCATTATCCCTTGAAATATCCCTCTTCTCGACTCTCTCTTATGAGGCCCCGAAAAGAGAGTCAAATCGCCAAGCGAAGCGAGATGCAAAACCGAAAAACCGTGGCGCCATTTTTCCATAGGCGCAATTTCTCGCAAAGGGAGTTATCGTAGGCGCCTCCTGAAGGGAGCGGATAGCGACCGGTGCAAAAATTGTGGATATGTGAAAATGGCGGGGACGAAGGGACTCGAACCCTCGACCTCCTGCGTGACAGGCAAGCATTCTAACCAGCTGAACTACGCCCCCAAGCCAGGAAATATTATAAGATCTTATACCAGCTTTGTAAATTAGTTTTAGAAAAATAATATTCAGAGATACAGATTGAGTATGAATTATACCTTCAACTTAAGCACAGACCGAGGTAGAATAAAGGTATGAGAAAACTTTGCAGCTTTTTTTTATTTAGCATTCTTTTAGCAAGTGTTGTTTTTGGCACTCAAGAAAATCGATATAACATTAATTTGGTTAATTTTGACATTCCTTATTTGTGGGAGATTAAGGAACCTATTAAAGCGCGTAAAGTAGAGCTTATTCATGATGAAAAGATAGCTACGATCAATATTGTTCAGCGAAAATTTATTGAAGATGTGACAGCTAATGCATTGCATGAAAAGAGAGCTATATCGCATTATGATGGGTGGATTAAAATTGTTGCGAGGCAAGGATCAGAAAAAGAGAAGATATTATCTAAGTCTGGGGATATGTATGTGGCGGTATATATTAAACAATTTTTAAATGAATCCTTAACCTTGGACGAATATTTGACAGCTGAATATTATTTTATTAAAGACAATCATTATATTATAGCGAGTGTTATTACCACGAAGCCTTATTGGGAAACTATTCAGCCGGATATTAAGTCATTTTTGCAGAGTTTTTGGTTAGGTAAAGGAGAAAGAGAACAGTATGTGCCTAAAGAAGTTACGACTTTGGATTGGGTGGAACAGTATAATAGTAATAATACGAACTATATAGATGCGAACCCAAAACTGGGTAAGGAATTAAGTATGGTTTGGGAGAAAGTAGCGACGGAACATAATAAAGAGTATTCGTGGATTATTAAGAGTGATAGTTTAATGTTTTTAACGCAGCATACATTAAGTAAAATGGATATAAATACGGGGAAAACGATATGGACATTTAATTTGAAAAAGAAGGTTAATCCTAGGTATATCGCGTATCATTCGAACTTAGTTTTTTTGATGGTAGATCATCCTTATAAGCAGATAGTGGCACTTTCTTCTGATAGTGGAGAGCGTATTTATTCTATTCCATTATCGTCTTTGGATGTGTTTCCTATGTTTTCACAAAATAGGTGTATTGTGAATGATAATGGGATTATTTCAGCTTACTTGATATCTACAGGGGAGTTAGAGTGGGTTAATAAGACGGTACAGGCGTCGATGAAAACTCGACTTGTTGGAGACGAGTCTATTATTGTGGTTCAGCGAGAGAATAAGCGTGTTGTAGGGTTAAACTCTAAAAATGGGGATATAGAATGGCAATCGAAGACCTTTCATTTGGTTCAGCAACCGAGTTTTTGGGATCAGCATGTTTTTTTACCGATCAAGGATACATCAAAAGCTGAGAAATTAATTATTTTGGATAAAAATACTGGAAAAATTAAATGGGGATTTAACAAATCTATTTTAAATTTTTCTTTTTCTCATCCGATTTCTGTTAATGATACGAATGTCATTGTTGGGGGAACGGTCTTGGACCAATCTACAGGTACGCAGATTAATGCCTTGTTTGGGATTAACCAAGTTACAGGACAGTTAGAATGGCAAAAAACGGTGGATACTCCAACAAAACGACCTATTATAACGAATACTAATATTGTAACGTTTGATGAAGATAATGCGGCATTTATTATGGATACTCTTTCAGGGGAAAGTGTTCCGTTAGAGATTCCCTTGTCAGAAAATGAACAACTTAGTGATCTTATAGTCTATAAGACACATATAATAAAAATATCACAAAAAGATAAACAATTTGTTATAGCGTGTATCAACTGATCCAATATTAGATAATCATATTTACACGCTATCTATTTTTAGATAGAATAACTATGTTCCTAAAGGTTAACATTTAAAATTTGTGTAGCCTTAGTTCCTTTAGGTGATTTCTAAAAAAGAAAAACTGGAGGAATAAAAAGATGAGTTTTAATTATAATCATTGTACGTTGATGGGGAGGTTGACGAGAGACCCGGAATTTAGGCAAGTTACCGAAAACTTTTGTAAGTTAAATTTTATTTTGGCAATTGCGAGAAAATTTCGGAGAGAGAAGACTGAGACGGACTTTATTCCGGTGAGTATTCTGGGGAATAACGCGGCTATTGGTAAACATTTATTATTTAAGGGGACGCCTGTGTTGATATGGGGGACAGTTCAAGTTAGAAATTATGAGAAAGATAATGAACGTAAATGGATTACAGAAGTCATTGCTGAAAACTTTCAATTATTGGATAAAATCAAACGTAAGAAGGAAGGTGAGATGGATCTTCATTTTGATGAGATAGAGAAAATGGAAGTGGTTAATAAGTAGTTGATATAGCGTGAGTGTGATTAGGGGGGGGCTTATATTTTTTTCAATTCTAATTCTTTGAACTTTTTTAGAGATCGGTAAAGAGTTGCGTGAGATTCTTTCATCGTTTTGATATAGTCTTTTAAGGACTTATTTTCTAGTTCTTTTTTGTAGTGGGAGTATTCTTTTATTGTTTTAAGTAGACGAGTTGGTATGTGGATGATGTTGTTGATGCTGGATTCGTAGAGAGAGAGAAAGTATTTATCTAGAGTTTTGATGATATGAGTGCATTGTTTTGTGTTTAAGGAAAAGTGTTCTTGAAGTTCTTTGGGGTTTTCTAAAAGAGGGCAGGGATTTTGGAATGATGATGAGAGACGGGATAATGTTTTTATGATGCAGAGGCTTTCTTCAGAAGAGATTAGGGATTCTTTATATAATAGATTAGGATCAATGTTTTTTATGGGTGTATTTTTTGGAATGTAGATACTGTTTAAATGAGGAGATTGAGATAAATCCTGTTCTATTAAGTAGTCACATTCGCCTATATTTCCTTCAAAGTGGAGGGAATTGAAGTCTTGGATATATTGTTTGGATAGATACACCGTTTTGTATCCTTGTTTTTGACCATGGAGTTGTATGAAATAGTGGAGGATTTCTTGTTTGTTTGGTTTGGTTAATTTTCTTATTGGAGTGGATTCAATATGAGTACCAGATAAACGTCGTAGAAAGGCAATTCCAAATTTTTCTTTTAATTGTTCTTTGGAAAACGTAGTAGTGAAGATAAATATAAGGTTTTTTACATCTATTTTTTTTCCTGAGATTCTGTCTATGACGTATCGTTCGGAGTTGTTTAGGGCAGAATATAGAGACATGGAATCTTTGATACTTATATTTTGAATTTCATGAAAAATCAGTAAGGGTTTACAGCCTGTTTTTATGGCGTGTTCTAGAATGAGAGATAATCTGCTTTTGTTTTCGGTGGCATCGGTAAAGCTACCTCGTTTTTGACCTTCGATATCTCCTAAAAATTGGCCTTCTACGATATCTGTACACATTTTTTCGTTAAGGTCTGTTAGTGGTACAGCTAAATCGGATGCGATTAATCGGGCTAATGTAGATTTGCAGGTCCCACTTTCACCTGTAAT
>QFBQ01000064.1 GCA_003265885.1 Candidatus Marinamargulisbacteria bacterium SCGC AG-343-D04
TCGATGATAAGTGTGCTCTGTGGGGTAGATAGTGTCATCATGCGTCCCCAATGGCGTGCATTTAAGAGTCCTTTTTTAACGAGAGTCTGGTCATGAATGGGGGCGATTAAGTCTACAGCTTTCATAGCCAAACTGGCATTAATACATTGAAAATCGCCTTGAAGAGACATATTTTTGGGGAGTTCAGATAAAGGGGGGATCGCTAAGAAGGGAGCGTGTTTTGTTTCTGCCGTTTGCTTGATGACGTGAAGTGGATCGGCAGGTTGAGTGGTAGATGTGATGATGGGTACGCCTGTCTTTATAATGCCTGCTTTTTCGGAGGCGATGTCATGTAAGGTGTGTCCCAAGAATTGTTCGTGGTCTTTGGAGATAGAGGTGATCACTGTGACAGCGGGTTTGCAAATTGTAGTAGCATCCAAACGGCCTCCCAAACCAACTTCAAAAATACAAAAATCGGGTTTTTTATCGGCAAAATACATGAATGCCATGAGTGTTAAGGTTTCAAATTCAGTCATACCGTCTTGATGACTTTCTTTAAGTTTTTCAAATAAAGAGACAAAATCATCTGGGGAAATAGGGGTTTCGTTAATGGCAATGCGTTCTGTATAGCAGTTGAGATGAGGCGATGTGAAGGTTCCCACGCTATACCCGGCTTCCATTAAAATACTTTTCGAAAACGCTACGACAGATCCTTTTCCGTTGGTCCCGGCAACATGGATAACCGGAGGACAGTTAAGATGAGGATTTCCATAACGAGCGAAGATGGGAGTAAGACGATCTAACGAATAATCAATCCCTTTTTTGATGGCATATTGGCGGAGTTGAGATAGTGTGTTTTTAAATGTCATAGACTCAGGATAGCATATTTCGAGCCCCTGTTCAGTATAGATTTGTATAGAAATGTTTTAGTAATTTTGGTATACAGTAGGTATAGAATTAGTACTATTTGAAGAAGGACATGTTTAGCATGGCAGTATCTGGAAGATTAAATATTGTAAATGTCTTGGTTGATATTCAAAAAGGTTGCCGTTTAGGCAAAAATATAACAGTTGTTAATCAATCCTTTGAGAGAATGAAATATGCTTGTGTTAGAAAAAAAGTTCTATGTGAAACTCCACGATATTCTAGGCTTATTCCGGGGATATTAAAGCATGATTTAAATAGTAATTATCCTAATATTGTGGATATGACTCAAGATGAGAATAAGATGATCGTGTTATTCTCAAATTCTGAACAAAGAGCTCTAATGTTAAAAATGGGAATGAGTTATGACGGTTTAAGTAAAATGTATAGAACGAGACCTCATGATACAAAAGGTGAGTTTTTTATTTACGAGTTTGGTTTAAAGAGTAGCGAAAGATTAATCAAATATTGTTTGTCGGATCTTTTAAAATGGACTCTGCAAGAAAAGGTGATGCTGTGTTTGTTTATAGCCAATGATATGTTAAATATCTTGGGAGAAAACATTTTATTTAAGTTACAAGATTACTCTATCTGTATTGATATGGAATCAAAAAAATCTCGGGTTATTCCCATTCCATATAGGGATGAGACAGGATATTCTTTTCAAGAAAGTAAAGGAGGTACTTATCTTCCAGAAAGTAACGCATATTTATTTCCTTCTGCTGATTTGTTCCAATCAAAAAAGGTAGACTTAGAGAAAGAAAATGTTTTTTTATTGGGAACCTTAATGAGAAAGTTAATATTAACGAATGAAGAACTTCAAATTCATGAAAGGTTGACTTCTTTTGAGAAAATTAAAGAGGTTGTAGAGGGAGCGTTCCAAACAACAAAACTAGAAAATGAACATGAAGCCTGTTCTTTTTGTCAGCTTTATAAAAGGTGTATAGATATGGTAGAAGAAAGAAGACCTAGCTTAAAAAGTGTGCTTTCAACTCTTCAAGGTATCGTAGAAAGTGGCGAATAATTTTTTTGACTTTATACTAATAAAAACGAAATAGGTTAAAGATAGTTTTTGATTTCGATGGTCGGCGTTTATTTTTGGAGGTTAATGGGTGTGAAAAGACTTTTTAAATGATAATTTAGAGACGTAAATCCATTAGATTTTATAGTGAAGATGTACATAGTTGAATGGCTAAAGAAACAAAGAGTTGCACACCCCTCAATGTCTTGAGAGGTGTGTAGTTTGAATTATTTTGCTAAAGCTTTAGATAGTTTTTGATCTAGATCAGCTAGGAATTCAGCACGAATTTGGTCAAATTGTTTTTGGTTTTTAGGGGTAATATCAATATAATCTCCCATATTCCCCGGTAAAAATTGTCCCCAGTCGATAGCAGCGTCAGAATAAAAAGTATGGACCCATCCTTGTCCAAATATGACCTCAGCGTTGTTTGTCCACATCCCCATCTGTACACGAAGCCCCATTTGGAAGCCTTTCATTAACATTTTTCGTTTAGGTTTTTTTACTAGTTCTATTTTTATGGTACCTACTGCATCTGTCTTGATGTCATTAGCAACTTCTGCCATAACTGCTTTTTTCTGAGCATACTTTGCGCTTGCAAAAGGTTCTGGGCTAAAGTAAGTGTCTGTGAGACGATTAAATTTTGTATCTTGTCGGGCAGATAATTTAGATAAAGGTGTTGTATCACTTAAATTTCTGGCATCTTTGATTGTGAATCCATGTTTTTTAAAAATATTTAAAATTCCTTCATAGGTGTTAAGATAAAATTCTCGTGATTCTTCATCTATTTCTATTTCTAGAATTTCAGCAGCATCTTTCTTTTTAAGCATTTTTGAACCGGCTTTTAAGACATTTAAACCAGGACCTTCTTTTTCGCCATCTTTATTGAACGTGACATAATGTTTACTAAACGAAAGACCTACAATGGTAATGTCATCTACATTTTTCAGTTTTTTTGCGTCTCCACATCCGGCTACAAGTAAGACTAATAGACTTGCGAGTAAATAATTTTTAACTTTCATAATCGTCTCCTTTTTTTGTCTAAAGTTATTGTCTCATAAAAAAGAAGAGATACAAAAAAAATAAAAATAGTAGTAATTCATTCAAGAGATCTTGCACCCCTAAGGAATGCATGAAAAAATAGATCTAGTTATGGAATTGCCTAAAAAATACAAACATCTAGATGCAGAAGAAAAATGGCGTAGCTTTTGGGAAGAACATGCGACGTATGCATGGGATTCTGATGCCTCACGAGACAACACCTTTTCAGTGGACACTCCTCCACCCACAGTATCGGGGTCTTTGCATATTGGACATGTGTTTAGTTACACACATACAGACGCTATAGTTCGGTATCAGCGGATGAAAGGGAAGTCTATTTTCTACCCAATGGGTTGGGACGATAATGGTTTGCCTACTGAACGACGAGTTCAAAACGTGTTTGGCATACGTTGTCAGCCTGATCTTCCTTATGACTCTAACTTTGAACTCAATCCCAACCATAAATTAAAAAACAAAGATTTCGTGCCAGTGTCTAGACAAAATTTTATTGAAGCCTGTGAACAACTGACGGCTGAAGATGAAAAAGCTTTTGAAACATTGTGGAAGAAGTTGGGATTATCTGTTGATTGGAATTTAAGTTACGAGACGATTAATGATCATTGCAGAATGATTTCACAACGGTCGTTTTTGGATTGTGTAGAGCAAGATCGTGTGTACCAACTGGATGCACCTGGCATGTGGGACGTGGATTTTCAAACAGCTGTGGCGCAGGCAGAAATAGAAGATAGAAACAAAACAGGAGCGTATCACCATATCCGTTTTGCAGTTGAAGGCAAAGACGATATCGTCATTGCAACCACTCGACCAGAACTCTTAGCGGCCTGTATTGCCGTAGTGGCACATCCAGATGATGAGCGTTACCAAGATTATTTTGGAAAAACAGCTACGACACCTTTATTTCATGCAAACGTACCTATTTTACCAGCAGAACACGCAGATCCTGAGAAGGGGACAGGGATATTGATGATTTGTACTTTTGGAGATAATGATGATGTGATGTGGTGGAAACAATCTAAGTTGCCATTAAAGCAAATTATTGGAAGAAATGGCTGTTTAATGCCTGTTACGTTTGGACAAGCGCCTTTTGAGTCTGAAAGTCCAGAAGAAGCTCAGGCTCATTATGATAGTCTAGTAGGTTTTCGTGCTACAAAGGCACGTAAATTATGTGTAGAAGCGTTGCAAGCTCCGGAATCGTCAGTATGTAAGTCTCAGACTGCACTTGTGGGTGAGCCGGAAGTTATGGAGCATCCTGTAAAATACTATGAAAAAGGAGATAGTCCCATTGAATTGATTCCAACACGTCAGTGGTTCATTGATATTTTGTCTATCAAAAAAGAGTTGTTGGCTCAGGGGGAAGCTATCGATTGGCATCCCTCGTTTATGAAAACACGTTATCAAAATTGGGTTGAAGGTCTTAATCAAGACTGGTGTATGTCTCGACAACGTTTTTTTGGAGTCCCTTTTCCTGTTTGGTATAAATTAGATGAAAATGCAGATCCTTTATATGACACGCCAATTTTTGCAGAGGCGAAGCATTGTCCTTGTGATCCTCTAACACAGTGTCCGCCAGGATATTCAGAAGATCAACGTAATCAGCCGCATGGATTCATTGGAGATCCAGATGTAATGGATACTTGGGCTACCTCTTCTTTAACTCCTCAACTTATGAGTCATTGGGGTTTGAATGACGATAGACACCAGTCTGTATTCCCTATGGATATTAGACCACAGTCTCATGAAATCATTCGAACATGGGCTTTTTACACCATTGTTAAGGCGTATATTCATGAAAAGAAGATACCTTGGAATAACGTAGTCATTAGTGGCTGGGTGTTGGATCCAGATCGTAAAAAAATGTCGAAATCGAAAGGCAATGTTGTGACCCCAGAACACTTGCTTGATCAATATTCTTCAGATGCAATTCGGTATTGGGCCTGTAAAGCACGATTAGGAGCAGACACTGCCTTTGAAGAAAGTATGTTTGCTATAGGTCAGAAATGTATTACAAAATTATTTAATGCATCTAAATTTGTCTGTATGCAGATTTCAGAGTATGACGATTTAACAACGGCAGATATTATAGAGCCTGTTGATCAGGATCTTATGGAGACTTATAGAAAGTTAATGACTCGAGTTGAAGATTGTTATGAGAGTTTTGATTATGCAGCAGCTCTGGAGGCAACGGAAACAGCATTTTGGATGTTTTGTGATCATTATCTTGAACTTGTAAAAACACGTGCATATAAAGAAGAAGATGTGAGTAAGCGTCGTTCAGCTTTGGCTAGTTTGCGCTATAGTTTATCGTTGTTTTGTAGGTTGTTTGCTCCTGTTTTTCCATATATTACAGAGGAAATATGGTCTTGGATTTTTTCGCAAAGCAGTGCCTCGATTCATAAAGCATCATGGCCAACTCATTCTGAACTGGATGCTGTACCTGTGGCAGATAGCCCAGCCATTTTGGAGAATGCAATCACAGTGTTATCAGATATAAGAGCAGCAAAAACTCAAGCTCAAAAAAATATGAAGTTCCCTGTATCACAGTTGACAATAGAATGTTCAGAGTCTGTTTCAGAAAGTCTGAAGAAAGTTCAATCAGATTTAGAAAGAGCGGGATCTATAGAAGAATTTGTAATAAAAACTAGTGAGTCTCAGGATGTACTTTTGGCGAACGTGGTTTTAGCTGATTGATTTTACCTTGCTTAAATAATCTATAAAATAAAATAAAAAAATATATAAAAAAAACTCTTTTTCTCTGTCATTAGGATGTGTTATAATCACTTTAATATTTACTAGTTTTAAAGGAGATTGTTTTGAGCCAAGAAAACTTAAAGAAATTCGCTTCAATTAAAGTCGTAGGCGTCGGTGGTGGCGGTGGAAACGGTATCAACCGTATGGTAGCAGAAGGTGTTCAGGGTGTAGAGTTTATTGCTGCAAATACAGATATACAGGCCTTAAGTGTATCTTTAGCAGATAGTAGTGTTCAAATTGGTGCGAAGCTTACAAAAGGTTTAGGTGGAGGAGCAATTCCTTCTATTGGGGAGCAGTCTGCAAAAGAAAGTAGAGAAGATCTAGAAGCGCAGTTAGAAGGCGCTGACATGGTTTTTATTACGGCAGGAATGGGTGGAGGTACTGGAACGGGGGCTTCTCCAATTATTGCACGTATTGCGAAAGATTTAGGGGCCCTGACGGTAGGGGTTGTGACAAA
>QFBQ01000065.1 GCA_003265885.1 Candidatus Marinamargulisbacteria bacterium SCGC AG-343-D04
AACTTCTTCACTTAAACATATCCTGTGACACAAGAACTCTTCCCTAACAGAACACAACTCTCTAAAATAAGTTTATGACTATTGCTATATTAGATTATGGTGCAGGGAATATTCGTAGTGTCCAACATGCCTGCTCTCATTTAGGCTATGAGTCTTTCATCAGTAACAACAAAGATGAACTTCTTAGCGCGTCTCATGTCATCGTCCCAGGGCAAGGAGCCTTTAGCCAAGCTATGACACTACTTAAAGACAAGAGCTTAGACCTAGTTCTACGAGATATCATTGCCCATGGCACTCCTTTTTTGGGAATTTGTCTGGGCTTTCAAATTTTGTTTGAGTCTTCTGATGAACATGGTCATCATGAGGGGCTTGGTCTTTTACCTGGAAAGGTCAGCAAAATAGATGATCCACTCTTAAACGTTCCCCATATGGGTTGGAATACTGTAGAAAATCTTCACTCTACCATGTTTAATGCTATTCCCGAACACAGTCACTTCTACTTTGTCCATTCTTTCTATATCCAATCTACGCCTTCCTCATTCGTTGCCTCTAACACCACATATGGCCAGTCATTTGTAAGCGCTGTCGTGAAAGACAATGTATGGGGAACCCAATTCCACCCAGAAAAAAGTAGTGATGCAGGCTTGCAATTGTTACGAAACTTTCTTAATACTTAACAAACGAAATTCTATTCTCAACTTACATATCATATTTTTTTTCAGCAGCAATGCTTTCGGGGCTTTCTGCCAATATTTTAGCTATATACGTCTCTCCAATCTGGCCTACTATTTCAGTATCCTTATCCATTAGCCTCTGTTCTAAGAGCTCCTTAAAACCAGATTGTCCATCATGACATAAACACTTTATCATGCCTTTTCTGGGGCCTGTCGGCAGCTCTTCAACCTCATCAAGATACCGTTGATACTTTCCTTCTCTACCATCATGAACACCTTTCCAAACTTTTCCTACCCCCTTACTCGCCATATTTGCTGCTGTGCTTGCTCCTAGACCTACTGTACTTGCTACTACATTCACTCCCCCAGTTGCAGCGCTTGTTAAAGACTCTCTTTTTTGAAAGTCTTTCTTTCTCCTAAGTATAATTTGTAACATTTTCATTGTTCGTAACCGTTGAAATTTCTTTTTTGAATCAGGGTCTGTTATTTTATCTTCAAATTCCAGCAACGTGTTAACATATGTTTCAACTTTCGTTGTGTTTCTATTAAAATGCTGTTCATTTATAAGAAGTGGTTTTATGTCATCAAAACCTTCTATACCTTTCAGATCTTCTAGCTCAACCTTTATTTTCTTTTTTACAGCTACATTCTTAGTAGCATGTGATGCAATTTTAGTGACTCCAAATGAAGCCGAATCTGCTAAATTTCTCACCGCTCTTTTAACTGTACCTTTAGTGCTGCTTTGTGAAGCATCTTTTGCATCTTTAATTGCTTTTTCCCATGTCTTTCTCTCAAGAGGGTATTCTTGATTCAATATTTTGTAGATGGCTTCGCTATTTTTTTGTGGGGGTTTTAATACACTTCGTCGAATTCTTGCTTCTTCTTTACTGAATCCCAATATCTTAGCAGCTACATTATCCGCTTCTGCTGTAGCTTCTGTTGAACCTTCTGCCTTTTTTTCAAATGCTATTCCGCAGTCAGAGTCAACCTGTCTAAGTCTGCTAGCTCTCTCATTATTTCTAGGTCCTACTCTCATCTTTTTCTCCCCATAATGAATATATTCACACTTTTCGATTGTTTTATTCATTTTTTTGAAATCTGGGGATTAAATGACTCAGCACAATATATCACCTCTAGTTGATGAGATACTCAAATTTTAAAGGAGAAGCTAATTTAAATTAGATTATTTCTTTAGATATTTATATAGCGTAGGTCGAGAAATCTTCATCTTTTCACAAATAATACGAACGGGGACATTGTTATGATATAACTCTTTGATTTTTTTAATATCTTCATCAAATACTTTCTCAGGCCTTCCCCCCATTCTTCCTCGAGCAATAGCCCCTTTTCTTCCCGGACGAGTTCGTTCTTTAAACATCTGCTCTTTACTGCGTTTTAATAAATTAAAATATTCATAAAAACTACTCATCGATGTCGTATCGACATCTTCTTCAATCGTCTTGATATGCGCATTTCTTTTCTGGATCTCACCAATATTATCTATCAACTGATTCACAGATGCACCTAATTTATCCAAACTATGCACCACCACCACATCATCTTCATGCAAAGACTCTAGCAATGTCTGAAAGCCCGGTCTCTCTTTTTTTGAAGAATTTACAATATCTTTAAAAATAACCGTACATCCCATATTTTTTAGGGATTCCTTCTGCGCTAATAATTCATCATCTTTGGAAATAGACTTAATATAGCCAATGTTTTTCATAATTCCCCTTTTGACCTTTCAATTTCATTATAGATCAATTATTTTTAAAGACAACAGCAATATTTACGACCTTTTTTTTGAACTTATATTATTTATATTTAGCCAAAGAAACTGTAAACTAATTCCTATGCTTAAAGAAATCACTGTCATCGGAGCAAACGTTCATAATTTAAAAAATGTTTCAGTCACATTACCTAAGCACTCTTTTATAGTAATTACCGGTGTTTCAGGTTCTGGAAAATCTTCTCTAGCCTTCGACACCATCTACGCGGAAGGCCAACGACGCTATATGGAATCTCTCTCCGCCTATGCCAGACAGTTTCTTGATCAGCTCGACAAACCCGATGTCGAACATATCGAAGGTCTATCCCCTGCCATCTCTATCGACCAAAAATCAGGCTCCAAAAACCCACGCTCTATCGTAGGTACTGTTACCGAAATCTATGACTACTTCCGCCTACTTTTTTCTTCTATTGGGACACCCTATTGCCCGCATTGCTCTATTCCAATCTCTCAAACTAGCATTCAAGAAATCTGCGATTCCTTTTCTTCCCTCAAAGAGGGAAATATTCTGACGATTTTATCTCCGTTAGCTGATAACAAAAAAGGTGAATTTCAAGACCTTTTTGCATCATTACTTAAAAAAGGATACCGACGTGTCCGAGTTAATGGAAAACTATACCGTCTAGACGAAAAAATAGAATTAAACAAAACTCAAAAACATACTATTCAATTAGTTATCGATCGTGTCGAAACATGTCCCGAAAACGATTCTAGACTTTTCCAATCTGTCGAAACAGCCTGTAACGAATCTAACGGATTAGTCCTCATTGAAAACGAAACCAACAAGACCTCTCAAATATTTTCTGAAACATTATCGTGCCCCTCATGCTCTTTTAGTCTTAAAGAACTAAGTGCGCGATTGTTTTCATTCAATTCCCCTCTAGGCGCATGTCAAACATGTAACGGTTTAGGCGAATTTAAAGATTTCGAACCCGATCTCTTAGTTAAAGACCATCATAAACCCCTACGACTTGGTTTTTGTAAACTTATCCGTCTCACTAACTCTCGACTTCGATCAACTATATCTAAAGTGCTTGAAGATATGGGTCACAGTTTAGAAACTCCCTACGAAAAACTTAGCTCAAAAGAAAAAAACATATTATTTTATGGTGTCCCTACCATCGACAAACTCTCATATGCCAGCCAAAGTAGTGTAATAGATGATCCCGTTTGGCAAGGTATTATTCCTCTTATTCGTAAACAATTTAACTATACCTATTCTGAAGGAAAGCGCTTTTTTTATCGCTCTTTCATGGCTCCCCGCCATTGCGCCTCTTGTAATGGGGCACGTCTTCAACAAGGTGCTCTTCATGTCAAAATCGAAGATTACTCTATTCACGACCTCATGTTGATGCAAATAAAGGATTTACTGCCTTTAATGCAATCTCTTAAACTTTCAAAGCAACAACAGCATATTGTAAAACAAGTTATGAAAGAAATCATAAGCCGTTTAAGCTTTTTAGCTAACGTTGGACTTGGTTATTTGTCGCTATCTAGAAAATCCGGAACGTTATCTGGAGGAGAATTTCAACGTATTCGTCTTGCCACACAAATTGGATCCGCTCTTACAGGTGTTCTGTATGTTTTAGACGAACCCAGTATTGGTTTACACCAACGAGATAACGAAAAACTCATCGAAACACTCAAAACATTACAATCTTTAGGCAACACATTGATCATCGTCGAACACGACGAAGCCACCATCAAAGAAGCCGATCATCTTGTAGAAATTGGTCCAAGAGCTGGGGTAAATGGTGGCGAAATCATCTTTTCTGGAACACAAAAGCAATTTTTAAAATCCAATTGCCTCACCGCTCAATACATGACAGGAAAATCCACTATCAAGGTTCCTAAGAACCGTAGACAGCCTAAAAACAAAGGGCATATTACTTTAACAAAAGTCTCTGCTCATAACCTAAAAAATATTTCTGTAAAGTTCCCCTTAGGAAAACATATTTGCATAACAGGCGTATCAGGGTCGGGTAAAAGTACTCTAATCTATGATGTATTGTACCGAGCCCTTGCCCAACACTTTAAAATAAAATCAGAAAACCCTGGACCTTTCCAAGATATTAAAGGCATAGAGGATATCGACAAAGTTATCACTATCGACCAAACACCTATAGGACGTACCCCTCGTTCTAATCCTGTTACCTATATTGGTGTTTTTTCTCATATAAGAGACCTCTTCACAAAAACCAATGAAGCTCGCATACGTGGCTATAAACCCGGTCGTTTTAGCTTTAATGTCAAAGGTGGCCGTTGCGAGTCTTGCCAAGGAGATGGCTTGCTCAAAATAGAAATGCACTTTCTATCAGACGTCTATGTAACCTGTGATGTCTGTAAAGGAAAAAGATATAGTAAAGAAACGCTAGAAGTTCGCTATAAAGATTGCTCTATTGCTGATGTCTTAGATATGACAGTAAATCAAGCCTGCGAACTCTTTGAAAACATTCCAGCTATTTTTAAAAAACTAAAAACGATTCAAGATGTTGGACTAGGCTATATTCGTTTAGGTCAAAGCGCAACTACATTAAGTGGTGGAGAAGCTCAACGAGTGAAGCTTGCCAAAGAACTTAGTAAAAGAAGCACGGGTAAAACCTTGTATTTACTTGATGAACCTACCACTGGTTTACATTTTGAAGATATTAAATGTTTAATAGAAGTATTAGATACATTAGTTGATCAAGGGAATACCGTTATCGTTATAGAGCATAATCTCGATGTCATCAAAGTTGCGGATCACATTATTGATATTGGACCTGAAGGAGGAGATCAAGGAGGCTCTGTCGTCGCTACTGGAACACCTGAAGATATTTGCAAAATCTCAAAATCTCATACAGGAAAATTTTTAAAAGAGTATCTTGCTTAAGCTGTTAACGAGTAGTATCAACAACAGGAGATTCCCCACCTATCTGATGCAAGGCTTCTACAATATTCATATTTATTTTTTCTTCTTCATCAAATTTAACAATAGGCTCTAAAGGATGAGTCCCTTCATGGCGACCAATCCCTGTTGATATGCGAAAACTATCCATACTTTATATATAGACACATTCTTACTGAAATAAACCTTTTAGATGCTCTTTATAAAAAACCGTGGTTTTTGGAGACATCTCCCCTACCTTAAGCATTCCTTTAGCAAGTGTTTTCGCTGAAATTGCCTGATATTTTTTAAGAGGCCCTTGCAAAAAGGGGTAAAAAAGCAGTGCTACATATTTTCCCAACAGCTCCTTGATACGCCGTTTTGACCGATATCCAAGTAGTGTTGAAGGTCTAAAAATATAGTGATTCTCTGGAAACAATGCTTGAATGGCACATTCTACCTTACCCTTTGTGTTAAGATAAAAAGCTTTAGACTTTTTATTTGCGCCTACTGAACTTAATAAATAAACTCTTTCACCTCGATTTTTCTTAAAGATCTTCGCTGAATTCACAACATAATCATGATCGATTTTGAAAAAATTTTCTTTCGATTTAGCATCATCTATTGTTGTTCCTAAACATACAAAAAGATCCTCACCCTGCATTTGAGCACTATATCTTTCAAGATCATCAAAGTCTACAAGTAGATCAACACATTTGGGGTGAAAAACCTGAGTAGGCCG
>QFBQ01000066.1 GCA_003265885.1 Candidatus Marinamargulisbacteria bacterium SCGC AG-343-D04
ACCTTCTCCATTGTCATACATCCACCCCAGAGAATATTGAGCCTCTGTATGTCCTTGTTCCGCAGCTAATTTAAACCATTTAACAGCCTCTTCATCACTTTGTTCTACACCTAAGCCCTCTTTATACAAAAAACCCAAATTATCTTGTGCTAGTGCATACCCTTGATCTGCAGCTAATTTATACCATTCAAAGGCTTTTTCATCACTTTGATTTACCCCTTCTCCATGATAATACTCAGACCCTAGTCTACAACACTCATTATTAAAATCTTCAGGTGTCTTTTGCACAGATTGTAAAAGAGGCCAGTACAGACTTAGATCATCTCTGTTTATTGGACATGTGACTTCTTGTTCCAACCATTGAACCAAGTTTTCTATGGACATATAGCCCTCTTCACCTACTTGAACATATGCATCTTGCATAGATTTATCTGCCCCCTTTCTAAAAAACAATGTATGCCTGTCCCCAAGCTTAATTTCTTTCCATTCCTGACCTTCATCTCTTTTAAAATATCGGTCCTTAGATATTGCGCATTCAAATGAAAGTTCATTCAATATGTCAGTTACAGGTTTTGTTTTATCTTGTCCTAGAGTGACTATATTATCTACAAAATCAGTGCCTAATATTTGCAACGCATCTTGGTTTCCACTTTTAGCTAATTCTACTAATCGATTTAAAGCATCTTGGCTCCCTTGCTGCGCTGCTAATGTATACCATTTAGCAGCTTCTTTCATTTTATCTTCTTTATTCATTTGAGGGGCGAACACTTTTTCCTCTCGATACATCCCTCCCAGATTATATTGAGCGAGGGCATGTCCTTGTTTCGCAGCTAATGTATACAATTTAAAGGCTTTGTCTTCATTACGTTCTACGCCGTGCCCAAATTCATACATATGCCCCAGTTTATTTTGTGCAAATTTGTCTGTTTTGGCCATCTCTATTAAAGAGTCTAAGGCCATTTCATGGTCTTGTACTGTAGCTTTTCTATAATATTTCACGGCTTCTTGACTACTTTGACCCACCCCTTCTCCATCCCGGAACATGCATGCCAGATTAAATTGAGCGTGTACATGACTATCTGTAAAGGCCATCCTTTTCAGAGTTTTTAGTGCTTTTGCATGTCCTTTCTTCGCAGCTAATGTATGCCATTTAACTGATTTTTCATAACCTTGACCTTCTGCTTGATCTGTTTCGCATTGCTTTCCAAGACGATATTGAGTGTTACTGATAAATTTAATCATTATATTATTAGATCTTATTTGAGCCATTATAATTCTCCTTAATCCATTATTTTTTTAACGTTTTAATTTTTTTAAAATATGTTGATATAACTGTTGTTTGCGATATATAAAAACGCAAAACGCTAGAAATATAGTTCAGAAAAAACCGAACTATGTTGGTATGATGTTAAATGGAAGTTAAATAGAGAAAAAAATGAGGTGGATTCCAACCCCAGCGTGAATGTCCAGTAGAAAAGGTTCTATTGGATGTGTATGACTTTAATAAATTTAATAATATGATGTTCATCTTTTTATTTTTTATACAGTATACGAATGTTTACTTACATAATAGTTATCGTAAAAAATGTAATGTGAATTTCAATTATTTTAAATGAATTTTTTGGAAAAGACACAGGGTTATCTATAGAAGAAAAGAGGTTGTTGTATGTGGTATGTACGCGAAGGCAGCGGCATTTAATACGTGCTGGTTTAGCTGACTCTATTCAACAGCGTTCATATATGAAGTTTCTTCCTCAGTTGCCTTTTTCGGCAGGATTGACTGTGTCTTCTTTATTTTTCTCCTATAGAGAAGCTCATATCGATTTCTTCTTTAGAGAAAGATCGTCGATCTTCTTATGAATCTGAATCCATACATAACCAGTAATGGTTCAGCTGAAACAGAGTTATTCAAATATATATTACTTAGTTGTTAACTTATTTCATTGTGTCTGTTTTACAAATAAACTTTTATTTTGGTTTTTGTTCATTATTTTAAATTTATTAATAATAATTAGGCGGCCCTTTTCTTTGGTCGGTACAATGTGTGGCAGATTGTTTTTATTTGTAATAATATACGATTATAAAAGTTTGTTTTTTAAAAAAAATGAAATTTATTTTATTTTTATTGCGATAATATTTTATTGGATAAGTTTGATCTTATGAGATTTTAAAGAGTAAATTATTTAAAGATTCAAAAAGAGGTCGTTATTTGCTCAAATAACCTAATAAAAGAATCGGATAAGAGTTTAGTGGGTAGGAGGCAGGAAATAAGTTTAGGAAGTAAAGTGTTAAGTAAATATATTTGAATAAATATCTATTGTAAGGAGTATTTAAAATGCAAAGAAGCCAAAATAACAACATGTATACTAACGCTCAAATAAAGTTAGCAAGCAACAAGATGTATACTAATGCTCTAAAAAAGTTAGCAAGCAACAAGTTAGAAGATAAAAGAACAGGTGTAAAATATTTGGACATTCTTTCTTATCAGGGTCATGCTGAAGCTAAATTTCAATTGGGCAGGGTTTACGAAACAAGAAATGCGGATTTTGAAGCGGTGGTAATTCAATCAGATTTAATAGCTAGAGAATTGTATCATCAAGCTTCTGGCGCAGGCTGTGCAGAGGCGTCATTTAAGCTGGGAATGATGAATGCTTTTGAACGTGGAGAACAAGAAAGTGACAAGAATGTTCAGTTAAACTGTTTTAAAAGGGCATTAAAGCAGAAACCAGGCTATAAACTTGCTATTAGAGCCATTAGAGCCTTACAAGGGCCTAAATAATATGAAATGTAAATCAACATCATTTGGTTAAATAATTGACCTTGCATTAACAGAATTGAATTGCTTAGAAAGGGGAGGTAATCATAATTTATTGGCATAACAAATAAATAAATCGTACACTAAAAGCATGTACGATCAAATCATAGATGCTAATGTAAATAGAATTTGTGAAGGAATAAGAGTAGTTGAAGAGTATGTTCGCTTTGCAAATAATCACGACGGCTATACTCAAGAATGTTCTTTATTGAGAAAAAAACTGCATAAAGAGTTTCCGCAAAGTGTAGCGCTGTTAGAATCTCGAGATACTGCAGAAGATATGAGAGCAGGGGAGGTTCCTTCATCTAGATTTAACATATCAGATCTGTTGGCGGCTAATTTCAAACGTGTTCAAGAGGGGCTGCGTGTTTTGGAAGAATATACGGGAAACTCTGTGTGTAATGTTTTGCGTTATCAGTCTTATGATTTGGAGAAAAATATTTTGTTATTGGCGATGAGGCCAGTTTTGAAAAGGGGGGTTTACGTGATTTCTGATGACCTTGAAGTTCTTGAAAAAGGTTTGAGTTGGAATGTGAGTTGTATTCAATTAAGAGATAAGCAGGCAAGCAAGGAAGAAATATATAATAAAGCCAAGGCCTTTTGTGATAAGCACCCAAGGAGATCTGTCCCTTTTTTGGTAAATGATCATTTAGATATTGCAAAATGTGTAGGGGCAGAAGGGGTTCATACTGGCCAAGATGATATGCCTATATCTGAACAGAGACGTGTGATGGGGCAGGGGGCTATTATTGGAAGGACGACGCATAGTCTTGAGCAAGGTCTTGCCGCAGAGGCTGATGGTGCAGACTATATCAGTGTGGGGCCTATTTGGGAGACTCCGTCTAAGCCAGATCGAGAGGCTATTGGCTTTGATTATTTATCTATTGTTAAAGAAAAAATTAATATTCCCTATGTTGCTATTGGGGGGATTGATGATGGCCGGATAGGGGAGATTATGAGTTTTGACCCGTTTATGGTGGGAGTTATTCGGTCCGTAGATAGAGTACCGTCTTGGCAGGAACTTTATTTTCAGAACAATGCTTAATAAAAGAAAAGAAGTTTACATAATGACTTCGTTTTCGCAGATGACAAGAGGTGTTGTCGTTATGGGTTTATAAGTACCATCTGTGAGAATGTTTATATTGTCTTCTGGATTTTGGTATGAATTTTGGATGTTAATTTCTTTTGTTTCTAAGGTAGTTTTGTGTTGAATATGCCACAATTCAGTATTGGGCGCTGAAGGAGGGATCCATTCCCAATTATGGTTTAAAGTGTATCCTTTCTTTTGTAGTATTTCTATGGGATTTTTGTCTAGAGGAGTGGGTTTTTCATACGTATTTTGTTGGGATGTTATTGTTAATGTGCTGTATGGAGATGCTGTGATATTTTCATCTAAATGAGGATGAGGGGCTTCCCCGTCAGATTCAGAGTCTGAATATAGACTCATTCCGTCGCCTTCACTATCTGAGGCTGAGCTTTTGTTTGGATGAGTCTTTGTTGTTGGGTTGAAACATCTAGTAGTATTTATTGAATTTTCCATTTTTTATGTTTTCTATTATATCTTTTCTTTTTTTTTTGTTAAGACCTTTTTTGACTTAATAGTTGTATTTTGTAAAAATTTTAGTTGGAAAACGTCACTTTATAGTTTTGTTATTTTAAATAACATTTTTCGTTTTGTTCGC
This sequence comes from Candidatus Marinamargulisbacteria bacterium SCGC AG-343-D04, assembly GCA_003265885.1. GTDB lineage: Bacteria > Margulisbacteria > Marinamargulisbacteria > AG-343-D04. The sequence goes on from QFBQ01000066.1 coordinate 4,498, forward strand.
GAGCTGTAAAATAGTAGAGATGTCTTGTGCTGCCGCGCGTATAGAAACTGATTACATGAAGTTAGTATTCTTATAACGGATGTATTGAAAAAGATAGTCTAGAAGGTTTACTTTTTATCTCCATTTTCTTTTTCCAAAACGTCGTTTACGGATTTGGCCATATCAATGAAGGTTTTTTCTAGAGGAATAGGATCCCAGTTAAGGTCTTTAATTGTTTCAGAATTATCGCACTCTACTTTACGGTCTATTAGAGATAGCATAGCTTTTGCTTGAGGATCAAATAAAGATAAGATTTTTAATAGAAATGTTGGAACTTTTTTTGTCGGCACTTTGTATCCATGCTTTTTGAGCGTTTCGGCCAAATGCATAAATGGAATAGGTTTCGCTGATGCGCTGATATATCTTTTATTTGTGTAAGGAGACTGCATTGCTGATACATGGTGTTTTGCTACATCTCGAACATCTACCATGCATATTGTGAGATTAGGTATTCCAGGCATCTTTCCGGTTAGTAATTGACTACAGATATCTAATGAGGCTCCTTGAATATCTTCGCTTAAGGTGGGTCCGAGGACAGCTCCTGGGTTTATGGTAGACATTTCTAGCTTGTGATCTCCTGTTTGATTTTGAATGAAATCCCAGGCAACTTTTTCTGCAATAGTTTTGCTTTTCTGGTATGCATTTATTTTGTGTTTAGGGTCTAAATCAGTCCATGACTCAGGAGAAAATGATCCGCTTTTTTGGTGTGCAGACATTGATACAATTGAAGATGTTAGAATTACTCGTTTTACCTTAGATTTTTGAGCGGCTTTTAAAGCTCTTAATGTTCCTTCTTTTGCTGGTGTAATGAGTTCATTTTCGTCCTTTGGCTCTGAAACGATAAATGGCGATGCGATATGGAGTAAGTATGTGCATCCGTTCATGGCTGTATCCCATCCGGAATCTTTGGTAAGGTCCAGCTCGCAAAATTCCAGCTGGTCTTTAGGGTCGATTTCTTTGGCTATAGCATTGATTACTTCGGGTTGTCTGCTCATGGTTCTTAGAGAACCTTTAACGAGATAGCCTGCTTTTAATAATTCAATTGCGCAGTACTGCGCTATCCATCCGGATATGCCGGTTACGAAAACTTTATCTTTTGTTTTATTTGTCATGTTCTTTCTTTAAAGTGATTCTACCCTTAGGTTAACATGAATATGTTTATAATCTAAATTAATTTTTTGTTTTTAGATATCTCTTTTTTCTTGATTTGGGAGAAAAATAAAATATATAGTTTTTTTTACTTATAATTCTTTTATTTATT
>QFBQ01000067.1 GCA_003265885.1 Candidatus Marinamargulisbacteria bacterium SCGC AG-343-D04
ACGTCACATTCTTTGGGTGTCCTAATTCTTGTGAAAACCTCTTAATTTCTTCTTTTGAATTTACCACAACACAAACCGATTTTCCTGCTAATTGATCTACCTCTACTCCAAGCTTTGTAATTCTTTCTTGTTCAATTCCGAGCTCTAAATCTCTAAACGATGGACGGGAATATTCTTCTGGATAATCTTTTCTGTACTTTTCTAGCTTCTTAGTTTTTTGTATTTTAGGGTACATAGACTTAAATCGTTCTGTTAAACGAGCGTCTCCCTCTTTGTCTAATTTACATCCTCGAACTTTCAAGCTTTCAATCCTAGCCTCTCTTAAGTCTAGAACAACGCCATCTGACACAGCCTGTTTCATATCATATGAATACACAGGCTTGTCAAAAAAATTCTGTGTCTCTGTGCTTCTATTAGCGGTAAAACCTAGGATAGCGCAGTTATGTTTTTTTTGGAATTCTTCTAGCGATTTCGTGGTGATGTTGCCTGCTGTTTTTTTACTCTCTTTTACATGATGTGCTTCATCGATACTGACATTACCCAGGTTTATACCTAATGCTTTAGCTAGCGCACTGAGTTCTGTATACTTGCTTCTAAACACGTTGTATGTACACAATACTTGCGGACTATTAAATCTGACTCCTGTTTGTTCTACTCTCTCTTTTTCTTGTAATAAAAACTCAGATAATGTTTTCATAGAACGAAATTTTTTCGAATCTGATGAAGATTGAGTATCGAAATAGCGGTATTCACCATCTGAAATGGTGATAATAGGCGCTTCTTGCCCATATCTTTTATACTCATCTTTGGCTTGCTTTACCAAATCTTTTGTGGGAAACATCATAATGTTCATTGTGTTCTCTAGGACAAATTGAACATGATTGATTATAAACGAAATATAGGTTTTACCTGCACCTGTAGCCGCTTCGATTAACGCTCTTTTATTCCCGTCCTCTTCATTTATGGCTTCCAAGACTTTTTGAAGAGCCTGTAATTGATGAGGTTTAATATGCGTGATAGCCCCACTATTTTCAAATTGCTGTAACAGGGTATGTCTCGTTGGTGATCCTGAAGATATATCTGATCCAGGAGATGAAGATCTAGAACCTGGAATCTTGTTTTGTGAAAATCCTGATAGAGGAATACTGAGGCTCAATAAAACTAAGAGATGATGTAAAGAAGCAACACCCTTACATTGAACTTCTTCTAACGATAATGCTGGCGATGATGATGATACTGACGCCGCTGCTGCTGCTGCTGCTGCTGCTGCTGCTGCTGCTGCTGCTGCTGATGATGATGATGATGATGATGATGATGATGATGATGATGATGATGATGATGATGGTGGTGGTGGTGGTGGCGGTGATACTGCCGCTGCCGCCGCTGCCGCCGCTGCCGCCGCTGCCGCAGGAGCCTCTTGCATGTATATTCCATCATGGCTAAAGTTCGCTAACAATACATTTTGTTTAGCTCTCCTTTCCCAATAGGTATCGATGTTACCTATAGCTCTTACAATATCATCGTTGATTTCAAAAAAAGTGCCGCCAGGCCCTCTAACAACAGAGATATAATGTCCCGAATTAGAGCTTGCTCCGCCTAAATGGATCACGGCAGATTTTAAATGACCCTGCAGAGTCTTTCCTGTTGGAATAGCGAAACTACTCATATCTTTTCGATACTGTAGCTGGCCATGCACAAGTAAAGCTTTTCCATCAGCATCACGTTGATAGCCTTGTCTTTTTACACAAACATGCTTTGCTGGAATTCCCTGTATGACTTCTCGTTGCCTTGTGTATTGATTTTGACCATCCTCTGTTGCGAGCTCTATGTCTTCATTAACCTTGGAGGCAGCTGCATCTGTAATAGCCCGAGGGGCTTCTAAGCCCCAAAAAGATACGTGCTTTCTTGGGGGCCCCATGTTTTCCCAGTCACCTTGCCCTGCTCTTTGCCCCTGTCTTTGAATGGTCATAATATCGGCCCCTAACTGCTGGGCTATTCCTTCATGCTCAAGCAAGAGTTGTTCCGATGGCAAAAATGGCTCTCGGAACCCAATCAAGAGTAACTCTGAAGAATCTTGTTGACGATGAATGTCTAATGGAATGACGGGTTTTAAATAGCGATTTATATTCAGCACAATGTGCCCGATGACTGCCGCTCGTTGATTTGCTGTCAGTTGGGATCCCCTGGGGTCTAGCAACATGTGCCATAAAGCTTTCGTTTCTTTTCTATAGGTTTCAAATTGCTTTCCCCCGTCATCTCCCACTTTGGGAAGAGCTACTCTTGTAGTTCCCACATAGCATGAGTGATCTTGAACTGATTCAAGGTATTCGTTTAAAGACCTATCTCCGACAGTTAAACAACTTGCGTATGCAAAGGCTGCATTTGCCCAACAGCTGTTTCCGGTGTTTCGGCTTGCATGCCATTGACACCATTGAGTTCCATCTGAGCTTACTTCGTCTGTATGAACGTCATCTTCTCCCTGCATCGATCCATGATCTGACTGCTGCATTTGGGATATATTTTGTTTAATAAATTCTTTAGCTGCGTCTATTCTTGCTGCAAGTGTAGACCTTGGAAAATCCGTTAATGTAATTCCTTTAACACATGTATCAAGCAAGCTATTTATTAAGGCTACTTTCATATCTTTATTGCGTTCTTTGTCTAGATCGTGAAATATTTGCTGATATTGTTCTTTTAGCTGTCGAGTTATGTCTGCCATAACAGCGGTAGGTGAGTTGAGATCTTGTTCTCCACTCTTGGTTTTTGTCCAGACATTGATATCCTGAATCTTTGGACAACTCTTTTTTAACTGCTCGATTAATGTGTGTGTATGAGATGAATCCGTACTTAACAATAATATATCCACATGCCCGCTTTCTTTAACCACAATTCCTATTGCCTCTGAAAGATGAATAGTTAATTTACGTCTGCTTGTTAATACAGTATTAATTAATTCTTGATGCTGCGCCCCCAATGTGAATAATGTTGCATCCGTAACACCCGGTAACATTTTTAAATACATATACACTCCAAATCAAAGCCTTGCTGTGGCTAGGCAATTTTTTACTACTCCCCCGTAATACAGTTTTCGTTATTTAAATTTAAAAAATTTCACTTTTTTTGAAATATAATTTTTTTTAAAAAGAACAAAACAAATAATATAATAATTAAAGCAAAAAAAAAGCCTTTTGCTAAAAATTTAAACTATTTTATTGAAATATCGTTATAAAAAAATAAGATAACATATAATTAAATATTTAACCATAAAATGAAATAATAATTGAAATAAGTTTATAAAACAAAAAAAAATCAACTTAATGTATATCAACTAAAAAAAGGTAAAATATTCTTTTAATAAAGAAAAACACGCCCCTTAAAAAAACCTAGTCAGTGATCCGCAGCTAATTCAACTAATCTAAACGCTTCTTGAAAATTTTGATCCACCCCTTCTCCACTTAGATATAAACACCCCAGATTATATTGAGCGTCTTCATTTCCTTGCTTCGCAGCTAATGAATATAATCTAATAGCTTCATTTAAATCTTGATCTACCCCTTTTCCCTCTCGATACATATTCCCCAGATTCTTTTGTGCCTTTGCAAATTCTTGATCCGCAGCTAATCGATATAGCCTAACGGCTTCCTTCAGATCTTTCGCTACACCTTTTCCAGTTATATACATATTTCCCAGACTATATTGAGCGACTGCATGTCCTTTCTCTGCAGCTTTTGTATACCATTCAAACGCTTTTTTATAACTTTTCTCTACACCTTTTCCCTTTACATGCATCCACCCCAGATTATTTTGTGCCCCTGAAAACCCTTGATCCGCAGCTAATATATACCACTTAACAGCTTCTTTCATTCGTTCCTCTTCACTCATGTCTGGATCTACCCCTTTTCCTTGTCGATACATATTTCCCAGATTATATTGAGCGTCTTTATCTCCTTGCTTCGCAGCTAATGTATATAATCTAATAGCTTCATTTAAATCTTGATCTACCCCTTTTCCATCTCGAAGCATACATGCCAAATTATTTTGTGCATTAGCCTCTCCTTTATCAGCGGCTAATAGATATAGCCTAAGTGCTTCATTCAGATCTTTCTCTACACCTTTTCCATGTTGATACATCCATCCCAGAGCATTTTGCACTTGTGAATTTCCTTGTTCCGCATCTTTTGTACCCGACTTTACCGGATTTATATGATCGTTACGTTCAATACAATCAACATAACAATCAACATATCGACCTATTTCTCTATATTGTGCATGTGTTATTTCAGGTGTGAATTCTATATCTTCATACCCGTGTATTAACCTGTCTTTCAGACCTATTAGCTCTTGTTGAGCTCGAGAAGGATTATGAATCCATTCCATATAAGATTCCCCATCTTTTTTGGCCTGATTTAATATGAGTATAATGTCCGAAAACCGTTTTTTTATCTGCTCATCTCCCATCCATTCCTCAGGGCTTACACCCTTCTTACTCTTTCTTAGTAAAACTTTAGATCCCAGATTAATGGACCTTAATTTTTGATTATAATAACGTTTTAATTTTGTATATTTTGTACCTTCCTTCTTTGCTCCTCTCTTTTCTCGAGAATTAACTTTTGACACTTCCTCCATTCCAGAAATCTCTAGAGGAAAATGACCTATGTCTTGTATTACCCTTGATGTAAATAGAAAATCTAGAGTATATAGATCTTTACCATCATCAGATTTAGGAAAGAGGTCTTCTGAAAAACTAAGAATTCCAAGCATTGGATCCGCATATACGAATTCTCTCGTTGGTAACTTAAACCATGTAATGACATGATAATCAGACGACTCTACACCCTCTTCACCTTCTATAGCTCTAAGTAGCCAGCCTGTTTGAATTGTATCTGTATCAGAAATAGTCTGCTCAAAGGCTTTAATACTCTCTTGCCTCCCTAACTCTACTCCTGCATCTAAGCCATCTAGAGGTTTACTTTTACTATAGCTTCCTTCTACTGTTTTCAACCTATCTTCTCTGCCCTCTTCAGAACCAGTATCTATATAGATTTTTTTTGGATTTTTAATATCATTCACTATCGTTTGCTCATCTATTCCTGTAACCTCCGCCACTTCAAATTGGCCAGACTTAAGAACTCTCATAAAGGATTGGCAACACCTCACACAGTTATTCTCTCCTCCCCCTTTATTAATCGCTTGAAACCA
>QFBQ01000068.1 GCA_003265885.1 Candidatus Marinamargulisbacteria bacterium SCGC AG-343-D04
ATCAGAAAAAAGATAGAACAATGATCAAATAACAATAAAAAACGTCGAAACTGCCTATTCGGTACTGAGTGATAAAAAACATATACATGATACATCGTTGAAGATAAATACGCAGAAAGCAAAGAAAGCCCATAGATAATAAAACCAAAAACAACCCAAGTCTGAGCTGAAAACGCCGCTTGAAAAACAAGAAACACAAAAGCTATAACACTCAAAAATAAGCCCATCCCATGGGTCATCGCATCTGCAAATCGCTCTACTCGACTAGAACTAATTCTACTGGATTCAATATCTTTCACTCTTTATACCTCACTTGTAAACCACTTTCATCATACCCTTAAAAAGGAAGAGTTTAAACCTAAAATAATAAAGATTCTTTAGAAAGCCAATGTAATGGATCCACTCTAACATTCTGAACACTAAGTCCCCAATGCAAATGTGCCCCTGAAACAACACCTGTCCTACCTATCGTTCCAATCATATCTCCCTTTGCAACAACATCACCCTCTCTCACTGACATGGTATGCAAATGACAAAAAATAGAAATAACCCCCATCCCATGATCCAGCATAATCGTGTTTCCATGAACCGTTAAGCGCTGCCCCATCACTACAACACCATTTTCAGGAGAAATGACAGGAGTCCCAATTTTATTAGAAATATCGACCCCAGCATGTGAGCTCACACGTCCATTATTGTATAACCGCTCCTTCGCAAATCGCGACGAAATTCTCCCCACTGATGGCTTTAAAAAAGGTCCTGTAAAACGCTTTTTATAGGTAAAAGCAGAAAAGCCCTTCTCAATAACACGTCCTTCTTTTCTGTACGCTTTTTTATTTTTAGATATTTTTTTAGCCTTTTTTGTTAAGGCTACCCTTCCTTTTTTTAAACGATTCACATGATCTAAGGTAATTTTATACTGCTGATAAAATCGTTTCATCCCCTTTGCACGCAAATCAACTTTCACCATATACTCCCCTGACGCTTTCGATCGAGATGCCGCTACATACGATTCATACCGATACATATCCTCTCCCTTTTCTACTAAAACCAACTTAAAAGATCGTCCTAAAAACATCAGTTTATACGATGTAAGAGGCTCTGGGCTTTTAACAATGACTCTACATACTTGACCTAAAGTTAGGGTCTGCGAAGACAAATCCACATGAAAATCAGATGCAAATACCATAGAACACAAAAAACCTAACATAAAGATAACTCTAAACATCATGATAAAATCCTTTCTGAAATCGCTGTAGAAAATCTCATCCGATCCATCGACCTAGGATGAGTAAATCCTAAAAAATAAGACTGTAATAACTGTCCCTTTCTCTGACTAGCATCCCCATAGACAGAATCTCCCAACACTGGATGCCCAACAAAGGATAAATGAACCCTAATTTGATGCGTTCGTCCCGTCTTTGGAATCACTCGACATAAAGTTTTAGAATTATATCTCTTCAACACCTCTACCCTAGAAAAGGACGGCTTCCCCCCTTTTGAAACACAAAAACGATGATCATGTATGTTATGCCGTGCAATAGGCTGATCTATATCTATCTCATCATTTTGCATATTTCCCTTTACCATGGCTACATAGCCTTTCTCAATCGTCCTTTGCTTAAACTGTTCTGTTAATGACTGGCTAGCTTCCTCTGTTTTTACCAACACCATAAGTCCCTCTGTCATTCTATCCAGACGATGAACCAATCCCGATCGAAACTGAAGCCCCTCCTGACAATATAAGGAAATCCCATCACGTCTAACATAATCAATCAGTGTTTTCTCCCGTAACCCCTCACTAGAATGAACCAGCAAACCACATGGCTTATAAAGTACAACTAGATCCTCATCCTCAAACATATACTCAATCCTATAATCTTCCCAAGATACATCCTCGTCTTCACTAACGTGATAATCAAATACAACCAAGTCATCTGGAGATAATAAAAAAGAAGGCTTCACAACAACACGGTTGTTAACCGACACCAAACTGTTTTGGATACTCTCTTTAAGGACACGTCGGGAAAACCCTGTGCATCCATGCAAAAAACGATCTAAACGAATATTACCATCACTTACGTGAAACTTTTTTTCGGTCAACAAACATCTCCCATAAAAAACACCCCACCGCGCAATCAATCAGAACATCAGCAACATTGAAAACAGGAAAAATACGAATATCCACAAAATCAATCACATACCCAAAAATCAAGCGATCGGTCATATTTCCCAAGGCCCCACTTAATAAAAATATGAGCCCCCACTTCGACCACTTCGACTGAATAATCGTTTTAGAAAAAAATAAGCAGCCCAAAATGACGCCCATACTCACCGCTAACAATAAAAAGCGTTGATGCTGTAAAATACCATACGCAGCACCATAATTATGAACCAAAATAAAGGATACTTTAGATGGAATAATAGAAACGGGATACAAAAACGTTAAATACTGACTCGCAATCCACTTTGATATCTGATCAACTGAAAAAAGCACTCCTATAACACAATAGTCTTTAACCCTCAGCACAATAAAAAAATATTAAAAAAATAAGGGAATGATAGACTCATGAAAGACAGAAAAAAAGAGATAAAAAAGAGTAATCGCAGCTAAGAAAAAACCCAGTCCACGAAACACTCCAATAACAAAATTTAACAACACCAATCGTACTGGATCCATAGCCAAGCCCATCACTTGATCAAACTTGGACCCTTTAAAAACTCTCATTAACAATGAAATAGACACATTAAATTCTTTCATCAATTTTTCATGTTTTTCTAAAATGACTAAAGCATCTTCTCGTTCTTGTTGATTATGTTTAATCGAAACATCTCTCGCATGAACCGATTCTGTAGACACCACATGCTTTTTGGAAGAAATATTCTCAACTGCTTTTTTTAATTCAGCAACATTACTCATGATTTATCCTCTATGACCCGTATCCCAGGCAACTCTTTTCCTTCTAAAAACTCTAAACAAGCTCCTCCACCTGTAGAAATATGTGTCATATCTTCTCCCACTCCCACCTTATTAATAGCAGCTACAGAGTCGCCTCCTCCTATTATAGTAACAGCATTTAGAGTAGATAACAAAGTTGCAACATCACATGTCCCTTTAGAAAATTGATCCACTTCAAAAACACCTAAAGGGCCATTCCAAAGCACCGTTTTAGCTGAAATTAATATTCTTTTTAACTCCATTAACGTTTCAGGCCCTACATCTAAACCCATTTTATCTTCCGGAATGTCTTCACTAGAAACCGTATCAATAGAACACTCATTATCACATCGATCTGCAACAATAATATCTTTAGGTAACACTATCTGCTTTCCTAATGCCTTCGCATGTTCTAATAATTCTCTCGCTAAATCACACTTATCCTCTTCACATAAAGACTTCCCGATAGAATAGCCCTGAGCTTTTAAAAAGGTAAAAGCCATTCCTCCGCCTATAAATAATACATCTACACGCGTCAATAACTGTTGAAGAACTGTTATCTTAGACGACACTTTTGCTCCCCCTACTATAGCCACAAAGGGTCTATCCGGAACATCTAAAGCCTCCCCTAAAAAAGAGAGCTCTTTCTCTACTAATAACCCTGCATATGCTGGCAAAAAATGAGCAACCCCTTCGGTAGATGCATGAGCCCTATGAACAGATCCAAATGCATCTTGAACAAAAAAATCCGCCAACTCTGATAACGATTGAGAGAACACAGAATCATTATCCATTTCTTCAGAATGAAAACGAACATTCTCAAGAACAATAATACGATCTAAACTCTCTTCTATATCACGCTTAATACGATCTCCAACACAATCATCACAATACAACACAGACTGTCCTAGCAGCTGTTCAAGATATGTCGCCACAGGCTTTAAGCTTAGCGAATCCACGGGTTTTCCTGAAGGGCGTCCTAGATGTGAGATCAACACAACCTTAGCCTGACACTCTAACAAATAATGAATGGTAGGCAAAGCTGCTTTAATTCGGGAATCATCTGTAATCCCCCCTGCCTTCATAGGAACATTAAAATCTACACGAACTAAAACCTTTTTGTTCTTTAACTCAAAAGAAGAAAGATCTTTAATAGATTTTTTCTGCATCAAGCTGTAATTTCTTGTATCAAATCTACGACTCGCGTAGAATATCCCATTTCATTATCATACCAAGAGACAATTTTAACCATATTTCCCATCACCATCGTAGATAAAGAATCCAGTATAGAAGAATGACTATTTCCAATAATATCTACAGAAACAATAGGGTCAACACAGTACTCTAAAATACCCTTCAAAGAAGACTCTGAAGCTTGTTTCATGACATGGTTAACTTCTTCACGCGTTGTCTCTCTTGAAACTTCACAAACTAAATCGATGACAGACCCATCCGGAACCGGAACTCTCATCGCCATTCCATCTAATTTACCTTTTAATGATGGCAATACAAGCCCAACAGCTTTAGCCGCGCCTGTTGTCGTAGGAATAATGGACTGACTCGCCGCTCTAGATCGTCTAAGATCCCCATGAGGCAAATCCAAAATACTTTGGTCATTAGTAAATGCATGTACTGTATTCATAAACCCCTTCTTAATACCAAAGGCCTCATCCAACACTTTTGCAACGGGAGCCAAACAGTTTGTAGTACAACTGGCATTTGAATAAGCATTAATATCTGCAGAAATCGCCTCATTATTAACCCCTAAAACAACAGTTGTAATATCATTTTTAGCAGGAACAGTCAAAATAACCTTCTTAGCTCCAGAGGCTACATGATCTAAATACCCTCCTCGTTCTGACTCCGCTTTTGTAAAAATACCTGTAGATTCAATAGCAACATCTATCCCCAACTCATTCCACGGTAATTCTTTCGGGTTTCTAATGGCATATATAGGAATCGTACGTCCATTGACGACAAGTTTTGTTCCATCTGCAACAACATCTCCCTTAAACAATCCATGAACTGAATCATATTTTAACAAATGACATAAGGTCTTCGCATCCGTTAAGTCATTAATCGCCACAACCTCTAAATCATCTCTTTCCAAAGCAATCTTGAATACATTTCTACCAATTC
>QFBQ01000069.1 GCA_003265885.1 Candidatus Marinamargulisbacteria bacterium SCGC AG-343-D04
TTCTTGATAATATAGCCAGTGGTAAGAAATAAAAGTGGAGTGAGTTCTAAAAACTAAGACCCTATCAGATGTTTACTTAATGTAAGCATTTTATATCTTGTGTAAGACTGTTTTTTAGATTTATTCAAAGATAAAAAGCCTTATAATGTTATTTTTAGATAAATATCCTTCCGACAAACGGTATATTAAGCTTTATTTCCTGCCAGAAGCCTGCTTTGAACAAAAAAATCAGTAAATAAATGAAATCAGCTTGCTTCTTAAAGACTCATGAATTATTATTAAATTAAGATGTTTTCTAGGTTTACAGAAAAAGCTATTCAGGCCATTATGCTTGCGCAAGAAGAGGCTAAGCGATTCCACCATAGTTATGTGGGGACAGAGCATATACTTTTGGGCATTATTGGAGAGGTGGATAACGTAGTAGTGAAGTCCTTGCAAGAAATGGGTTTTACCCCTGATCAGATTACCAATGCTATAGAAGAGAGACTCGAATATGGGGGGATTACCTCTGAATTTGGCAATATACCATTTACTCAACAGGCGAAACAGATTTTGACATATGCCTGGGATGAAGCTCGAAAACTGGGTCACAATTACGTCAATGTGGAGCATTTATTTTTATCTGTATTTAGAGATCCTACGTCAATTGCGGCTAGAGTATTAGCTGAATTGGGGATAGAGGTAACGGCATTTAAGAATGTTTTATTTAAATCCTTGGGGGAACGGGTATCTGCGACTCAAAAAATTACAACATCGGCCCCTACGCCGACATTGGATTTATTTGGAAGAGATTTAACATGGCTGGCACGAGAAGATAAGTTAGATCCAGTAGTAGGGAGAAAAAATGAAATAGAGCGTATTATCCAAATTTTGTGTCGCCGTAGTAAGAATAACCCGGTTCTTACAGGGGAGCCCGGTGTAGGAAAAACGGCTATAGTGGAAGGCCTTGCTCAAAAAATTTGTTCGGAAGATATACCAGAAAAATTACAAAACAAGCGTGTTATTTCCTTGGATTTAGGGTTGTTGGTTGCGGGAACAAAGTATCGAGGAGAGTTTGAAGATAGAGTCAAGAAAGTGATGGAAGAAGTTCGAAAAGCTGGAAATATTATTGTGTTTGTGGACGAGCTGCATACGATTATAGGTACGGGTGGATCAGAAGGAAGTTTAGACGCAGCGAATTTATTTAAGCCGGCTTTGGCTAGAGGCGAGTTGCAATGTATTGGAGCGACAACCTTAGAGGAATATAGAAAGCATATTGAAGGAGATGGGGCCTTAGAGCGGCGATTTCAGTCCGTTTTGGTGGAAGAGCCTGCTGCAGATGAAACCTTAGAAATTTTAAAAGGGATTAGAAAGCGTTACGAAGACTACCATAAAGTCACGATTACGGATGAAGCCTTATCAGAAGCTGTTTTCTTATCTAATAGATATATTACTGAACGATTTTTGCCTGATAAAGCAGTGGATGTTATTGACGAAGCGGCTGCTAAAATAATGTTGAAAACAACAAGCATTCCTCAGAAAGCAAAGCTCTTGTTGGAAGAGAAAGATCAGGTAAATAAAGAACTCAAAGAAGCAGAAAAAGAAAACGACAAAGAGCGAGTACAGTTAATTACCGAAAAAAGAGAGACGATACTGACAGATTTAAAAGCGTTCCCTGCTGAAAAGCTAAAGGTAGGAGAGCCTATTGTAGATGAAAAGGTGATAGCAGAAGTGGTATCCGCGTGGACGAAGATTCCCATTACCAAGATTACAGCAGAAGAGACCAAGCGATTAATTAAAATGGAAGAGGATATTAAGCAGTATATTGTTGGACAAGATGATGCTGTGCAAGCCTTATCAAGATCGGTAAAGCGAGCAAAAGTAGGATTGAAAGATCCTAAGAGACCGATGGGATCCTTTTTATTTTTGGGGCCAACAGGAGTGGGTAAATCTGAATTGGCAAAGCGATTAGCTGAGTACTTATTTGGAAGTCGAGATAATTTGATTCGTATTGACATGTCAGAGTATATGGAAAAGCATACGGTTTCGAGATTGATTGGGTCGCCTCCTGGCTATGTTGGGTTTAATGAGGGTGGGCAATTGTCTGAACCTGTAAGACGAAAACCCTATTCGGTTGTGTTATTTGATGAGTTAGAAAAGGCATCCCCTGATGTTTTGAATGTATTATTACAAATTTTAGATGATGGACGATTAACAGATTCTTCTGGACGAACGGTTAATTTTAAAAACACGATTGTGGTCATGACGTCTAATATTGGGAGTAAGCATATTCATCAAGAGACATCCTTTGGATTTGTAGATCCATCTCATGTTGAAGAAACAAAATATGAAGCATTAAAAACAAAATTAAACGTAGAGTTAAAAGAAAACTTTAAACCGGAATTTTTAAACAGGATAGACGATATCATTATCTTTAAAGCTTTAAATAAAGAAAATATGTTTGAGATTTTAGATGTCATGTTAGATGAAATTAAAGATCGGTTAAAAGAGCAAGAAATTGTGATTGAGTATGATAAAAAAGTGAAGAAGTATTTGGTAGAAAAAGGGTATGATCAAAAGTTAGGAGCAAGACCTTTGAGACGGTCTATTCAAGAACATTTTGAAGATGTCCTAGCAGATTGTTTATTGAAATTTGGAGCTCATTCAAATATAACCGCAAAAGCTACCGTAAAAAATAAGAAAGTATCCTTTGAGATCACTAAAAAGAGAGCCCGTGCAAAGAAAGCCTCTCCTAAAAAACAACTTGTAAACGCTAAGTAAATGGCCCCTAAAGTTATCACGCGATATGAATGCCAGTCATGTGGGGCTAGCTATTTAAAATGGCTAGGGCAATGTGAAAAATGTGATAACTGGAACACCTTAGTAGAAATTAGAGAAGAGAAAACGGCATCTAGAAAACATCATGTAAAAAAAGCAATCAAATCTGAGAAGTTGCAGGAAGTTCAGCAGGAGGATATTTCGTTTTATCCTACAAGGATGAGGGAATTGGATACGGTGTTGGGGCAAGGTCTGGTGAAAGGGTCTGTGGTGTTGCTAGGAGGAGAGCCTGGAGTGGGGAAATCTACCTTATCGTTACAAATTGCACAGCAGTGTGCGACGTTACAGCATAAAGTGTTGTATGTGTCGGCAGAAGAGTCTGCGAGCCAGATCAAGATTAGGGCGGAGCGATTGGGGCTGTTGCCAGAGTTAGTGTGGGTCTATTCTCAGACGAATATGTTGTCGATTATTAAAGAGTGCGAGGTCATTGATCCGGACATTATTATATTGGATTCTATTCAGGTGGTCTTTCATCCGGAATTAACGGCAATTGAAGGAACGGTGAGTCAGGTTAGACAGTGTGCAAGTACATTGATCAATTGGATTAAAGAGAACAATAAATCTGCGATTATGATAGGCCATATCACGAAAGAGGGGCAGATTGCAGGCCCTAAAACCTTGGAACATTTGGTAGATGTTATTTTATATTTAGAGGGAGATAGACACCATCAGCATCGTATCTTGAGATGTCAAAAAAACAGGTATGGGTCTACGGATAATATAGGGATGTTTGAGATGAAGAAAGTAGGATTACTGCCTTTAGAAGATCCTTCACAGTGTTTTAGACAAGATAAAGACAATGCGATGTCGGGATCTGCGATAACACCTTATTCTGAAGGAGGGCGGATTTTATTGGTGGAAGTACAGGCATTGGCGGTAGAGTCGGGATATGGGATGGCAAAGCGAAACTTTGTGGGAGTGAGTCCGCATAGAGCGAATGTGTTGATAGCGGCTTTAGATAAATTGGTAAAGTTACGTTTAGCGGCGCATGATATTTTTGTGAGTTTGATAGGGGGGCTTCGTGTGACAGACCCGTCGATAGATTGCGCCATTATTGTGGCAATTGTATCGTCATTAAAGCAGGTTCCGATAGACGACAGGTGGGGGATTTGTGGAGAAGTAGGATTAACGGGAGAAGTGAGACCTATTCCTCATTGTGAGAAGCGAGTAAAAGAGCTTAAAAAGCATGGATTCAAGGCCTGTATAGTACCCAAGAAAAACAAAAGCCCACAGCTAGAAAAAGAAAATTTTGAAATTCACTATGTTAGCCATATAATAGAAGTAATGCGGTTATTATTTTAAAAAATGTGTAATGATAACAGATGGATACTACAGAAATTACGAATATTGTCGAAAAGATTAGAAACCCTGCTACTCGGTGGGACGGACTTGTAGAGCTAAAAAATATAAAAGAAATCACAGACGAAGAGACATTAATAGAGTACTGTGATGACCAGTTATGGATTATTCGTTGGGTTATTATAGAAAAAATAGGGGATTTGGGTATTTCTTCGTGTACAGAAAAGTGTTTTGAGAAGTTATCTGATACGGATGCGCATGTAGTAAGAAATGCAGAAAAGGCATTATTTAAGTTTTTTAGCCGATCGATAGACTTGGCGATTCATCAATTAGACAACAGTGGTGAACGGATGCGGTCTTGTTGTGAAGCGTATATTAAAGAGAATCTTTTGAATCATATAGAGGCTATAGAAAAAGCGATTTTAACGTGCAATATAGTCATAGCGAATAAGCTGATGTTGTTGGTGTTTCAGAATGAAGACATAGATAGTGAAGACTTATTTTTGAGAGCGACACAGGTTGAGACGGTAAGAAAGCATGCCATTATGATGTTGGCATTGAAGCAATCAACACGAGCGATCCCTTATTTTATTCATTTATATGAAACAGGGTCTTTAAAGAGGCATATTGTGGAATCGATTAAGCAAATGGATCCAACAATAGCATTTCCTATACTTATAGACTACTTACCTCTCAAAGAGAGCAAAGAAAATGTTAAAGAGATCATTATCAAGGTAGATAAGCCCATAGTTCCATTTTTAATAGATCGAATATCAGATGAAAGATTAAGAGAATCTATTATCGACATCTTAAAGAAAGGCAGTTTGACCTTACCTATTTATACAATATTAGAAAAAAAGGTAGAGGAAAACCCCGCGTTAGAAGCTCATATTCGATTAGAAGAGTT
>QFBQ01000007.1 GCA_003265885.1 Candidatus Marinamargulisbacteria bacterium SCGC AG-343-D04
AAGCAAAAATTCTTAATTAAGAAAAAAATCGTAGCAAATAGTGTATTCACCATAATTCATAATGTACTGCATTCTATTGATGATTTTAAATTGGTTAAGATCTACCTCAGTTGAAATATTTTTGAATTGATTATCTAACACGACTCCCCCCTTTTTATCGTCCTGGTTCTCACTCTTTATTTATGTTTCTTTATTACTCATACCCTTATTAGAATCGTTACAAACATAAAATGTGTCACCTATTATTTTTTATATCTGAATATCCGTATAGCAGATATCAACATCTTTTATAGTAACTAATTTTTATGTACTATATTTAATCAATTTATACTTAAATTTAAATAAAAAAAACAGAAAAAACATTAAAAGATTTGAATAATGGGAATAAATATATACGTGTAAATTTAAAAGGAGCTTACCACGGCATCATTCAGGAGTTCTACCAGGAGGTCCACACGCAATACCCTGGCAACCTAATTCTAGAGACACCGAACCAAATTTCATCAGTCATCTTGAGAGCATTGATACCACAATGCTATTTTCGACTATGCAGAAAAAATCCTTCAATCAAATATTTATAGATGTATATACGAATATAATTCCATCCATTCCTCCACAAGAACGAAATGCAATGGGAAACGTAGATGCTTATCTTAGGGGTAGTTTTTTGAGACATTCAACATTTAATATTAATTTTCATTTAAATAAGAATGAACCAGTTGAGGCCTTATCTTACTTCAATACTTACTCCCCACATTTACCAGAAATACAACAAAACATCCCTTTAATGAAAAATCTTTTTCACTAGCTATATCCCAATTACCCGGAGTGGGCTATAAACCTTCGAGAACAACTGCCCCCTCTCACCAAGCAGCATCTTATTATAGATTCACTTCCGCCATTAAACCTACCATAATTCATAATCTACTCAATACCCCTCAGCCAAACTATTAGGCTTCCGTGGATCTGCACTCCCAAAAAAATAACCGTCTTTCAGTACAATACTTTCCGCAGCGCCCATCGTAGAACCTTGCTTAATTATAAAACCTCTCTTTGCCAATATATCTAAACTAGTAGCATTAACCCCTCTTTCAACACGTATTTCATCCGGTTTCCATTGATGATGAAACCGCGGCATTACAGTAGCTTCTTGCACATTCATATCATAATCCACTATATTCAAAATCATCTGCAATACCGTTGTAATTATACGACTTCCTCCTGGACTTCCTGTCACTAAAAAAGGCTGCTCATCTTTAAACACTATTGTCGGAGACATCGAGCTTAACATCCTCTTTTCAGGAGCAATTGCATTTTTGTCGTTACCCACTAAGCCATAAGCATTTGGCACTCCTGGCTTAGCTGAAAAATCGTCCATTTCATTATTCAATAACATTCCCGTCCCCTCTACAACCATTCCGTTCCCATATGAAAAATTAAGCGTATACGTATTACTCACTACATTTCCATATCGATCCGCTACAACAAAATGTGTCGTATTATCTCCTTCATTCATCATAAAAGCATCCGGATCATCCAGTTTCAACACATTAGAGGTACTAATCTCAGCTGCCATATCAGCCGCATAAGTTTTATCGATTAACATCTCAACAGGCACCTCTACAAAGTCCATATCACCTATATAATGCGCTCTATCTCGATATACAAATTTTAACGCTTCTGATATCAAATGAATATTATCTGGGTCGTGAGCTTCGTCAGTATTTAGTTCTAAATTTTCTATTATATTCAAAGCCTCCACAAGTGCAATGCCACCTGAACTTGGTGGCGGCATAGAGACTACCCTATGCCCTTTATAAATCCCCTCAATAGGCTCTCTCCACTTTACTTCATAGTCATCCAAATCACTCTGAGTTATCAACCCATCGTTCTTTTCCATATAACTCACTATTTTCTTTGCAATATCTCCCTGATAAAACCCTTTTTTTCCTTTCTTTTTAATAATCGTTAATGTTTTTGCCAAGTCTTTTTGTTTAAATACCTCTCCAGGTTCGTAAAAAACACTATTACGCTCTTGTTTATAAAACACAGATCTCGTAGATTCATGTTGAGATAAGCGGTCATGCCTCTTTTTTAATGAATGTGAAAGCTCTGCGCTCATTTCAAAACCCTTTTTTGCATAATCAATGGCAGGTTGAATCACATCTCTCCTAGATAACAGTCCAAATTTTTGATGTGCAGCTTCCAGCCCAGCAACCGTTCCAGGAACCCCAGCAGAATAAATAGAAAATCTCGATTTCTTACTATCAACGTCCCCGTCTTCATCCAAAAACAAATCTTTAGTCGATAATTTAGGAGCTTTCTCCCTGTAGTCCAACGCATATACACGATTATCTTTCTTGCTATAAATCATCATGAAACCGCCCCCTGCCAAATTTCCTGCCTTAGGCAAGGTCACCGCCAAGGTATACCCTATCGCACACGCCGCATCCACAGCATTTCCACCTTTTTTCAAAATATCTAAACCCACCTGCGTCGCTAAACGCTCTTCTGTAACGACCATCCCATGCTTTCCTACAACAGGGTGATGTATATCACTAGAATCAAATAAATTAGGGTATGAATATGAAGAAATTAACCAGTAAAACAAACAAAGCATATATAGCGGCTTTAAGGCCGCTATATATCGAATAGAATTATACTTCAAGGACTGCTATATCCACTGTGGGTCTTAATTCAGCACACACCAAAAAAGCATCATGTACAGAATGAGACTCAAACTTTGCAATCAGTTCTGAATCAACAACATCGTCTCGCTTTAGCTGAGTATACGCTTGCTGACGCAAATTGTAATCAAATCGAGGAGCCCATTTTCTTGCACCTAAACGTGCCGTTGTTGAGCAGTTATCAATCATAAAAGCTATTCCTTTATAATCTATATATGGGTTTAAAGAGTCCACACTTTCTATAATCGATTCATTAATCACTTCAGAATAAGAATGTCCATGTTCTAATAACACATCAATTTGCGCCATCATAGTTGCTACAAATACTCCCGCAGTTGTAGGGTCTATAGGTCTATCTTCAGGTTTTTCTGAACGATTGGCCCTAACACTCTCTCCTACTACCCACATCGGCGTTCCATCAATTTTACCCATTGGATATCTAGAAAAACGCTCATTTGCCAAGATAACACTTCTAATTTCATTACAACTTGCCACTTCTTGATAAATTTCTAACAAAATTTCAAATGCTGGATGATA
Organism: Candidatus Marinamargulisbacteria bacterium SCGC AG-343-D04; assembly: GCA_003265885.1. GTDB lineage: Bacteria > Margulisbacteria > Marinamargulisbacteria > AG-343-D04. Next base: position 3,225 of record QFBQ01000007.1, read on the forward strand.
TGAGGCCGAATACGCTTTTTGAAACAACTCTTTTTCATTGTCATTAAAACGAGCATAAACACCCTTCATTCCCTCTTTAGAAATGATTTTGGTAATAGGACCTGTTATACATTCTGCCGTACGCTTAAATGCATCTTCAGGAGAAACGTTGTGTTGTAAATTATAGTCATATAAACCTTCACAAATACCGTGAACAGCGCCTAATAAAATCCCACGTTCACCATATATATCAGACTTAAACTCCGATTCTAATGTCGTTTGAAAGGAAAAAGGTGCACCTAATGCTACTGCCCAACCCAATGCCACATTCGTTGCTTTCCCATCAACATCTTGATGAACTGCAAAACTTGCATTAATTCCAGCTCCATTGACTTCTTTTCCTTGCTCATATAATCGTCTTACTGATGGCCCCATCCCTTTTGGACACACAGCAATTACATTAATATTTTCTGGAAACGATTCTCCAACACTATTTAAATACCCCAATAAAAACCCATGAGACAATCCTAAGGTTGCCCCTGGCTTCATTGCCGAAAACACATCTTTATACACCTTAGCTTGCGCCCCATCAGCGATCAATAATAGAACCAAGTCTGATTCTTTAATAACCTGATACATCTCTCCCAAAGTTCCATTTTCTTTTGTAAACCCTGCCGCTTCTGCAGAAGGAATAGATGAAGAATTGTCTCTTAACCCAACAACAACGTTTATAGAGGTTCCTTCTAATGAGTCACGTAAATTTTTTGCCTGTGCGGGTCCTTGCGATGACCAACCTATGACACCTACCTGAGAAATACCCTCAAATGCTTCTGGCAATTTTTCTATAAGGTGTCTCCCACCTCTTACAATATACTCTTCCGTATCTCCTAACTGGATACGTTCCTTTTCAAAAATTTGTGATTCAAAACCTTGTGATGACATAGTCTTATTCTCCTGCTTTATTAATAAGAGCTATATTGTGATTGAATATAGTGTAAACGTCAAGAAATTGAGCTTATATCACATACCTATTGAGTTACTTCTTTAACATATTCATTAAGAATGAGTGTTTTTATAAATTCTTCATTTCTATTATCTGTAGTCAAATAAGTCATTTGTATTGAAATACAATCCGATTTTTGTATGGACTTGGATATAATTGATAACTTAAAATGTTTAACTTGCATATCGAACCAATCGATATCAGATTCATTAAATAGCTTAATAGTCGTATTAAATTTAAATCGACGATGCTTATTATTTTGTATCAGTCGTGTTATTAAAAAATAAACATAGATAAACCCTAAACATATAAAAGACTCTACATAATATTCCATTCCAACCAAAACCCCCAAAGATCCCACCACCCATAATGTAGCCGCCGTTGTTAAGCCCGTAATCATACGTTTTGACTGGAAAATAGCTCCCGCACCAATAAAACCTAACCCAGACACAATTTGTGCTGCAATTCGACTTGGGTCCGCAGGAAAGGCCATGGATATAGACATATGTGTAAAAATGGTTGCACCAAGACATATCATCGCATATGTTTTTATACCTGCAGGTTTGGCCCTATATTCCCGCTCAATCCCCAGCACAAATCCAATGACTAACGAAATAACACATTTTAGTATAAATACTATATTCAATTCTTCTATTAATGAAAACATTCTGTAATATATACCACTCCTCTTTACATCTTAAACACTACTATTTTACGAAATATGAAATTTTTTTCACTTTTTATACGATAACTATATAGAAGAGACATAAATTGAATTTTGAACAGATTCTTTTTATAAGAGCTGCCCCCCCCTTTTGCAGCTCTTTTAAAAATAGTTTATTTCTTATGTCTAATTAGCTTTTCTTTTATTTGTTGATAGGAAAAAATAAGTTCAGATATCTCTTTACACGATGATGAAACAGCTGTAGTGTCCACATTGCCATAATATAATCGCTCAATATCCTTTTTTAATTGTTTTAATGGTTTCGCTATGTAGTACGCTAATCCAAACACTCCTACAATCAACACTAATACCATCACGGCAAGAATAGAAAAATTAATAGGCGATTTTGGAAGTTTCATTCCTAACAACTCTTTTTCCGACACAACGATTACAATCTTCCATTTTTTTCCAAAAAACTCTGGAAATGATGCAAAAGATGCCAAATATCTAACCCCTTCTTTTTCAAATTTAAAACGATCAATTTTCAATAATTCATAGTTAGAAAATGTATCTTTGACCAAATCATCATTTATTTGTGTAATATGTAGAGGTTCTACAGTCTCTTTATCTAGAGTCTCAAATGAAATATTATTAGGCCGAGATACAACTTGATTTTTATCATTTATTATTAGAATACGAGAATTCTTATATTTTAATTGAGCTTTTAAAAACTCCGAAATTTTTGCTAGCTCAATATCTACTCCAAATACCCCTCCAAAACGATCATTCTGATCATAAGTCGGGTACGATGCTGTTATCCCTGGCCTTTTTCCTGTATGAAAAATATAAACATCCGTCCAAAAACGCTGCTCAGACTCTTTGGCCCCTATATACCAAGGTCGTACGCGTGGATCATAATCAATTTTTGTGGTTGATTTTTTGACAATTTGATCAAATGAATTTCGATATCGATAAAAAATCTTATCGCGTTTCGGATCAACAATTTTAGAACTCAAGGTTCTGTTTTTATCTCGATAAACCATAATAAACTTTCCGTCTAAATTCGCAAAATATAACTTTTGTAATTGTGAATGAGGTTTAATCGTTCCTAATAAAAAATTTTCTAGCTGGTCTACATTATTTTCAGATAATACATTTTTCTGCACAAGCAAGGACGCTGACTCTGCGATAATAATCGCTGGCATTAAATAATTCGTGGTCTTTTCAATAATCGTTTGATTCATCTGGTTAATGATCTCATTCGATAATTGTTCGTTTTTTTCTATAGAAGATGTATTAAAGGCAAACCATAACATCCCCACCAATACGGTAAAAAAGATAAAAACAGTCGCATATAATGTTATGAAAATAGATATCTTTTTTTTCATAGCCTTCCTCTGTCTTGTGTTGTAAACTCTTTACGCTATACTCTATAATACCATTAATAGTTTATACTATGAAAAGAAAAATTATAATATCTGCTGTGTTTTTATGTTTACTAGGGAGCCTTTTATTCGTTTTTAGAATAACGGTTCAGCAAACTCACATTCAAGCATCTTTTCGTCCATTATCTGAAAAGGAATGGATAACATTATCCTCATCTTCTGAAACCTTAAAACGGGGTAGTGTACAGTTCTATCAACGATGTAAAAAATGTCATGGAGCCGATGCAACCGGTGGCTATAAAGGCCCTAACTTAACAGACCCCTTATGGATATATGGAGATAGCTATAACGATATTTATCATAGCATTTTCTATTCAAAAGGTGATATGAAGGGATATGGAAAAAAGTTAGTTTCGGATGATCTTCATGCTCTTACTGTTTATATCAAGTCTCTACAAAAGTAACCGTACTCTATTTAGTTATTCTACTCACGTTTAAACATAAAAAAAGGCCAGAAATTTCTGGCCTTAATTATTTCTTTATTTATATTTAAATTAAAATACAAATCCTAAAGAACTTTCGATACTATACGTTAATCCCGTTGGATCCATATCAATCAAGCTTTCATCTCCAACATTGTAATCAAACTCTCCAACTCCAAAACCCAAAGAACCTCCAAACGTTAAATTAACTATATCACTAAACAAAAAAGAATATCCAAACTTTACATGAACATCAATTAAATTCAACGATGCATCTAAAGTAGTTACCCCAAGAAAACCATTTTGTGTATAATCAAAAGTTCGATAAGAAACTGCAGGACCGTAATAAAAACCTTTAAAAGCTGTTCCCCCTGTAAAAATATAATAACCAACACCTAAATTAGAAAGTTTAATCGTCTCACTTCCAATCTCTCCGTCAAAAAAAGTGTACCCTGCTCCAACCACATGATTCTGGAAAACTCTTTTGTATTCAAGCCCTGTCCCAACAAATGGAAGCTCTAACTTTCCAGACAACAAGTTATCCGAAGCCATCAAAGAAACACTTAACATTAACGCACATATCCCTACTAAAATATTTTTCATACTATTCTCCTTTTATTATTAATTTAACGAAATTTTATACAATTACACCAAAAATGTAAAGTATTTATCAAATAAAATAAAACCCCACAAATGGGGCAAAATCGTCGCTTCCATCTAATCCAAAATGATTAAAAATTTCATAATAATCAAACGATGCTGTCCATTTTTCTTGACCTCTAGATGAAAGAACTACATTTTGACGATTAACAGGCTCCCATTCCTCTCCATTTAAATACTCAATATTAAAAAAAAAGTCTTTCTTATCCAGCTTGAAAGTCTCCAAAACATCTCCATCAGAAAAATATAATTGGCCTAAATTACTAAATACTAAATAAAGAATATTCTCTGCTCCTTGATCTTTTTCTCTATTAAATACCTTCACAACTCTATGGGTAGCCTCTTTAAATTCTGGATGTATCTCAACTAATTGAGCTATTTTTTGCTCTGTACTTTTTCTTACAATCGAATACCCCTCATTTTTTAAAAACTCATAAGCGTCTGCTAATGAATAACTAGATGAAGAAAGTTCAATCATTTTGATGTAACTGAGTATTGAGCTCTATCGTTTTCTTATTAGGCTTACATATTACTTTTCCAGAAATAGAATCTTGAATAAATAGTAAAAAATCTCTCCCTGATAATTCCTTCGCTTTTACTATATTACTCGGTTCATCAACTAAGTTCCCCTCTATATCTATAGGATTATCGTCTTCATTATACAAGCTCACTTTCATTCCTGCATAAACATAAAGTCCTGCCGCAATCGTACACCCTGTTCCTAACGATATTCCCGCTCCTGCATTGGCCCCTAACAAACACTGTTGTCCAATACTAATAACGTCTTTATTTCCCCCAGACAAGGTCCCCATAATCGACGCGCCTCCGCCTACATCACTATCATTCCCAACAAACACTCCTGCTGATACCCTCCCCTCTATCATCGCATTTCCTTCTGTCCCTGCATTAAAATTGATATAGCCTGCAGGCATTACTGTAGTCCCTTTTCCTAAATGTGCCCCCAATCTCACTTGTGACCCAGACGCAATTCGAGTCCCTTCCGGAACATGATAATTCACCATATAAGGAAACTTATCTACATGCGAAATCTCTAAAACATTCTCTGTAGAATAAGATTTTATACGCTCACTTTCTACATCTTCAATCAAAACAGGACCTTTATTCGTCCAGGCTATGTTGTGCAAGTTCCCAAATAAGGCATCTAAATTTAGCTCATGCGGCTTCACACTGCGTTGAGACAATAATTGTAGTTTAAAATATCCATGAGCAACCGAATCTACAGGTGTATCCAGTACACTTAAACTAAATACTCCTACTGAACACTCTGAATACCCGCTCTTATAGTCTATACCATTTAACAAATCCTTATACGAACAGGGCAAACTTTGCTGAATCTCTTCACTTAGGTCTGCTAACGCTACAAAGCTATTCGCAGGCAAGCCGGAAGGAATCTCCTTAATACTATGAATCTTTGGAAAATAGACATCCAAATGTTTTTCTCCTCGTCTTCTTACTACTCCATACCCGTAAAATTGTTTTGTCATTTTTTTATCCTCCATTCTCTATTTTCTATAATACAAGTTTCATTATATGATGATAATAGTCATAAATAGACTCTATATCGACATATTCATTGTCTTTATGCGCCTGAGTTTGCTGCCCTGGTCCAAAATTAAAACAAGGTATCCCACAAGATGATAATTGAGCAACATCTGTCCAGGCTTGCTTAGCCTCAATATTACATCCTAACTTCGTCATAATTTCATCACTGATAGCCGACCGAATGATCTGACCAGATGGGACCGAATCTCGAATCTCTAAAGACAGCCCCTCAATCTTTAAGGCTCTCAACTTCTTTTCTATGACCAAATAGGCTTCTTCTTCTGTTCTTTTAGGACTAAATCTATAATTAATATTGATGTCGCATGTACCTGGAATCGTTGTTCGTCCCTCAGGAACATTGCACTCTGTAACAGTCATCACTTCTGTAAACGTTAATTCATCTATCGAGTGAACCACAGGATCCTGTGCTGCAATATACTGTAATAAGGGCAATGCTTTATATAAGGCATTGTCTCCATTCCAAGGTCTTGCAGAATGAGACTCTTTTCCTTCTATAGATACCATCACATGTAATGACCCCATACAACCCAGTTGAATAGCATTATCCGTAGGTTCAGCCACAATCGCGCAATCTATCATTTTCAACAGTGTCTCATTCTCTTTTAAAAGAGAATATAAACCATTCTCTTTCAAAGCAGTCCCCTCTTCCCTATTGTATACAATAAAAACGATATTGAATCGCTCTAACAATTCGCTTAGATGCTCTTCAACTATATACAAACAGGCTCCCAAACCCGCTTTCATATCCGACGCCCCTGCTCCATGCAATTTCGAACCATCTATTCGGGGTTCAAAAAACTCTGGAACAACATCCGTATGCCCCACAAAAGCCAATGTGGGCAACTCTTTATGGCTCCTATAATGCGCTATGATGCCATGCTCATCTTGGATACATTGCGTAGGCTGAGTTTTCTGTAAACGTTTTACTATAAAATCGCAAATAGCTTGCTCATGAAAAGTGGGTGATGGAATAGCTAATAATTCCTGAATCGTGGCTACCAATCTTTCTTTATCGTTCATTCTAGACATTATGGCATGATTGATTTAACCTAATCAACCATTATGATTATCTCTATAAAGAAGATTATTATCTTATTAATCATTGCCTCTTCTATTCCTTCTTTTGCTTATAACCCCCAAATATCTGATCTTAAAAAAACCAGTAGTGCGTTTAATATGGTCGCTCAAAAAGCAAACCCTTCTGTTGTTAGTATCAGTACCGTAAGTACTGTTCGCCACTCAAGTCCTTTTATGAATGACCCGTTCTTCAACCATTACTATAGATATGGTGGCCAGCAACAACAAAAGGGGCTGGGGTCTGGAGTTATTGTGTCTGAATCTGGTCATATCTTGACCAATCATCACGTTGTCTCTAAAGCCGATGAAATTAACATCACCTTATCAGATGGAAGAGAATTTAGTGCGCATGTCATTGGATCTGATAAAAAAACAGATCTTGCCTTACTCAAAATAGAAGGGTCTTCTCTTCCCTCTATCCATTTAGGAAATTCTGACTCTCTCTCTGTTGGCGACTGGGCTATTGCTATTGGAAACCCTTTCGGATTAAACGGTAGCGTCACCGTAGGGATTATTTCTGCTACAGGTAGATCCGGTGTCGTCGATGCCGAGAACTATGCAGACTTCATTCAAACTGACGCCGCTATAAATCCTGGTAATTCTGGTGGGGCTTTATTAAATATTGATGGCAAGTTGATCGGTATTAACACCGCTATATTTTCTCAAAGTGGAGGCTATATGGGCATTGGATTCGCAATCCCTGTCAATATGGCCAAACGTGTCATGGATGACCTCTTAAAATATGGCAAGGTTCGCCGAGGCATGCTTGGAGTTACGATCAAACCCATTACAGATGATGACATGCTTGATTATAACTTAACGTCACGTGAAGGGGCCTTTGTACTAGAAGTTAAACCCGGTTCAACAGCAGACAAAGCCGGTATCAAACCCTTTGATGTCATTATCGAAATAGGTGGAAAGAAAGTAAGCGATTATCTCTCTCTTCGAACACGAATTTCAGAATTAAAATTAGGCGAACCCAGCTATTGTGTCGTCTTAAGAAAAAACAGAGAAAAAAGCCTGTCATTTACACTCGAACACACCTTAGGGACGTCTCAAAAAACACCTGCTTCGTTAGGACTTAACATTCAATCATTAAGCAGTGATACTCGCCAACAATTTGCCATCCCAAATCATATTAATGGCATTATCATTACCTCTGTGGAACCAGGAAGTATCGCGGCTCAATATCGCCTTGTACCTGGACTTGTTATTACCAAATTAAATCGTAAACGTCTAAAATCTGCGAAAGACTTTAATCGCTATTTTATCAAAAATAAAGCAAATCTCTTTACTCTTTATGAATCAGGGTATGAGTTTTCTGTTGTTATTTCTCCACACTAAAACCTAACTAAGTCTATGTTTAAAGTCCTCAAAATGAAACGCTTTCACCAATGTGTATTGTCCAGATTTTTCTTTAAGAATAATCGACGGTAGCTTTAAACCATTAAACATCGTATTTTTGACCATCGTATATTGTGCCATATCCTTAAATAAAATTTTCCCCCCTCTCTCCAAGGGCTTTTCAAAGGAATACTCTCCTATAATATCGCCTGATAAACAGGTATTTCCTCCTAATCGATACGTATATAACTTTTCATTGGCGGGAAATCCTCCTACACAGTCAGGAGTATATGGCATTTCAAGAACATCTGGCATATGTGCCGTAGCAGAAGTATCTAAAATCGCAATATCCATCTTGTTATGTATAATATCTAATATTGTTGTCAACAAATAACCCGTATTTAACACGACAGATTCTCCTGGATCACGATTTGGAATATTTGTTTTGAAAATCATTAATAAGATCACATAATTTTTTAATATTATAATCTGAGTGAGAAATCATATGCCCACCACCAAAGTTAACCCATTTAATGTGAGAGCGTTTTAAATATGCAGAAAACTTATCTTCAGTCGCTTCCATTAAGCGCTGTAACGAATCCTCATTATTTTGACACAAAGCATGAATATGAAAACCGGAAATACCTTCCAGATCTTCTGATTCAAGATTTTCAAACAAAATTCCAAATCGTGATCCAGGAGAACAAGGACTATACATTTTATTCTTAACTTCATTATGCTCTGGATTCAAACGCAAACCTACCTGAATGTCTTGAGAAACTAAATCTTTAAATAAACGCCATTGATAGACTGAATTAAATGTAATATGTTGAACGTAATTAAGAATTTCGGGAATCTCCTCTTCTTTGTAAGCCGGAGAATAAATATGAGTCTCTTTTCCAAACGTCTCCTGAGATAACCTTGCCTCATATAGAGAACTATTCGTTGTTCCATCTAAATACTTCGAAATAAGAGGATACGTTTCAAAACATGAATACGCTTTCGTAGCTAAAAGAATCTTACATCCAGTTTGTTGCTTAATATCACGAAAATAAGAAAGATTTTTCTCTAATTTTTCTTCATCTATAATATAAGCCGGAGTCTGAATCTCAGATAATTCTGTGCTCATAATCTATAACCTTCCAAGGCAAGCCATATTTTTTTAAATCTTCTAAAAATGGCGTAGGATCACACTGTTCGACATTGATCACACCTGATTCCATCCATGTTCCTTCACACAATAACTTGGCTCCAATCATAGCTGGGACACCTGTCGTATACCCCACAGCTTGAGCATCACAATCTTTATAGGCCTGTTGATGTTCGCATACATTGTAAATCATTTTTGTAAGCGTTTTTCCATTTTTCTCTCCATGAATCACACATCCAATACAAGTTTTCCCTGTATACCCCTCACCTAAATCTGATGGGTTTGGTAAGACTTCTTTTAAGAACTGTAAGGGAATAATCTCCTGGCCATTATATTGAATAGGATCAATGCGTGTCATGCCTACATTTTGCAAGACATTCAAATAGGTTAAGTATTCCTGTGAAAAAGTCATCCAAAAACGAATCTGTTGTACTCCTTTAATATGCTTGGCCAGTGACTCTATTTCTTCATGATACATTAAATAAGCATCTTTATGCCCTACTTCTGGAAAATATATCGACTGCTCTTCAGATAACGCTTTCGTTGTAACCCATTGCCCATTTTTCCAGTATTTTCCATCTTGTGTAATTTCTCTAATATTTATTTCCGGATTAAAGTTCGTGGCAAAAGGATGTCCATGATCACCCGCATTACAATCTATAATATCTATTGTATGAATCTGATCAAATAGTTCTTTTTGTGCATAAGCGCAAAAAATATTCGTCACTCCAGGATCAAATCCGCAGCCTAGCAAGGCCATTAAGCCTTTTTCTTTAAAACGTTCATGATAATCCCATTGCCATTTATAACAGAACTCTGCTTTATCTCGAGGCTCATAATTCGCTGTATCTACATAATGAGCTCCCACACTTAAGCAGGCTTCCATAATAGACAAGTCCTGATAGGGCAAGGCCATATTAATCACACAATATGGAGAAATAGAACTCATCAGCGTAATCAACGCCTCTGTGTCATCAGCATCACAGCGATGAATGTGTATAGCGCACTTTTTCGTTGATTTTAACTCATTACTTTTTTCTAACGTTCGAGATGCAACATGGATTTCTGAAAAAACAGACGATAGTCTACAACACTTCTGTATGACTACAGAACCGGCTGAACCTGCTCCAATAATTAATAGTTTTTTCATGCTTTATAGTTTTAATCATATTTAATCAAGACTGATATCTTATATATCATCTTTCGTTTCGATATTATGCATTATTTTACTCATTCATAAAAGACACTTTTTTAATAGGTTTACTGATACCTAATGCTTGTATCTGTATTAAATAGGCTTTATTCTAAAGAGATGAATCAACAACGTCTTTTCTTCCTCAAAATTCTAAGCTTTTTCTGTGTCGTTTTTGGCCTATACATTCTACTAAAACCTTTTATAAACCTTCAAACGATCCAATCCTATCATCTTCCTTTAAACATATGGATTTCTAATCATTCTTTTTTATCCTCTATACTCTTTATATTTTTCTTTGTTATCATCACATCTATTGGATTACCGTTTATTGCCATTGCCACAATGTCTGCAGGGTTTTTATTTGGCGGAACATGGGGACTCAGTCTAGTCTTGATTGCCTTTTTTTTTCACTGCCTTCTCTCCATTATTATCGTTCGTTACTTATTTCAAGATCATGTTCGTCAACTCTTTGGATCTAGATTAAAAAAAATTAATAACGAAATAGATAAGAAAGGGTTGTTTTATATTATTTTTCTTAGACTTTCATTAATCACACCTTCTTTTGTAGTAAATTGCGCAGCAGCTTTAACCAATATTCATATAATTCCATTCACACTTATCTCTGTCATCTGTTCCATACCTATTTTAAGTATTTTAGTTTTTTCAGGTGAATTATTTGGCACAATTACAAGCATTAAGGACTTATACTCTACCCAAAATCTCATCATTTTAATAAGCTTAGCGCTTGGATCTTTTACTCTTCTAATCATTCAACGTCGCAAATAAAGTACCTTGTCAGACACTTTATAATTTCATATACTTTTTAGCTGAGCGTTCCCCTGTAGCTCAGTGGCAGAGCAAGCGGCTGTTAACCGCTGGGTCGTTGGTTCGAATCCGACCGGGGGAGCCACTATAGAACTTTTCATCCATTCATTTATCACTCTATTTTCGTCTTTTCTTTAATTCTTTAGATGTATTTTAAACTCAAATATATCTATAAATACTCTTTTTTTGAAATTTTTTGAAATTTTTTCCTTATTTATTACGATAACTAATAGTAAATAAGAAATTATATGATATTTATGGGGGTGGGTATTATTAAGGAGTAATTATTATGTCTAGTACACCTGGTTCATCATTTGGATTTAGGACTACAGGTCCATTTCAATCAACACTAAGAAGAGTACCTTCTAACATGGCCTTGGCCCAATCTTTACGTGCTTTGCGACCCCAAACTGCTCCTTGTTTACGTTCTACAAATTTAACTGAACAAGATTCAACGCCAAGACCCAGATCGGCTCCGACTCTAAGAAAACATCAAAGAAGACATCGTACTGTTAGATTAAATAGAACACAGGAAAATGAACTTAAAGCTCTAGAAAGGCTGACCTCAGAAGAACCTAGTTTGCCCAAATTTGTAAATCCTAAAACCGAAATTGTTTTCAGGCAAGAACAGGCTTATTTTAAAACAGCACTAGAACCTGTAAAAACAACAATAATAGCTGACATGAATATAAAAGTTGACACTTTAAAACCTTTTCTTTCAAAGGAAAAATTTGCCCCCTTAAAAAAATTAGTGGATTCTCTTCAAGAACAAATGATTCCATCAAGATTTGAAAAAGCATTCGTAGAATTAACTAAAAAACTTGATCATACAACTAATAAATTATCCGTAACTTTGTCTAACACAGCATCTTGTTTATTAAAAACTAACTCCTCTATTCTTCTGTCTCCAGATGATTTTTCTAGATTACAACATATAAAAGAGGTTTCTACGCCTATAACACCAGATACTTTATCTAAAAAGTATGCTGACCTTGATAAAATAAAAGATAGAGTCTCTTCTCTTCAAAAAACAAAAATTAATCAATTTCGAACATTTGTATTTAATAACTTTCGAGCACATCATAATTCATGGTTTCTTCTTGTTCCTAAAAACAGCCCTTTAAACAAACCAGAATCATTTTCACCAGAACTTTCTTCTCAATTAAATGAAAAACTTTTAGCTCAAACAAAATCTTTACTAGAATCTGATTTAAAAAAATATATACCAAAGGAAAGCCTTGCCACTTTAGAGACCCTCAAAGAAACCCTATCCAAAACAACAGACATACGAACTTTTTTGCACTGCTTACATACATTTGAGACAATAAAGCATCTAAGTTCGAAGATTGATACTCTAATCTTTGATATAAATGAACTGATAGTCGACGATTCCCCATATACAACAATTTTGAGCATGCATTGTCCACAACAAGATGAATTAGAGAAATTACGTGATAATTTACAAGAAAGACCAACTCAACAAAACTATAAAACCTCTCTACTAGCGTATAAAGAAATAAGGGCTAAAGCCATCGAAGCATCAAAAAAAGCATTAAAAATGGAAGATCAACAACTACGACTACGACAACGGAACAAAGAGCTAGAACCCTTAATGGGTCTCTTGGAGACCTGCGGTCTAAAAATAGCTCCAAAAGATCTCCCAAAGCTATTTCACGGTCTTGGGCACGCACACTATCCAGGGAACACAGTCAAACTTGCTCGTTTAGTAGTTGACACACAAAAACCATCACGTTCTTGTCTATTGGAAGCCGCTACTATAATACCGATTCCTGACTACGAATATAATGTTGCAAACCATCTTGTCTATTGAAAGCCGCTGCTAGCATACCGACTCCTGACTACAATAGGAACTCCCACACCATAATCTCGTCCCCCATTTAGACTGAACTTCATCACAAACTTTCATTAGCCTATCTAGCTTTTCTTGTTTTTCTTCGTCTTTCTGATCTAATAATTGTCGTGGAATAAATTCTTCTCCTTTTAAATCACTCAAGATAATTCCCGACTTCACATAGTGTTTACTCTCTTTATAAATCTGGTCTACAGCCTTCAATACAAACCCTAAAACATAGGGTGTTGCTGAACTATATACCGGTAACTCAATATCTATACTAGATTTATACATCTTTATCTTATACCTATTTTCTAATAAAAATACCTGTAAAGACTTCACTTTCTGTTTCTGCCTTCGTAACTTCCGTGTTGCTTTTTCTATATTTACGGCCACTTCTCTTTTAATCTCGTCTTTATTCGATATATCTCTTCCAAAACTACGCGACCGTACAATACTCTTATTCCCTGATTTCTCCGTAGATAACGCAATAACAGGAATTCCTTCTAATTCATGTTTTAATAGAACCCCATAACGATGACATATCGACTTCAATACAAATAAGGATGCATATTTCACATCATATGCCGTCCGAATCCCCTTAGCCCTTAATCTAAAAGAAAAGGCCTTTCCTACTCCCCAAATCGATGATATATCTATCGTTTTCAACACTTTATCTTCGTCATAATCATGAATATTCATCACCCCTACTCTTTTCGATAGCGCATTCGCACACTTTGCCAACGTCTTAGATCTCCCAAACCCTACCCCTACCGGCAACCCTAATTGCTGCTGAATCGTGGCTTGAATTTCCTTCCCCAAACTGTGATAATCCTTTTCTTGTTCTGATAGAGATAAAAAACACTCATCAATAGAATACACCTCATAATCCGAGCTCCACTGACTTAATAGCTTCATCATTCGATCTGACATATCCCCATACAAAGCCATATTAGCTGGCAAAACTCTAACTCTATGTAACTCTATTAAGCGTCTACATTTAAATACAGGTTCTCCCATCCTTAAACCTATCGCCTTCGCCTCATTTGATCTGGATACAATGCATCCCCCATTATTAGAGGTCACTATAACGGGCCTCCTTCTTAAACTAGGATTAAATACTCTTTCACAAGATACATAAAAATTATTACCATCTACTAAACAGAACACAAGATCTATACTACCACTTATTTACGTGGCTATATAGACACTAAGATTTCTCTTTATACGCTCTGTATTTTAAAGAATCCTATTATAGTTAACGCTGTAAATCGTAGGCCGCTTTAGGCCACCCTTGAATGAATTGATAAACACCTTTCATCAACAATTCATATGTTTTAGTATGCTCATATGGCAAATCTTGATGATCTATACTTCGGATAGGTACTAACTGTACGCTATTTTTATTATACTTAAATCGCGTTGTTGATACTGAATACAAGGCTTTTAACGAAAAGAGATCGTCATAACGAATGGAAGAAATCTGATACGGAGTTTTTAACTGTTTTAGCACCTCTTGTAATAAAACAATCGAGGTACTCTGCAATATATATCCCGTATTCAAATCATCTTCCCTCGATGAGTTTCCACGTAACGGAATAAACACACATTCATTATCTTGATTAATTCCCATCAATGAAAACGTAGAACCCTCTAAGATATACTCATCATCTGTTTTAAATATCACTTCATGCTTTAAATCAGGAAACTGTGAATAATAGAGATCCTCAAACTCTCTTTTTGTCACCCTAATATTCATAATCCAGTCTATAGCTTTTGTTATGTTTTCAGAAAAGCCATACTGATGCTGTAATACAGATCTAGATAGGCGTTGTATATAGAGTGGGTCTGCAAATATATCTTTCATTAATAGCCGAAATGACTGTTGTTCATAACGTGTTAATGTTTCATAAAAGTCCATAATATGGCTTAATGCATTATCCAATCCCTTATCGTGACAATGATGATACAAAATAGACGCTGTATTTAAGGCATCCAACACATGCTGCCCTTCCACTCCTCCTAAATATTGTGTAGGTTTTGCGACTGAAAATGGGCGTTGATACACTTTTGAAAGAGTATGAATCCCATCATCAAAACACCAATCTGGTTTACAGCTATAAGCTTTCATCACCACCGTCATAGATTCTAAGTCCCCTCCAAAACCAGACGAATAATGGCCTCCTGTATCCGCAATACTTCTAGCCTGTCCCGCTGTAAAGAAAATGAGACATTGCATCACTTTATCTTCCTGATCGCTATTTAACTTTATTGTCTGCTCTATGTACATCTTAAACTCATCATAGGTGATTGGATACTGTGTTTTTTCAAACAACACGCGATATGAGTGCTGAAATCGTTCATAATGCGCGTCTAATAAGACTAATGATGTCCCTTGATCATTATGAATAGTGACAGCTGATGTAAAAAAACTTTGTCCTCTTAATACAGACAAGGAGTTTTCAATAGAAAAATTAACATCTTTTGATGAAAGAATGCTGTGTTCTTTTGTTTTTAGATCATATATTATACTTTTATAACTCATATCTTTACCTATTTTCTACCATCATTATATCATTTTACAATCCTTTAAAATAGATCTTCTTGCATAAAATTGTCTTTATTCAAGGTGTTAAACCCTATCATTTCTATCGTTTAAAATTTCCAATTGGTGGTAATATACTACTATGCCTTCCTCTAAAGAGATTATTGTTCAGCCCTATGTCGCTCGTCCTGAAAGTGTTCGTCATGCATTATCCAATCACAGTTGGAAACATGGTATTGATAATTTTTTTAATCATCAGGTTCGCTTTTCATATACCTCTGGATATGCTTTCGCCAATCGATTTTTCAAGTTAATTGAAGCATACTCTGCGTCTAGTAAAAAAAAGGAGATCACTCTCATCGAATTTGGTGCTGGAACAGGTCTTTTATCTTACCATTTATGCGATTTACTGCACCGTTATCAGCATCCTTTAAAAGATTCTATCACCTTTGTTGTTACCGATTTTAGCCAAGCCTTGATCAACGAACTTAAACATAACCCCTTATATCAGCGCTTTCAACAGCAATTTCAGTTTTATCCCTTCGATATCTATCACGACGATTTAACTACCTTACCCGCTGGGGATCTTTTTATGATGTGTTATCTCTTTGACTCATGTAGTCACCATCACCTTTATGTCCACCAAAACACCCTGTACGAATACCATGTTCAAACACGTATCTCTCATGATGACTATATCATTGATGCGTCTCACTTTCCTCCACAGACACTTGAAAAAGAATCATTAAAAGAGCATATTTTAGAAGCATGTTCAGGTAATATTCATCATAACTATGCCAAATTCTCGCATATTCTTAAAGAATCTTGGCGAAAAGTTCCCTTATCCAAAACATCTCTTGCTTCTCACGAAGATCATCTACAACACTTTATTCGATCGACCCCTTCTTTGCCAGATTCCTTTAAATTTAATTTTAGTCCTCTTGCTACTGACTTTTTTCAACGATGTTTATCGGCCTTGCCTGAGGAAGGCATGATGCTAGTCTATGATTTTGGGACTCCCTCTCCTCAGTCTTTTAAACATGAAAAAAAGTATTTACTGGCCCCTTATGGTATTTGTAATTTTTATGCTCTCTGCTTCCCTTACTATCATTGGTTAGCAAACCAATTCAAGTTCACATCCTGCGCAAGTTCTTTTAAATCTGGAGAAAGTCAATGCAACGCCTTTCATTCTTTAAAATCTAAACACTCGTTTCACAGTACATTTTCACAGGTATATTCTACTCCTGGTGGAGAAAGTACCAAACGCTGTACAAAAAAAATAAATATACTCTTAAACAAAGACCTAGATCATGACCTGATCCTGGATCACATCCACCGTATTTTAGATACATTAACTGAGTTCGAAAAAGTAGACTATACGCTCTTAATGAACATTGCCATTGCTTTGAAGAATAAAGGTCACTATGATCACTCTATTCAGTTTACACAAACACTTATTGATAGCTATGGCCCTCTTGCGAGATCAGCCTATGCTCTTCAATCTGAATCACTCAATGCCTTACATCGTTATGAGGACTCTTTTTTATTACTTTCTCCTATAATCAATGACAGTACGTTCTCATCCGTATTGTATCAATTTTGTATTAGTGCGGGGCACCTCCATAAATACAAATCGTTTTACAGATCTTTCATTAAATTATTACGCCATACAGACTATTTTATCCCTTGGCGCTTTTTTCTCATCGTCATGCCATTATTATCCTCTGAAAAAAAAGAGGAACTATTAACATGGTTACACTCTATTCAAAAAAAGAAACTTATCCGCGACACATTTCCTAAAGGATTCTCTGAAGAACTTAAATCTCTCTAACTACTATAACAGCTGTCCATATCGTAACAGATCGTCTTTTTTAAGAGCTATTGAGGACGACCAGTTTCTAGGAAAACATAAAACAATGGTAGAGCCCAACATAAACTGCCCACATTTCTCCCCCTTTTTATAGGCTCTATTTAAGGTAAACACCTCTTTTTTTCGTCTAAACAAGGCATTGCTTTGTAATGACTTACAGCCATCTATGACAATTTTTCCTACATTCAAGGCCGCCACCATCACCATATAAAAACGAGTATCCCCGGCTTTACATGTTAAGACTACACGTTCATTTCTAGTATAAAGTCTAGGCAATAAAGATTCCAATAAAGGGTTTACTGGCAAACAGGCTCCGGGGATATGCGTGGCTGTTTCAAGGATACAGTCCATGGGCATAAAAAACTGATGACAATCTTTAGGAGATAAATAAATAGAAAAATACTCCCCTTCCAGAGAAACATGTTCTCCACAAAAATCATCAATCTTATAGTCTTGCCCTTTTATACTCATATTTCCATCTGCAGTAATATCCCCTCTATGCTGTAACTTTCCATCGCAAGGACTCACCCTATTACCGTCATGGATAGGACGATACTCAGATTTTAGTGATCGTGTAAATAAATCTTGGATTCGATGAAACTGAAATAAAGATTTTTGTGATTCTTTTAATGATATATTCAACATGGCACAAGCAAGTTTCATAACGATTCCATTTAATGGCCAAGGAATATAGAGCTGAACCACAATCCCCGTGACTCTACTTATTAAATTGCTTAGTATCATATCGATACTATAACGAAAAAACTCTCCCTATAACAGAGAGAGTTTTTTTAACAGTAGTAGATACTCTTTATTTATCTAATAATCTCATAAATATGGCTCTATTTGCATAAACCAAGAAAAGTTCTAACCCTAAAACAACTGTCCCCATAATAATGCCTCCAGGTTCTAGAAACACATGAAACAAAAAAACATTAACTGTAATAGGAGCTAACATCAGTAAACCTATTGACATCATTCTTCCTGTCAAAATCATGATCCCTGCTGTAAATTCACATAGTTTTAATAATGGAAAGAAGTACCCCGTTTCTACTAAGGCCATCATAAACGCTCCGCTTGTATCACTGAAGGATCGCATAGGCAAAAAGTTTAAAAAGCCATTCAGACCAAATGCCACAAAAATCAAACCTAACATTATTCTCGCCATTAAGTTTGTTTTTTTCAACTAAACACTCCCTTTTTCTATTCCTATATACACTCTATAATATCAAACAAAAACTATAACTCAACATCACTATGTCTAAAATTTGGTATCCTTATGCACAACACAAGACCATGACAGCTCCTCTTCAGGTAGAGTCAGCACATGGTGTTTATCTGCATTTATCTGATGGCCGTCACTTAATTGACGGCATTTCGTCTTGGTGGAGTGCTATTCATGGGCATAATCACCCCATCATCAACGACGCGCTTCATCAACAAATTGAACGTTTATCCCATGCGATGTTAGGAGGCTTAACTCATGAGCCCGCTCAAGAATGTGCAGAAAATCTAATTCGAATATGCCCAAAGGGGCTAAATCATGTCTTTTTTAGTGACAGTGGTTCTGTTGGCTGTGAAATAGCCTTAAAAATGGCTATTCAATTTTGGAGAAACCAAGGAAATACAAAGAAAAAACACTTTTTAGCCCTAAAAAAAGGCTATCATGGTGACACCTTTGGCGCTATGTCTGTTGGGAACCCAGAAGATGATTGTCCTAGTATGCATGATGTGTTTTCTGGCACGATGCCAAAACACTTTTTTATTGATGAACCCAAAATGGGGTTTATTCCAGATTCAGACCAATTAAAAAAAGATATCTCTCAGCTTAAAATATGCCTAGAAGCTCACCATAATGACATTGCTGCTTTTATTTGCGAACCCATTATGCAAGGAGCAGGAGGGTTTAACCTCTATTGCCCCGATTATCTTATCGCAGCTAAAGAACTCTGCGAACACTATAACGTTTTACTGATCTTTGATGAAGTCGCAACAGGTTTTGGCCGAACCGGCACATTATTTGCAGCAAATCATGCTAATATTACACCTGACATCATGGTCCTTGGCAAAGCCTTCACAGCAGGCTATATGGGCCACAGTGCAACCTTAAGTACTTCTCCAGTTTTTGATACCTTTCACGATGACGATTTCAAAAAAGCCTTAATGCATGGCCCTACATTCATGGGAAATCCTTTAGCCTGTACGATTGCCAATACAAGTATTCAGATTTTTGAGTCTGAAGACTATATCTCTAAGATTCGGAGCATCGAACAAACACTTCATCAGGAATTTTCTTCATTTACACACCCACATATAACCGATATTCGAATTTGTGGAGCCACAGCTGTGGTAGAAGTATGCGATGCTACTGTATTACAGAAGGTTCAAGAATATGCTGTCAATCATGGCGTTTGGCTTCGTCCCTTTGATCGATTTTTGTATACAACCCCGCCATACACCATCTCAAATGAGTGCTTAATTCAGATTTGTCGTGTTATCAAAGACTGGTTCTCTATCCAGTCTTAAGATTTTTTATTTATCAGGATAACAAAAAAAAACCCCTCTTTAGAGGGGCTTATATTAAACAAAAAAAGGTCGTTTAGAACTGTCCAGACACAGAAATATTAAATCCTGCGTTTTTAGTATCGGTAACAATTTCTTTTAACCCGCTATTATAATTTACCGACATTTTCATATTTTCTATAGATGAAATGGGTGAAGACGTTTTTGCAGACACTCCTAATACGATTCCATAATCTCCATCATAGATAATATCTTTATCCACATCTCCACCTGCACTTAATAAGTATGCAATATATCCACCACCTTCAACTGAAAATGAAAAATTTCCAGTTTCATAGGGTAATGCATATTCCGTTGTTAAAGGAATGTGTAAGTAGGTTAACTTCGATTCTGTTTTAACACTGCTAACCTCTTGTTCAGAATTAACCGTGTTAATACCAAGACCTAGATTAACATTCAACTTCTCATTGACTTCATGAGTTGCAGTTCCTCCTAGTGAATATCCAACTCCAGATGTTGTATCTACTCCTGCCGCATCTGTTTTTGTATGTCCATAGGTAAGCCCCACATTTGCACCATATTTTAGCTCAGATGTGATATCTGTAATCATGTTTGCATTCAGTGATGCCGCACCTAGCGTAAGGACTACAGCTGCTACAAATATTGATAGTATTTTTTTATACATTTTTTTCCTCCTAAAATCTTCTTTGATAATACGGCAATCATAAAATAATGTTCATCTCTGTGTCAACAAAAAAAAACGCAGCACTAAATTGTGCTGCGTTAATTATTTAAATTAAAGAATTATCTTTAAATTAGAACTGTCCTGAAATTGCTGCTGTTAGATAGTTATTTTTGATCTCATCTTGATCATCACCATCAGCATCATTAATATCAGTTAATCCAACATTGTAGTTAGCTGCTACTGTAATAGCCTTGATAGCGCCTAAATCTGTTTGAGTTGTTGCAGATGCTCCGAATGTTAATCCGAAATCAGCTCCTTTAATACCATCTTCATCACTAACCTCTTGCTTTACACCATCTAATTTAAATTCTGAATCTTCAGAAAGTTTAATTCCCGCATATGCTCCACCTTCAACTGCAAACGTAAAACGTCCTGCT
The DNA here is from genome assembly GCA_003265885.1 of Candidatus Marinamargulisbacteria bacterium SCGC AG-343-D04. Lineage (GTDB taxonomy): Bacteria > Margulisbacteria > Marinamargulisbacteria > AG-343-D04. The sequence goes on from QFBQ01000007.1 coordinate 24,485, forward strand.
TGTTTAGGTATTGTATATTCAGCTGTTACTGGAATATTTACATATGTCACTGTATTTTCAACAGTGGACTTAGTAGCATCATTTGTCCATTCTGAATTAATTTGATTAACACCTAATCCTGCATTAATTGCAACATTTTCGTTAATTCTATATTTTGCTTGTCCTTGAACAGCAAAACCTGCTCCAGACTCGTTATCAAAAGTTTTTGAATCTGTTTTTGATTGACCATACGTTAGTCCTACATTTGCAGAGTACTCAAGACCAGATAAAACATTAGCATTTACTGCTGATGTGCTTAACGCAACCATTACCGCTGCTACGAAAATTGAAAGTGTTTTTTTATTCATTTTTTATTCCTCCTAGAATTAATTGAAATACTAACTAGGATATTAAAGTTTGCTCTTCATTATGTCAATATTAATTTATACATTCCTTTATCTTTTGTTATACTTAATAAATATGACCCCTACTCCAAAATATCTCATTATTGGGTCCGGACCATCTGGCTGCTATGTTGTGGATCAGTTAATTAAACAGTTCCCTTCATGCACCTGTGATGTCATCGACACTCTCCCACATCCCTTCGGCCTTATTCGAACAGGGGTTGCTCCTGACCATGAAAAAATCAAATCCTTGGCCACTTATTTTGAAAAAATCCTCTCTCATGAATCTGTCTCTTTTTATGGTAATGTTAGCTTTGGTAAAGATATTCATCTCCAACATATTAAACAATTCTATGACGCGATATTTATTTGTACAGGTTCTTGTCATGATAACCTACTTCCTTTACCTGCGCTTCCCGACCGTTATTGCGGTTCTAAAGAAGTCGTCCAATGGTATAACGGCTACTCTCATCTAAACACTATGTTTAATCCCAATCAATTAGGCCCTTCCGTATCTCTGATCGGTATGGGAAATGTAGCATTAGATATTGCTCGAATATTCTTAAAATCGAAAAAAGACTTAGCACCTACAGAAACACCCTCATCATGCATTGATCTATTAAGCCAAAAATCTATTAACCATGTTCATATTTTTGCCAGACGAGGGCCTTCTCAAGCCAAGTGTACCCCTTTTGAACTCGAAGAACTCCTGTCGTTAGATGATCTTGCCATTCATATCAACCCAAATGAACTTGCTTTATCTAAAACAGATTTAATTGAACATGACAATCATCCTCAAATAAAAAAGAAATATGACTTATTTAATTCTTTTGCTTCCAAAAAAGAAGGCAGTAAACATCTACATTTACATTTTTATTCTTTAATTAAGGAAGTCAAAGACAGAACTATAACATTTGAAAAAACTAAACTAGAGGGTATCCCTGAACAGCAAAAAGCTATAGGAACAGGTGATCTCTTTACCCATCAAACAGATTACTTAATCTCATGTACTGGCTACAAAGGAAACCGGATTAATGATGTCCCATTTAATTCTCAATTAAATATCATCCCAAATACTTTAGGAAAAGTTCAAACAGATCTTCATCCTCATATTTATGTATCAGGTTGGATTAAACGCGGTCCTAGTGGGGTTATTGGCACAAATAAACGAGATGCTATAGAAACAGTAAAAACGTTTACAGACTCTCTGCCTAAAGACTTTAGCTCAAAATCTGACGATTTTGATTTATTGGCGTATTTGTCTTCTACAAAAAAAACTATTTTCACCCTAGACCATTGGAAAAAATTAGACCATTATGAAACTCAAGAAGGCCTTAAAGCCCATAAAAAACGACTTAAATGTACTCACCCTGATGACATCTTAGCCTCTGTCTCGGATGTTAACTTATAAGAACTTTAATAGTACACTAGAACTATGGTTTTACTAGAATCTCTTTCACTTGAACTGGGCTCTAAAATGCCCCCGTTTTCACTTCAAGATCCGTTCTTAAACAAACACCATTCTACTGATTTAATGGGAGATAATGGCCTTGCTATCTTTTTTACCTGCAACCACTGCCCTTATGCCATAGCCATTTGGGATAGATCCCTTTCTTTTGCCAAAAAAGCCCAAAATATTGGGATCAATACTGTTGCGATCAACCCCAATATTAATCCCGCCTACCCTGACGATTCTCCAGAGGCTATGAAACAGAAGATAACTTCAGATAACATAATCTTCCCCTATCTCGTCGATGAAAAACAAGACATTGCTCAACTCTATAAAGCCCAATGTACTCCCGATATCTATTTATTAAAATCTGATATGTCTTTGTTTTATCATGGACGATTAGACGATAATTGGCAGGATCCTGACGCTGTTTCTAAAGAAGAATTATGGAATGCGGCAGAGTGCTTAAGTACAGATAAAGCAGCCCCTCAGCCCCAATTTCCATCTATGGGATGTTCGATCAAGTGGGTAAACTAAGCTTTTCTAACAAATATCTATCTCTTCTTTTCCTTTCTGCTCTGTTTTTTTTATTTATCTTTGTCATTGATCTTTCTACTCGTTATAAACCAGAAAGCATCAAAACTCTCTCTTCTAAAGAAATCATAAAGAATTTAACTCGCTTCACAATAACTCCTCATCTTTCGTCATCTGAATTAAGCATCGACATTGCAATGGAATCATTTCAAAACCCTTCAATTTTATCACTGGATCTTTCTCAATTTATCATTGTTAAACTCAATAAAAGTCTACAAGAATCTATGACTTGGTCTACTGTTAAACAAAACGATGCTCTGACTCATGGACAATTGAATGTTGATCTCAGTGAAAAAACAGATTATTCTACCCTTGATATTCATATATTTTTAGATGATCCAATTGACTTACAATGGACACTATAAAGGAGACATTATGCCTTTTCTAAATTTAAAAGTTGCTGGAACATTAAGTAAAGAACAAAAAGAACAACTTGTTGACGAATTTACCGCTAGTCTAGAAAAAATAGCAGGAAAACCAAAAGAGGCTACTTATATTGTCATTGATGAAGTTCCTCGTCAGAATTTTGCAAAAAGCGGCAAGCTATTAGACTAAATAACTCTTAACCGTTTATTTGGGCAAGATCTCTTAAGTCAACTGTCATCAATTTATATTCGTTGATTTTTTCTGTTACAGTTTCAGTCTTAAACAAGTTTAGAGCTAAATCATACCCTTCTTTTAATGTGTTAACTTTTTCTGCTAACTTAAACCCTAACGCTGCATTAATAGAAATATGCTTTAAAATTGAATGATCCCACTCAAAATCCATTAATATATGAGAAAATATCTCCGCATTTTCTTGACTATCTCCACAATAATAATCCTCAATATCTCCATCTATTTCGTCCCGAAAATTAAAGAGTTCTTCTTCAACGGAGTCTTTCGTCACCGTTATAATTTTGGTATCCCCTGTCAAACTAATCTCGTCTTTTCCATCTCCACCTATACAAAACGCCACTTTTTTCATAGGCAATTGTTTAACCGTTTCTACTAATAAATCTAACTTTTTTTCCGAAGATAAGCCTATTATTTGATAGTCCACGCCCAATGGATTCGCTAAAGGTCCCATTAAATTGAAAATATTTTGACAGCCCAAGGTCTTTCTTGCCTTTGCCACATATTTCATTGCGGGGTGAAAGGTTCTCGCAAATAAAAAACATAAATTTGTTTCACCTAATAAACGAAGTATCTCTTCTGGACTAAAGTCAAAATCAATATTCATATCTTCTAAAAAATTAAAACTTCCATTAGGACGCTGAGATCCATAATTTCCATGTTTAGCAACATGAACGCCTCCCGCCGCCAATACAAAACTAACGCATGTCGAAATATTAAACCTGCTTTTTCCAGAGCCACCCGTACCACAGGTATCTATTAGTGGAGATTTAAGCTTATGTTTAATGGGCAAACACTTTTCCTTCAATGCTTTAACAAAACCTATGAGTTCATCAACAGATTCACCTTTTTCTGTTAATAACTTTAACAGCATAAAAATATCGTCTTCCTTTTGATTCCCCTGTAAAATCAAATCCAAAACGTCATACGCTTGCTTCTGAGACAATGACTTTTTTTGAGATAAAATCGATATAAACTCTTGCATTTATGTTTCTGTAAAGAGAGCCTTTACCTCTTTTTCAATATGGGATATTGATTTATTTTTTATAATCAAATCATCACAAAATTTTATAAAATCAATAAAATACTTCAAGTATCGCTCCAATAATTCGTTAAATATATCTAACTCAATAAAAAGCTCAGAACGTTCATCATCATCTTCATCATCTCTCTTAGATAATGAGGATTCTGCAATATTAATTAAAAAATCTTGTATTTTTGACGTGATAATCAATGACTCTTCTTCCGGATTTTCAATACTAATCACCCTATCTAAACTAATATAGTCTTCAAACATATTTGTTAGATAAATAATATCTTTCAATCTGCCCTGACAGTTAATATGACTCTCACAATAGAGCTCAATTGAGTCAATAAAATGAGAATCATCTTCAACTACACCCTCTATCTCTAAATAAATAGGAAACTCTTCAAGAGTCGCTAGTTTTTTTGATATTTTTTTAAATCCATGTAACTGATCATTTACAACAATCAATTCAGGTCTCAACAAAGGGTGCTTTGCCACATACCTTTCTATAAATGTTTTAGAAGACGTATTATCAAATTTTTCACTATAAACAATATAAATTTGCTTTTTTATCGTCTCTTTTATAGATGTTAACCCACTCATACTACAGTTTTAATGCCAATGTCTTTAATAAAGTGTTAGATCTATTTAAAAAACTCTTCATTTTTTCTCCTGTTAAAGGCTTTTGTGACATTAACGCTAAATCATAAACATGTTCACATAACAATTTCACATCTTCTTTTCTTTCAGAATTATTAGATAGTTTCAAAACTTGATCAATAAGTTCGTTATTTTCATTCAGAATCAAGGTAAAATCATCTAAACCAGGCATACTAGGCTGATTCATCAAAACAGACATTTGCTTTAATCTCTTGGATTGTTCTGACTCCAACAAAAGAGCTGGCACATCATCCGTCTTAAAATACTTAGTTTCAATCTTTAACTTATCATTCGATAAAGAATCTTTAAATATTCCTGAAATTGACTCGTTTTTAGTTTTATTATCCGCGTCTAAAACCTCTGATTTCTTGCTATCATCTACCAAATGATCAGATATCTCCGAATCTATTGCCACGTATTTTATTTTAGAATCTTTTGATTCCAAAAAGCTGATAAAATGTGAATCAACGACAGACTGTAAATACACAACTTCTATATTTTGACTCTTACACATCTCCACATACGCCGCTTGCTCATCTTTATTTGAACAATAAAAAACCTTATTTTCTGAAACCTCTTTATTTCTCTCTAAATAATCTGGAATTGCTACATTATCTCCGTTTGAAGAAGGAAAAATAACAATATCTTTTACTTTCTTATAAAAATCATCATCATTCATCATTCCATATTTAATAAAATGACTAATATCCGCCCAAAATGATTCAAAATGTTCTTTATCAGTCTTATATAGAGAATTAAGCTTATCTGCAACTTTCTTCACAATATGTCCAGAAATCTTTCTCACATATGGATCATTCTGCAAATAACTTCGTGATACGTTCAATGGAATCTCAGGACAATCTATAGCCCCTTGTAACAAGGTTAAAAACTCCGGAATCACATCTTTTGCCTGGTCTGTAACAAATACATTCTGACAATACAATTTTACTTTCCCTTTATTTGCATCTAGTTCGTGAAGAATCTTTGGAAAAAATAAAATTCCTTTTAAACGAAATGGATACTCTACATTTAAATGTATCCAAAATAAAGGATCTTGCTGATAAGGAAATAAGGTCTTATAAAACTCTTTATATTCCTCTTCTTTAACGTCTTTTGGTTGTTTTTCCCATAACGGTTCATCGTGATTCACCTGTTTCCCATTTACATGAATTTCTACAGGTAAAAAATTTGCATATTTTTGAACCAACTCTGTAATTTTCATTTCAGATAAGTAATCTTTAGACTCCTCTGATACATGTAAAATAATATCTGTCCCAATCTCTTTTCGATCTCCATCTTTCAAGGAAAAGTGTGTCGATCCATCACAGCTCCAACGAATTGACTTAGCATCTTTCTTATACGATAAAGATCTAATTTCAACTTCACTAGAGATAATAAAAGATGAGTAAAACCCTAAACCAAAATGTCCGATAATCTGATTTTCTTTTTCATCACCTTTATACTTTTCTATAAAATCTGTCGCTCCCGAAAATGCAACTTTATTAATATATTTTTGCACTTCTTCCGCATCTAAACCTACCCCGTTATCTGAAAATGTAATCGTTTTTTTCTTTTCATCTATAGTAATATCCACTAACCATTTTTCAGGAACAACATCAATCGCTTCAACATTGGAAATTTTCTTTAATTTGGTAATCGCATCAAAGCCATTCGAAATAAGCTCTCTAACAAAAATCTCGTTCTCAGAATATAAATATTTCTTAATTACAGGTAAAATATTTTCCGAATCTATACTGATGTCCCCTTGTATATCTAGTTCTTTTTTCTTAGGCATAATCGTTAACAACCTCACTGTATTTTAAAAGTTCTACTTAAACAACATTTATTTAAGCAGAATTATTCTAACTGTTTTTTAAGAACATGTAAAACTTTTATACCTTTTAGGATATACTAATGCCTAATGATTCATGCAAGCGATAAAATAGACCTATACCGGAAAGTTAAACACAAGCTTCAAGCTGACTATTTCGTGGTTAATCCATACAGACTCATTAACTATGGCCTGCAGTTCCTTGTGTTTTTAGATAATCACTCTGAACTACTCAGAATCTTTGAAAGCAAAAAAGGTATTCGAATTGATTTTTCTCAGGTTAAAAATGAAGCGTTTTTACATAAAATTCAGTCCTGCCTAGAAGATGATCTCGACCAGGTCCAGGTCACTAAACCTCTCTTTGACCCCGATGAAAAAGATGTCGAATCACTTAACTCATCATTTCAAGACCCAGACGACCTCATAGGAATCGATGAGTCTGGAAAAGGTGACTATTTTGGGCCTTTAGTCGTCGCCGCTGTACGGGTTCACCCAGAAATTCTCCCCCAATTCGAAGGATTGGGTATTGCTGACAGTAAAACATTAACCGACAGCAGTATTACTAAAGTAGCTCCTAAGATCATGGAAATTGCACCTCATGCTGTACTCGTTATGAACAACCAAAGTTATAACGAAATCTATGACAAATTTCAAAATTTAAATCATATTCTTTCCTGGGGTCATATGAAAGTTCTCGAAGACACCCTTAAACAAGGCCATTGCGAGCATGCTCTTTCTGATCAATTTGCCAGTGCTTCTGTACTCAAAAATTCTCTAAGAGCTAAAAAGATCGATGTAAAACTTATGCAACGTCCTCGAGCTGAGTCTAACTTCTCCGTAGCATGTGCTAGCATACTTGCTCGATATCACTTTATTACTCAAATAGATAAAGTATCTGCTCACTACAAGATGAAACTTCCAAAAGGGAGTGGTAAAAATGTAGTCCAAGCAGCTCAAACTTTTATTGAAACTCATGGAAAAAAAGAACTGCATCTTGTTGCTAAATTACACTTCAAAATTACCAAGATGCTAAAAGACGTTGACTAAGGCCTAATACTTTACCGAACATCCATAAGAAGATGTTTCTTTAACCTCAATAGGTAAATTCTTTCTTAATCTCATTATGGAGTCCTTCACATAGTTTGTTGCCTTTGTAATATCCGTAGAATCTGCTGATCGAATACTATCAATTGCCCCTCTATACCTTAGCTCCCCTTCTTCATCAATAATCACCATATATGGCGTCGTTTTGGCCTGGTACAATCGCCCAATATCTCCCTGTTCATCTAAAATAACAGCGGTAGCATATGACTGCTCTTTCTTAATAATGTCATGACATTCTTCTCCTGAAACATGACCTTGCTTACCCGGAGCAGAGGATATAATACTTAACCAGACAATACCTTGATCCGTATACTCTTTTTGTAACGTTTGCATATACCCAGATCGATAAAACTTTCGAACAAATGGACACTTATGATTTGTCCACTCCAACACAACTATTTTTCCTTTATACTGATCAAGACTTTGTTCCTTCCCATAAGAGTCTGTCCCTGTAAATAGGGGCGCTTTTTTAGAAACCTGGATCTCTTTTTTCACCTCTAAATTTGAAGACTTCTTTGGTAATAGAGATAAGCCATATACCGCCGTCACTGTCGTTGCAACAATAAGTCCGTTAATGAGAAGTGCTTTTACATAATTATTCATTTATTACTCTCCTTTATTCTTTCTTTAAGTCCTTTTTTTGTTAGAAGTTGGGGAAGCGTTATACGCTCCCCTTTTTCATTATAATACACATAAAGAGGAACCCCTTGTCTTTGAAACGATTCTAAATAATGTGTTATCTCATCATCATAATGTGTCCAATCTAAGACAATGTAATGAATATTATTTTCTTTAAAAAACTGTTGTATCTCTGGGCTGTTTATCACTGTTCTTTCATTCACTTGGCAGGTCACACACCACGATGCCGTTACATCTACAAACACTCGCTGCTTATTTTCTATGAATACCTCTAAACTCTCCCTCTGCTTTTCATTTTCTTGAAATGGCATACTCTTTGACTGAAATATCATCATGCTGATTCCAACTAATACAATGAGTACAAAGCTTCCTAACCATGAGCTACTTTTTTTATTCCATAGACTATAAAATATCCAAACACACATCACTCCCAAGGCATAGCCCCAAGCCAACACCCCAATTTGCTGGGATAACACCCAAGCCAACCATAACACAGTGCCATACATAGGAATCGCCAAAACATGTTTTACTGTCACCATCCACTTTCCTGATTTTGGTAAATATCGCTGTAAAAACGGATTATAAGCAATAAGAATAAAGGGGGAACTAAAGCCAATGGCTAAACATAAAAAAATAGATAACATCACCCCCACTGATTGTGTTAACGCATACCCAATCGCAGTTGCCATAAACGGTGCCGTACAGGGTGTCGCAACAAAAACGGCTAAAACTCCTGTAAAAAAATGTGAATACAACCCTTCCGTCTTCACTCGCTTACTCATAAAACGGCTCATCATACTTGGAATATGTAAAATCCATTGAGGCAACTGAAACACATCATTTAAATTAAGCCCCACCAACATCATAATATTAAGTAATATAAAAATAATAAACGGATGCTGAAGTTGAAAGCCCCAGCCTAGTTGATAGCCAACTATTTTCAAGCCCGCTAACAGCCCCCCAATAGCTAAAAAGGTCACGATAACACCCCATGTATAGGCATTAGCTTCTCTCTTAATACGCTCTTTTTCCTTGTTACTCTTTTCTAAAATACCCAACACTTTCAATGACAATATAGGAAAAACACAGGGCATAATATTAAGTATTATTCCCCCCAACAATGCCAATCCACATATGAGAAGAAAATATCTTGCCCCAGTTTTAGTATCGATAGCCTCAACGGTATACCACTTGGAATCTAACTGTAATATTCCCGATATAGCCTTTGATTTTTCTGGACCTGCGGGTAACACAAGTCGTAACCCCTGTGAGCTTTGATGAAAATCCTGTTTTTTTGTGGGTTGTATAGAGCCTATTTGATGAGGATAAAAATAGCCTTTTTGGGGAAGGGTTTGAAGAGTTGGAAAGGTTAGTATCACCTTATCTCCCTGGGTTTTCAAGGTTGCTTTAAGTCTAGGATGGTCTCGACTTACAAACTTCTTTTGAATAGAATCCGCTTGTGTAGTGATTACAGATTTTAAGCCCGACGACAAGGTCGTTTCTAAGGTAAACCTCTCTGGAATACAACTTTCTTCACATACCAATAATGACACCCTTACCTGAATAGGCCGATCGTTTCCAGTGAAATCTTCTGTAACTGTAAAGGGAACAATAAGACTTGCCTGATTAAAGCCAAAATTAATGATAGGTCCTAATATAAACAACTCTGGATTGGGCCAACTGATGTCATCTAGAATAATCCCCGCTGGCAATGTCCATTGTAATGTTGTTTTTGCCCCTGAATCACCAGGGTTTTGCCAATAAGAATGCCAATGAGGACTATGGGATAAGGACACATTCAAATAGCCTTGATCTCCAGGTTTAATAACACTATGTGACAGTTTCAGAGTTGCCGTTGTATAAGGAGTCGTAACCGGTTCCCCAAAAGAATACGTTGTACTTAATACAACACAGCCCATTAAGATAACTTTTTTTATAAAATGGCTAACTGAAGCTATATTCGAAAATGCGTTAACTATCTTTAACACGGGATACAATATCTGCGATAAGACTCTCTTTTGATGTATCAAAATCCGAACACACCCTATCTGCAATAGATGTCTGTTTGTCTAAATCGATAATGACCACATCAAAGGGCTTAGAAATAACCCGTAATTCTTCCGCTTCCTTACGTGACATATTTCGAATAGAGGTTATAAAAACCATTCCCGCATCCAAAAAGGCATACCCAATATCGAGTAAGTGACGGAACATGTCTTGACGTAGTTCTGTTATAGACTGTTTATCTGTATCTGCTATTCGCATAAACTGAAAACCATAACGATAGGCTCGAATTCCTTCTTCACACAGCTGCTTTTCCAATGCTGTCCCAATATTAGAGTATTGTTCTCGTGCTACCTCTCCTGTTAACACTATTAATAACGATTTATGTTTATTTTGCTTAACACGATCAGCATAACTTACGATACCCTTACTCCAATATTTATTACGTTCTGACACATGCCTCTCTGCCCAACTTTCATGACCTATACTATCCTCAATTAACCCCATCCCCACTGTATTATTACTTTGACGATCAATGATAATAAAACTACCCAAATGAGGGTTTCGTGTATAGGGCTCATAGGCAATATCTTGATCAAACTCACACTCGCATTGGCCAATTTCATTTAAGCTCAGTGTCTCTGACTCAGATTTTTCAAGAGTATTTACATTTAAACGATACCGAGGAGCCTGAATGGTTCCAGATAACAACTTAGCTCGAGTTTTAATCCAATATGATTTTCCTGGAACCAAAGCCTCTTCTGACATCCATAAAAGTGTCGATACAAAACTATGACCAATTTCTGTTTTACTTCCTTTACATACCAATACATCTCCACGAGATATATCTATTTCATCATTTAATGTAAGGGTAACCGACTCTCCCCGAATAGCTTCTTTTGCTTCTTTTTCAAATGTTACTATAGATTTTACGGTACTCCTTACCTTTGCCGGCAACACCTCAATAGCATCCCCTACTGCAATTTTTCCTGTAGTTATTTGTCCTGCAAAGCCTCTGAAATCTAAATTCGGGCGATTTACCCACTGTACTGGCATGGTAAATGCCCCAGCAGTATTCACTGTTTTAAGAGGAACCGTTTCTAAAAATTCAATTAAGCTAGGCCCCGAATACCACGCCATCTCTTCACTTGGATCCGTAATATTATCTCCTTTTAAAGCAGACACCGGAATAGCCGTAAAATCACGAATTCCAAGCTCAGTAGCAAAAGTACGATAATCATCTAAAATCTTTTGATACGTAGACTCTTCATAATCCACTAAATCCATCTTGTTAATTGCCAAGACAATCTTATCTACACCCAACATATGGACAATAGTGGAATGTCGACGAGTTTGAGTCATAATACCATGACGCGCATCGACCATTAAAATAGCCAGCTCTGCAGTGGAAGCCCCTGTTGCCATGTTACGTGTATATTGTTCATGACCTGGCGTATCTGCCACAATAAATTTTCGTTTATCTGTTGAAAAATAGCGATAAGCGACATCAATGGTAATACCTTGCTCTCGTTCTGATGCCAGGCCATCCACTAGTAATGCAAAATCAATATCGTCACCTTGGGTCCCTACTTTACTTGAATCTTTTTTTAAGGTCGCTAGTTGGTCTTCATAAATGAGTTTTGACTCGTATAATAAACGCCCAATTAAGGTGGATTTTCCATCATCTACTGACCCGCAGGTAATGAAACGTAATAAACTCTTATGCTCTTGGTCTTTTAAATATCCCAGAATATCTGTTTCAATTAAGTTTGATTGGTGTGACATTAGAAATACCCCTCCTGTTTTTTCATTTCCATAGAGGCGCCACTATCTTGGTCAATAACTCTCCCTTGCCGTTCAGAAGTTTTCGTTAACAACATCTCTTGAATAATATCTGGCAAAGTACTCGCATTAGATTCTATTGCACCTGTTAGAGGGTAGCACCCCAACGTTCTAAATCTTACACATTTTACTTCTGGCTTCTCATCTTTTTCTAAGACTAAACGATCATCATCAACCATTATCCAAATTCCGTTTCGGAAGACAACTGGACGTTCTTTTGCAAAATATAAAGGCACCATAGGAATATTTTCTAAATAAATATATTGCCATATGTCTAATTCAGTCCAGTTAGATAGTGGAAACACTCGAATAGATTCCCCTGGTTTCTTTTTTGTATTATACAACGACCATAACTCTGGACGCTGGTTTTTAGGATCCCATCGATGCTGCTCAGACCGAAAAGAAAAAATTCGTTCTTTAGCTCTAGACTTTTCCTCATCACGACGGGCACCTCCAAAAGCAGCATCAAACTTATATTTATCTAATGCCTGTTTTAGAGCCTGAGTTTTCATAATATCTGTATGAACAGCTGACCCATGACTAAATGGACCAACATTTTGAGAAACTCCATCAGGATTCGTATAGACAATTAAATCTAGATTATACTCTTTTGCTAAATCATCTCTAAATTTAATCATCTCTCTAAACTTCCATGTCGTATCAACATGCATGACAGGAAATGGAATCTTAGCCGGAAAAAAAGCTTTTCGTGCCAAATGTAATAACACTGACGAATCTTTTCCAATAGAATATAACATAACGGGATTCTCTGTTTCCGCCACCACTTCTCGCATAATATGAATACTATCCGCTTCTAATTGCTGTAAATGGGTTAGTGTTTTTTGATCTATCATACTCATCTTTCCTTTTTCTCTAACTCTCTAAATCTTTTTTTCTTACTGCTTTTCCATCTTTAAAATGAAGTCCACACTCTTTTTGCTCAGGATTTTCCCACCACCATCTTCCCGCTCGCACATCTTCCCCAGGTTCAATAGCGCGTGTACACGGTTCACATCCAATACTGGGATACCCCTGATCATGCAAGGTATTATAAGGGATCTTTTCCTTTTTTACATACTCCCACACTTCCTTTTCAGTCCAATAGGCTAAGGGATTAATTTTCAAAATATTAAAGGTATTATCCCACTCAAACAGTTCTGTATGTTGTCGAGTCACAGCTTGAGATCGCCTAATACCTGTAATCCATGCATCTACTGTAGATAATACCCTCGTTAAAGGCTTCACTTTCCGAATATGACAACATTCTTTTCTATTTTCTATACTCTCATAAAACGACTGTGGTCCTTTTTTTTGATATAAATGCTCAACATCTTCCCTCTCTGGAAAATAAATTTCATACTTGAAATCATAATTCTCCATCGTTTTATGCATAACATCATACGTTTCTTGATTTAATCTGCCCGTATCCAACACAAAAATGCGTATTGCACGATTCTCCTTCATACAATATGCCGTCAATACTTGATCCTCTACCCCTAATGAAGACGCTAATGCAACCTTATCTCCAAATGTCGTATATACATAAGATAAAAGATCTTCTATAGGTTTGTTACGATAAACCTTATTTAAATCTTCTAGTTGTTTTTCTGACAATATTTTCTTTTCTTCCATAGCCTTATATTTGATAGTCCATCGGTTTCCCCAACCCAAACTTTAATTTTGCCCAAATACGTTCATGTAAATAAAACAAATATATCTTCATCGCAGACTCTATAATGCCTATCTTAAATGCAATATCAAGACTTCCTGTAATAAAATAAGAAATCACCATCGTTGTAACTGACGCAGTTACTCTCCATGAAATTGCTTTTACTACACTTCGTCTTCTTTTTTCAGGCATTTTTTCTAGTTCTTTTTTATTAGAACACTCCAATGGCCTTCTGAGCTTTGTTCTTGTCTCAAAATACTGTGGCCTTCTAACTTTACAGAATTTGGCACATTTTCTATTGGGGCTCCATTATCCAATAAAATTTCCAATTGCTGCCCAACACTCATCGTCTCTAAGACCAATTTTGTTTTCACAAAATTCATCGGACACGCAACACCTCGATAATCTTTTTTGATTGATTCAACTACGTCCTTTTCTTCTGCAACATTTTGCTTTGGACTTTGCTTAAACCGTAATGAATCATCCATACTTTTGTATAAAGCCATCACATCTTCAGCAAGCTTTATCACCCGTTGCTTATTTTCTTTTAGATAACTCTTTTGTCCTTTTTTTGCCTCTTGTAATAGATCCGCATTCGAAATATCTACCAATTCAGTTTGCACAAAATGTTTTTCGAAATAAGCAAAGGCTTGTTGTTCATTTGAGGCATCTAAACCACGTGTTACCAATAACATTCGTGATGTATGAAACAAAATTCGATAGAGTTCTTCTTCAACATCAGAAACGTCATCTAAACCTTTGATTCTTGTTTCCATTTGTTTTCTATCTACATTAATCATATCAAACATTCCAGCAGAACATTCAGCAGCTCCCATATCATCTAACCTTAAAGGCCTTTTTGCACCAAAATCTATATAACAACTCTGATCTTCTTCAAAAAGTGGAACCTCTTTTAGTTCTGCACTAATCTCTTTTATCAGCTCTACGCCTTCTTTCTCTAAATACTCATGGTAACTACTATATTCTTCTTTTTCCTCTATGTAATGCTTTAAAAAACGATACACAAACTCTGGCACTGCATGTGCCGGTAAATCTGATACTTTGCTTGCATACTCAGTTTTACCCGCCCCAACTTTAGCTCCTGCTAAAATATTATAAGCTGGATAAATTTTCCCTTCTTTTCGACCAATCTTTCCAAAAAATCCTAAATCGGCAATATGATGCATCCCACAGGTATTCGGACACCCGGACATATTTAACCTAAACTCTGGAATCGCATCCAAATTTAAATCGCTATGCATCAGTTTATCTCGTAACTCTGTAGATAGACCTCTTGGCAAACAAATTCCCAATTTACAGGTCTGTGCTCCTGTACAATTAATCATATTTGCGATAAACGGAGCATGTTCTACCAAGGTATGACTCATAGATTTCACAATGTTATATAGATTTCCTATATATTTGCTTGGAATATTACGTATTCTCATGTTCTGAGCTCTATCACAACGAATCGTGTTATCTCCAAATTGATCTAAAAAGTCACACAGCACATAAGCATCTTTACTTTCTAGATCACCTAAACATAAAGGCATTTTAATCGTACTAAGTCCCTCTTGCTTCTGAGCAGATACATACCTTTTTTTCCACAATTCAAATTCTACAGAATCTACAGATTCAACCGAAATTTGCGGATCTATTCCTTCATTTACAATTTCATGAATATCCAAGTTTAACGAATCATCGTCTTTAACCTGATCATACTCTTCATAAAAAAGCTTTAAAAACTCATTCCTATCTAACTTTTTCCATAAAAACTTTATCCGTGACGAATACTTACTTCGTCTATTACCATGCTTATCAAACATAATTTTAATGGCCTTAGTAACATGATAAACACGATTTTCTGGTATAAAGTCTATTAATTCATGCCCTACCATCGGCTTTGCGCCCATGCCTCCAGCACAATAAACTCTAAACCCTTTTTGACCTTCTTTTATAGCAGCTACAAAGCCTAAGCACGTCGCTTGGGTATAAGCTGTATCTTCATCACTATTGGATAAGGCAATCTTGAATTTTCGTGGCAAATTCCATGAATCTGGTTCGTTAATCATACGAGTTGTTAATGAAATTGCATACGGATCAACATCAAACACTTCTCCTTCTTCAATTCCAGATAAAGGAGAGGTTAAGATATTTCGAATAGTATTACCGCCTCCACCTCTTGATGATAAATCTACTTCATTTAACCCTCTAATAACTTTAATGACATCTTGTAATAACACATCATGAACTTGCACTTCTTGTCGAGTCGTAAAATGAACTTCACTACTCCCATATTTTTCCCCTAATTCAGCAACTTTTTTCAATTGTTTTGGGGTAATCCCTCCGGCTGCACATCGAATACGGATCATGTACGTATGCTCTTGCCTCTGTTCATAAACTCCATGTGCTACTCTAATAGCCTTGAATTTGATCGGGTTGATGGCTCCTCCCGCAAACTCTATCATGTCTTTTTCAAACTGGTCTTGTTCAGCTATCAATGTTGGGGCATTTTCATAAAACTTCATATTAATCTCCTCTCTCTATGAGGTTCACCTTATGAACCTCTATTGTATTTTCATCTTCCTTAAAAATCTTAAATCCTGCCATATCTGGCTTCTCGTTTTTTAACGATACTATTATATATACTGGATCTGGGTCATTAAATAACTTCAAATCTTCATCAGACAAACGAGCCGGCGTTTCTGGGTGGCTATGATATACTCCAATCAGAGATAAACCTTCATTTCTTGCACTTTTCACAGTTGCAAACTGCTCTTTAGGATCAAAACTAAAATGCTCTGGACTATTGTCTACATTCGTCATCGGGTAAAAGACAGTTACTTCACCATCTTTTCCACCTAAATATCCGCAAGAC
Source organism: Candidatus Marinamargulisbacteria bacterium SCGC AG-343-D04 (assembly GCA_003265885.1). Classification (GTDB taxonomy): domain Bacteria; phylum Margulisbacteria; class Marinamargulisbacteria; genus AG-343-D04. The sequence goes on from QFBQ01000007.1 coordinate 41,181, forward strand.
TCAATAGGGTTTATCGATAATGCATGCTCGAACAATTGCTCTTTAATCGACTTAGGTATTACCAATTTATACTCGTTTATCATCATCATCCTCTATGACTGCTTTAAATCACACGCTGCTTGATCAAAATCTACCAATTTTTCAATATTCAATCTATCTGGTCTTGGTTTTACATTCACAGTTCTAAATTTCATCGTCAATGCATCAAAAATTAACAAACGATTTGTCAACAACTCACCTTTATTAATAAAAAACTTCAAAGCCTCTGCCGCCTGAATGGTTCCTAACATTCCGGCTATAGCTCCAAACACTCCTGCTTGTGAACATGTTGGTACTGCATTAGGAGGAGGTGGAGAATCAAACACACAACGATAACTCGCAGTTCCAGGAACATAGGTCATCGTTTGTCCATCAAAACGTAAAATTCCTCCATGAGAAAATGGTTTTTTGCCCATAACACACGCATCATTAATTAAAAACTTTGCAGGAAAATTGTCCGTTCCATCAATAATAAAATCATAGTCTTTAATAATATCCAAAGCATTATCTGCTCGAAATAAATCCTGCATAGCATTTACGTTTACATCCGGATTAATCTGAGCAATTTTTTCCTTTGCTGACTGAACTTTCGGTTTATCTAGATCTGGCGTAAAGTGAATCACTTGCCTTTGTAAGTTAGATAAATCGACTGTATCTCCGTCTATTAATCCAATTGTTCCTACTCCTGCAGCTGCTAAGTACAATGCTGCAGGTGCACCGAGTCCACCCGTTCCGATAATCAATACTTTCGCATTTAATATCTTTTCTTGGCCTTCGCCTCCAACGCCTTGCAAAATAATATGTCTAGAATATCGTTCAATTTGTTCTTCCGTTAAATTCATAATATCTCCTTAAATAGCATCACATGCTTGAATAAAATCATTTATAATATCTTGACTATTTTCTAAGCCAACCGAAACTCGAATCAGATCTGAATAAACGCCAGCTTCTTCTCTTTCTTGATCACTTAAATGTCTGTAAATAGTAGTAGCTGGATATACAGCTAACGTTTTAGAGTCTCCTAAATTCACTAAATTCCTAATCATCTTAAAGGCATCTATACACGCAAAAGCATTTTCTTTAGAACCCAAACGCACTGTCAACATACCTCCAAAACAACCATTAAATTGCTCTTTTGCTAACGAGTGCTCATTATGAGATTCAAGACCTGGATAATTCACTGAATCGACAGCTTTATGCTTTTCCAACGCTTGGGCGAGTGCTAGAGCATTGGTTGAATGCTTTTCCATTCGCAAAGCTAGAGTCTCAAAACCTAATCCTGTAATAAACGCATTAAAAGGTGCTTGTATAGCACCCGCATTTGATCTTACTTTCTTCAGAGAAGACAAAAAAGATAAATTTCCAAACATAGCCATGTCTTTTACTTGCTTAGATCTAGAATCTTTCCACTTAAAGTTACCTGTATCTACAACAGCCCCTCCAATGGTAGATCCTCCGCCACATATATATTTAGTAGTTGCATAAAGAACCACATCTATACCCCACTCTTTAGCTTGCAACATAAAGGGTGTTGTAAATGTACTATCTACAATTAACGGAATACACTGAGCTTTAGCTATCTTTGAAAGCGCTTTAAAATCTGGAACATCTAACTTAGGATTTCCCAACGATTCTACAAAAATTAGCTGAGTAGAATCATCAATTTTTGATTCAAATTCACTTGTATCTGTAGGATCTACAAAACGAACCTCTATTCCACAATCGGAAATTAACCCTTTAAACAAGTAGTAAGTACTTCCAAACAAACTTTTCCCAACAACAATGTTATCTCCTGCTTTCGCTAATGAAAGAATCGTATTACTTATTGCCGCCATTCCAGATGAAAACAATACAGCTCCACGGCCTCTTTCCATTGCATTAATGCGAGACTCTATGGCATTAATCGTGGGATTACTTACACGCGAATAATAATACCCAAACTGCTTCCCTTGAAACGTATCCTCAAGTTCTTGAGCAGTCTCATGGGCAAAACCAGCAGATTGATAGATAGGAACTTTTGTTGCACCTGTTTGTTCATCAGGTCCAAACCCACCATGTATTGCTTGGGTATCAAAGTTCCAGTCAGCCATCTTTATTGGCCTCCTCCCATAAAATATAAAAATTCCAATTGATCTCCATCTTTTACCATAGTCGAATCAAAGTTTTCCCGATCTAACATATCCCCATTATATTCAACAGAAACCATATCCGGCATCTTTACATCTTTTCTCTTTAATAATTCTGACACAGAAAATGACGCTTCTTCAAATTCTGCTGCTTCACCATTTATTGTTAGTTTCATTTATTGCTCCTCACTAAATAATGTTGTTGATAAATATCGTTCTCCAAAATCACATAAAACACATACGATCGTTTTACCCTTATTTTCTGGTCGACTAGCTAGTTCTATACTAGCAAAAACATTCGCTCCAGAAGAAATCCCACATAAAACACCTTCCTCTACAGCTAATCTTTGACTCATCTTCATAGCATCTTCATTAGAAACTTTCACAATTCCATGAAAATCATCTTTTGAAATATTTTGTGGAATAAATCCAGCTCCAATTCCTTGTATCATATGAGGCCCAGGTTCTTCTCCAGATAAGACAGCCGAATCTTTGGGCTCTACTGCAAATACCTGAACTTCTGGTTTACGTGTTTTAAAATATCTTCCAATACCTGCTACCGTTCCTCCGGTCCCTACTCCAGCTACAATAATATCAACGTTGCCTTGAGTATCTCGCTCTATTTCTGGAGCTGTAGTATCAAAGTGAATTTGAGGGTTCGCTTCATTATTAAACTGTTGAGGTATAAATACCTTTCCATGTTCTTTCTTCAATTCATCCATTTTTTCAATCGCCCCAACCATTCCTAAATGACCTGGAGTCAACACGATTTTTGCCCCTAGTGCAGTTAACAATTTTCGACGTTCAAGAGTCATAGAATCGGGCATCGTTAATATGACCTTGTACCCTTTCGTAGCCGCAATAAAGGCTAGGCCTATGCCAGTATTCCCACTAGTCGCTTCAATAATCGTAGTGTCTTTATCTAACAGTCCTTTTGTTTCTGCATCTTCAATAAGCGCCAACGCCGTTCTATCTTTAACAGAAGCACAAGGGTTCATAAACTCACATTTACCCAATATAGTAGCACCAGATTCGCTGGATAATACCGGTAAATGAATCAACGGAGTATTTCCAATGAAATCTGTAATAGTTTTATATGTTGTGGCTACTTTTTCTGTCATAATTGTCCTTCTAAATACAAAAATTTAAACATTTATCATGTTCTTTCTTTTTTTCTACTAATGACTGTACCGTTCTATTAAAACTTGTTTCCATACTTTTATCAACGGACTTCCAAAAATCTAGTAAAACAGACCCTCCAGAATAGGAATCTGAAAAAGATAGTCTATGCTCTAAAACATGTGCAATATCTAACACTGAAATATCCGATGCAGATTTAGCTAGTTTATAACCTCCATCTTTCCCTCTAACACTTTCCACTATACCTGCTTTTCTTAACGCATTTAATAACTGCTCTAAATATTTCTTAGGAACCGAACAGCGTTCTGCTAGTGCTTTAATAGAAACCAAACTATGCTCTGAACAAGCCAACTCCAATACTACTGCGCAACCATACTTTGTCTTTATCGATATCATAATGACAGTATTGTATACTATTTTAGTAGATATTCAAGAGTATGACTTTAATACCCAAAAATTATTACACATGTTTAATACGAATGTTTTCTACAAACAAACCATGTTCTTTATAGAAAACGAAATGTTCACAAACTGTTGGATATTCTTTTTTTAACGTATCAAAAAACCTTTGCGACTCTAAAGATTGCAACTCCAAAGCTGGGTTTTTAGTATATAGAAATAAAAAATATAACTTTTCAAAGGACAAAGGGTAAAGTTTACCTCCATCACTTTCATCATTCTCCTCCTTGAGAAAACACCTCATGCCTGATTCAGTAAGAAAAGAATGAACTACTAATCCTTTTAAATCTAATCCGATTTGAAATCCTCTTAAAATATCCCAAGTTTGATAATAACTTCCTATTCTAGTTTTTTTTTTTTCGGAGTCTACGTCCCCATCTCCAAGAAAATTATTGTATAAAACACTTTTGAGACCATCTGGCCTTTCTTTAAACTCTACTTTGATAGGATTTTCTTCGACAATTGTTCTAGGTCTTTGGGGAAAAATCTCCATACGTTTTCCCATAACTTTCATTCTTTTTTCATCTAAAGACTTGGCTGCTTCTTTCAATACGTCTGTTTTAAATTTATTCATTTGGAAGATAATCTCTTTATCTTTTTGATCAAAATCATCATAGGCATGTATCTGATCTTTCAAACGAAAATCTGTAATACCAACCAGCGTCTGCTTACTCGTTTTTAACAATTCATCATCAGAACATCCTCTATCACAGGAAAAACTTTTTACAAAACCCATCGAATTACGAACTATATTTGGATTATAATGTGTCGAATACATCGAATCAAACACCAGCTCAAAGGCTTTGTCTACTTTTTCACAAATATCTAAATCTAGGGAAGAAAGGTCTTCGCCATCGAATAAAAACCAAGGCTTGTCAATCGAAATGCCTTTTGAAGAAAACTCATTTTCTAAAAGAAAAGATATTGATCTCATCATAATCTGAAAATAATCAGCCCCCACAGATCCTTCATACAAGACACTCTCAACATCTTCTGGATTTAAACCCTCAATCGTTGCGGATTCTATTTGAAGTTCTGTAACAGAATTCATAAACAAATGATAAACCGATTTACCATACTTTTGTGGAGATCTGACATCTAGCCCTACAGAATCATACATTTTGAGTTCGGGAAAAAATTCAGACGTTGGAACTTGCTCTTTCATAGGAAATAAGCCTTCCTCACCAACTCCTACTCCATATCTTTTAATAGCGTTACTTTTTATTAACCATTCGCCACTTCTTCTTGATACTTCACCACTAGAATGCATCACTTTTGATGATCTATCTAAAGGTCTTTCATCAGCTACAGGCTCTCTTCTTTGTAAATTCAAGACTTGTGGCTCACGGGGTAATTCGTTAACTCTTCTATGATCAGGTCTTCTTGACGTTCCTGTTCTTCTGGTATTCCCTCCTATAACACCTGCTAAATCACCATCTCTTCCTCTTATACCCGCATTCCCTCTAGGTAAAGGGATAGAACATTCAGGAGCCCCTATTGGCAGACCAGACCTTCTGGGACGCCTCACTACTTGATTTCCCAAATCAACTCGTTCTCTATTAGTAACTTCATAATCCCCTCGATCCCTACGTCCTCTTGAACATAAAAAAGCGATTCCCAAACAACCTACACAAGCTATCAGAATTATCAAAACTATAATCCCTACATTTATAGAACCATCATCTTCTTCTACGTCACTTTCTGTAGGTTTACAAACACCTATTGGCCCTTCTCCTTCTATGGCGCCAAAAGGTTCAAAACCAATACCAAAATTTTCCAACATAGAAGGAAGTTGTCCAAAAATAGAAGCAAATGACATCTGCCGAGTTAAAAAAAACATTATTTTACTTTGATTTCCTTCTCCGTCTACAAAAAGACTCCCTCTATTCACATCCAATGTAGAATTTAACCCATCCAATGTAAAATTCAATCCATCAGGAACGGGAGCTGAAAAATTACATACCCATATAGAAGTATTTCCTCTAATTTCTGGAGTACTCGGAGTCAAAACCACCCCGCGCGTTGTTGGAATCAACGTCGTTGACACGTCTCCATTTGTCGAAACCTCAACACCTTCTGCTGTACTAGTAATTCTATGAGGAGGCTCTGTTGGATGGCTTACCGTAATAACTCCATCATCCCCACTTATAACCGTTGACCCTGTCGATACCGTTAATTTCGGGCTACTTGTGCTTAATGGA
>QFBQ01000070.1 GCA_003265885.1 Candidatus Marinamargulisbacteria bacterium SCGC AG-343-D04
AAAGAAAGCATTTAATCCACAAACATTTATATCACCCTTTCATTTCTAGTATTTTTACTTCTTATACTTTGATTTTTACTTGATTTATAAAAAATTGCCTTTACCATAGAATTATGGGTTTTCATAAGGCAACTTCATTAGGCAGCAGCCTCAAACACAAAATTAGCGATCTATCTTGGGAAAGAGGGTGCGTTAATTTTTTTAATGAATCAGTTCCTTTTTCGTTTACCAATGGTCAAGAATATGCCTCTCTTTGTGCAGATATCATCTCTGTTTGGGCTAAACAGAACCAAGTTTCCCCCTCTATTCTTGAATTCGGGTCTGGATTAGGAGTTTTTTCACAGCATTGTATTGCTGAACTGAAAAAACGTGGATGCAAGACACATTTCACCCTTTCAGATAGACCTCCCGCCACAGTTGAACAACTCACAAAACAATTTCAAAAAGATAACGTTGACGTAAAGTGCGTAGACATTACCCGCTCATTCAAAGATATTAACCCTCATGTAATGCTATGCAACTATGTCTTTGATACATTACCTGTGAAATGCCTGGAATTTAAAGGCGGGGTATTATACGAATGGAAATTATCATCCTTTATTAAGGAAGGATCTGAAATCAAAGATACAACCGTTCTCCCCTTTGAAACCTGGGGTAAAGATGCCATTGAAAAACAACTTCTCTCCTCCTTTCCCTTAGAAAAGTTACCTTTGCTCTCTCGAATACATCCCTGCATCAAACACACCTGGTCCAAACATGTCTGCCAACCCCAAGACATAGACCCCACTGGTTTTCTAGGACGCTTTTTAGCATCACACTCTGACCAAGACATCTTGTTTAATTTCTCCCCTCTTATCTTTGAATCGCTTCATAACATGGTGAAAAGCAGTGCCGAAAACAAACTGCTTATTATGCATGATTTAGCTCAAATCTCCTTAGCTCAATTTCAAAAAAAAGAACACTGTTATAGCGAATTCGGAAGCTGTGTTTGCTATAGCGTTCCTTTCTTCTTAATCCAATTTTTTTGTGAAGAAAACAACCTTTATTTTACTCACTCCAAACACCCTGACTCGGAAAACCAAATCGCCCTACTCTCCTCTCTTCCTCTCGATAATGATGATATCCAGAATATTTTGTCTGGCTCAGAACCTGGTAAGGCTATAGGCGATGCCGCTATCGCTGTCAAAGACGCCTCCTCCTATGAAGAGTTAATTGCCCTGCTAGATACACACAAATCTTTCTTTAACGAAAAACAATTAAGCGATTATGTCTATTGCTTTAACGCAGCTCAATCCTTGATGAATGTAGAAAATTTTGAAGAGGCTTTGCTCTATATAGAAAAAATAAGTTCTGTGTATAAAGAAATGGGAGCTAATGCCTCTATTATTGAATCTAAATGTTACAGAAAACTAGGCATGCAAGACAAAGCCTTAGACGTTCTAAATCAGACTCTCAAAGATATCCAAAACTACGATTTGCTTTGGCTGGAAAAAGCATTTGCGGAATCTGAAAAAAATAATATTAGAAGTTGTATTAACAGTATTAAAAAATACTTTAAATATGTTACATACAACCCCCAATTTAACTTAGAATCTCTTATTAAAGAGATCTAATTTTTTCCTTCTACCTATTACCTCTCGACTCTGCACAGGGCGTTTAAAGTTTTTACTACAGACAAGACTCAAGATGTTCCTACCAACAATCTGCTAAAACTAAACTCGGCTTAACCATATCGCGGCTTCATCTTGATCTCATGGGTCTCCTACTCCACATTAATTCATCAATCCTAGAATCTTTTGGGCCAAATCATGTCCTTGTTTCTTAGTTTTCTTAACCATTCAACCGCTTTTTTCTCTTGCTTTACCTCTTGTCCATTATTAAACATAACTCCCAAATAGTACTGAGCATCAGCATCTGTTTTGGCCATTTCTTTTAAATCGCTCAAGGCCATCTTATGTCCTTTTAACGCAGCTAAAAAATATAGCAAAATGGATTCATGTTCATTCTTCTCTACCCCTTGTCCATTATTAAACATAACTCCCAAATAGTACTGAGCATCAGCATCTGTTTTGGCCATCTCTTCTAAATCTCTCAAGGCATGACTATATCCTTGTTCCGCAGCTTTTCTTAACCATTCAGCCGATTTTTTTAAATCTTTCGCTACCCCTTCTCCCTCCTGGTACAAACACCCCAGATTATATTGGGCAACGGGATATCCTCGATCCGCCGCTAATCGATATAGTCCCACAGCTTTTTTCATTCTACACTCTTCATTCATTTGAGGGTCTATCCCTTGCCCACTTTGATACCTCACTCCCAAATTATTTTGTGCTATTAAATGTCCTTGATCCGCAGCTAATTGAAATAGTCTAACGGCTTCCTTAAAATCTTGAGGGACCCCTTCTCCTTCTAGATATAGATTCCCCAGTTTACATTGCGCGTCTGCATCCCCTTGATCCGCAGCTAAAGTAAAATACTTTATCGCTTCTTTAATATCTTTTTTCATTCCCTTCCCATCTCGTAACATACATGCCAGATTATATTGGGCAACGGGATATCCTCGATCCGCCACTAATCGATATAGTCCCACAGCTTTTTTCATTCTACACTCTTCATTCATTTGAGGGTCTATCCCTTGCCCACTTTGATACCTCACTCCCAAATTATTTTGTGCTATTAAATGTCCTTGATCCGCAGCTAATTGAAATAGTCTAACGGCTTCCTTAAAATCTTGAGGGACCCCTTCTCCATTTTGATACAGCCACCCCAGATTATTTTGTGCTAGGCTATTTTTTGTCGCCATCACTTCTAAATTTTTCAAGGCCATCTCGTCTCCTTGCTTCGCAGCTAATTGATATAGTCTCACAGCCTCTTCATCACTTTTCTCTATACCTTTTCCCAAATAATACATCGCGCCCAGATTATTTTGCGCGGCTGTAAATCCTTGATCCGCAGATAATGTATACCATTTGACAGCTTCTTTAAAACTTTGTTCTACCCCTTTTCCTTCTACATACATCATCCCCATACGGTTTTGTGCCTTCGCAAGTCCTTGTTCCGCAGCTAATCGATATAGCCTAACGGCTTCCTTCAGATCTTTCGCCACACCTTCTCCATTGTCATACATACACGCCAGATTATATTGTGCTAGGCTATTTTTTATCGCCATCACTTCTAAATTTTTCAAGGCCATCTCGTGTCCTTGCTTCGCAGCTAATTGATATAGTCTCACAGCCTCTACATCACTTTTTTCTACACCCTCTCCACTTAGATATAAACACCCCAGATTATTTTGCGCGGCTGTAAATCCTTGATCCGCAGCTAATTTATACCATTCAAAGGCTTTTTCATCACTTTGATTTACCCCTTGTCCATTTTCATACATACATCCCAGATTATATTGTGCTGGAGCACTCCCTTTATTCGCTGCTAATTGAAATAGCCTAAGAGCTTCTTTAAAACTTTGTTCTACCCCTTCTCCATATTTATACATCCACCCCATACGGTTTTGTGCCTTCGCAAGTCCTTGTTCCGCAGCTAATCGATATAGCCTAACGGCTTCCTTCAGATCTTTCGCCACACCTTCTCCATTGTCATACATACACGCCAGATTATATTGTGCCAGAGCATCCCCTTGACCCGCCGCTAATGTATATCTAACAGGTTCTTCACCAATTTGAGCTACCCCTTCTCCTTTTTGATACATCGCCCCAAAATTATGTTGCGCCTCTTTGTTTCCGCCCCTCAATCCCACACAGTAATCAATATAGGAGCCCATTTTTCTATATTGTTCAGTTGTTATCTCAGGGCTGAATGGTATTGTTTCATAGCCAAATACAAATCTTTTTTTCAGAGACTCTAGCTCTTTTGAAGTTCTAGATGGATTATGAATCCATTCCATGTAAGATGACTGATTTAATATGGATATAATGTCCGAGAAATCTTGATTTTGAACAGATAAAACTTGAGATCCTATACTAACTGTCGTTTTTCTTTGATCATAATAAGCCCTTAATCTTTTATATTTTTCACCTACGCCCCCTCTCTTTCTCCTTGCTTGAGAAGCGACCTTTGACATCTCCTCCATTCCAGAAATCACTGTAGGAAAATGCTCTATTTCCTGTATTACGCCTGATGTAAATAGAAATTTTGGAGTATATATATCTCTCCCATCATCAGATTTAGGAAAGAGATCTTCTGCAGAACTAAGAACTCCAAGCATTGGATCCGCATACACGACTTCTCCTGTTGGCAACTTAAACCATGTAATGACATGATAATCAGACGATGCGCCCCCCTCCTCACCTTCTATGGATCTAAGAAGATATCCTGTTTGAATTGTATCTGTATCAGCAATAGTCTGCTCAAATGCGTTAATATTTTCTTGCCTCTTTAACTCTACCCCTGCCTCTAGCCCTAGAGATTGTTCTATCTTAAAACATGCTTCTACTTCTCTTAACCTATCTTCTCTGCCCTCTTCAGAACCAGTATCTATATATATTGTTGTTGGATTTATCGTGTCATCCACTACCGTTTGTTCATCTATGTCTGCAACTTCCGCTACTTCAAATTGGCCAGACTTAAGAACTCTCATAAAGGATTGGCAGCACCTCACACAATTATTCTCCCCTCCATTTTTGTTAATCGCTTGAAACCACCCCCCATCTTTAGCTCCCCTAGTTTTAGTGATCATCGTGACAGCTCTATACCACTCTCTGTCTTTTAGGTAGGCAGACTTCACAAATGACTCTAAGGCCTCTTTTAAGACCTTTGCCGACTCATCTGTCTGATCAACTGACATCTCATCATTTAATTCTTCCAATAGTTTCCGTAGTATGACTACGTCATAATTGTCTTTTAAGAGAATTTCACAACATTTTTTAATCTTAGGGTCGTCTTTTTCCACAAAGGTCTCTACAGCACTCATCATTGCTGCTTTTTCCTTCACATACGTTCCTGAGGATAACTTTGCTTCTATTTTAGTTAATCTT
>QFBQ01000071.1 GCA_003265885.1 Candidatus Marinamargulisbacteria bacterium SCGC AG-343-D04
ATGTATACATTTATAATTATTCACCCGTTTAAAATAGATACCAACTCTTTGTCTCGTCAACATCCCAACACCCGATGGGTTCACTATTACGACTGCGAAGAAGGCATTGCCGCTTTATGCCTATTTCATAAAAAAATACACGGTTTGTTTGTCTCTTATTCCATGACATTTTTAAATGGTCTCCAAGTACATCTTCTAATCAAAAAACAATTCAAACAACTCCCCGTTATAATTATATATACATGTAACGCCATTAATGAGTTTTTAAACCAACAATTTACACATAACTATATTGCAAGTTATGCGGACTTCTTGATGCTTAAAACGTTTTTTAAAATACTTAAAATTCCTATTTAAATAGTACTACTATTTTCCTAAATCACTGTCGTACAATTGAAAAACATATACTAATACATGCCCAATCAATAAACTTTTTCATTAAGAAGCCCCCCACATTCATAGATTAGAAAGTTTTTCAGGGTCTATAAAACTTGATTTAGAAACTAAAGTATTCTCCCGTAATCTATACATATTTTTTGTACGATACACATTAAAATGTTTCCAAAATATAAGTTTAGATAATATAAAGTTTTTCTTATGTATAACTTCTGTTGAAAACGAAAAAAACCAAAGCCTTTTACGACTTACTCCAAAATCCCTAAATGAATAAATTGTTTCTGCACTACTTAAAAATGCTGCCCAATACGAAAAAGTACTATACTTAACGATTATCTTCTTAAAGTTAAAAAAATAATTAAAATCATCAGCTAAAGAACCACTTTTGATTTCAACATCATGCCCTTTAAAAAAATCTAAATATTTTTGCTCCCACTTATGCACAAGAGGCTCCATTACTATATGTAGTTTTTTAAATTTAATTGAATCTAATATATCTAAAAAATAATTTGGATGTGGCGTTAAAAAACGATCAGGCTTCAAATTATCTCCCAATCTCAAATGAATCACTATGTCATCTTTATATTTTGGATTTGGTTTTGGTAAGTTAAAAAAGGATTTAATCAAACTTTCATTTTGAGTAAAATGATCCCCATTTTCAAAATAACAGCTAAATATATAATTTTTTTTACCATAATATTCCAGCTCATCATTCTGTTCAAAATCTAAAAAGCTGATTGTTTTAGTTTCAAACTCGCCTTGATTTTCAGGAAAATATTTATGAGGAACAACATCTAATACCCCTGTTTTTTTAAGAGGTGAAAGTAAATTTAAGCGGTACTTTTCAGCGTAAATACGCGCTGCTATATATTGACATAGATAATTTCAAAACCTTCCTCGATACTCAATTGTTACAGGCATAACTTTTTATAATATTCCTTATAATTCAAAGACAAAATTCATCTCTAACAATACGACAACTCTAATTAAAGTATTAATACTAATAATTTGATGAGTAATAAACTTATTTTTTTATCTAAATATTAAATCACAGACATTTCAACACATTACATTTGATACGAAAAAATATATGGCTCTTTATAGAAAAATTAGAATTTTGATAGTGCTCTAGTATATACCAATTTTTTTCGATGATTCATTCTGCTATTACTTGTGTAATAGCCTATTATCAATCAAATATAGGAGACTAAAAATGACTAAATATTACGCTATAAACACACTCTCTTTGGACAAAGAAATTCTACATGAGATTCTTGGTTCAGAACAAGACCAATGGAACGAATTTTTATGCAATGATTTCTAGCTATTGAGTCACCCCTCTATATAGATTAAAATTTATGTTTATCTATGGATGAGGGATTGCATGTCAAAACAAAAAGAAGAATTACTAAAAAAAATTAAAAAATCTATCAACCTGCCTAAAACTAGCTTTCCTATGAAAGCTAATTTGGCGCAAAATGAAAGCATCTCACTAAAAAGATGGAAAAAACAAGATTTATACGCCGTTTTATGTGAAAGGTTTAAAGATAACCCGCCTTTCATTTTCCATGATGGCCCCCCTTATGCCAACGGACATATTCATGCTGGGCACCTGCTCAACAAGGTACTTAAAGACTTTGTCGTTAGAAGCCAGTTTTTATTAGGAAAGTTGTGCCAGTTTATTCCAGGATGGGATTGTCATGGCTTACCTATCGAACATAAAGTCATGCAGACACTTACCGAAAGTGGAAAAATAAAAAAGCTTATAGATCTCCCCCCTGACTCACAAAAGATGGCCATTCGAAATGAATGCTGCTCTTATGCAAAAAAATATATCAAACTTCAATCTTCAGAAATGAAGTCTCTTCTGACAATAGCTGATTATAACGCACCGTATTTAACCATGACAAAACAGTATGAAGCTAGCACTTTAGACGTTTTTTCTGAGCTCGTCAAAAAACAGTTAGTGTACAGGAAATTAAAACCTGTTCATTGGTCCATTGCGAACCAAACAGCGCTAGCTGATGCTGAATTAGAGTATTTTGATAAAAAAGATAGCTCTGTTTTTGTATCCTTTAATTTACAAAAGAATTCAGCATTCAATGCCTTATTTTCTGAATACACCCCCTCTGTTTCTATTGTTATTTGGACCACCACACCTTGGACACTCCCTGCAAATTTAGCCATCGCATTACATAAAGACTCTTCTTATTCATTGGTAAATGCTGAAAACAAACTTTATATTATTGCTACCGAACTCGTTGACCCTCTTTCAAAAACGCTAAACATGACCTTTAAAACACTAAAAAAAATGCAGGGATCTGAGTTGACTAACCTTCAGTACCATCACCCTTTCATCGAAAAAACAGGGCCTATTGTTCATGCTGATTTTGTAAGCTTAGAAGATGGATCAGGCTTTGTTCATATTGCCCCTGGACATGGAACTGATGACTATTTAGTAGGTTTAGAACACGGGCTGGATCCTTATTGCCCTGTTCTCGAAGATGGCTCCTTTGATACATCGGCTCCCGATTGGCTTCATGGAAAACTTGTTTGGGATGCAAACCCTATCATAATCGATCATCTACGCAATTCTGACCATTTACTTCATGAACATGACTTTATTCATTCTTACCCCCACGATTGGCGATCAAAAACACCTGTTATTTTCAGATCCACAGAACAATGGTTTATTGGAGTGGACATTCCCTTCGATTCTTCTCAAGACTCTCTAAGACAACGTGCTCTTGACGCCATAGATCATTCCATTGAGTTTATTCCTGATTGGGGGAAAAATAGATTAAAAGGAATGCTTGAATCTAGGCCTGACTGGTGCATCTCTAGGCAACGTTCATGGGGATTACCCATTCCTGCTTTTAAATCTAAAAACTCTGTTTTACTCACAAAACAGTCTATCTCTGCAATAGCCGCTGTTTTCAAAGAAGAGGGATCTGATGCTTGGTTCAAAAAAACAGCTTCCGAACTTCTTTCTCATTACAACCCTGAATCTGACCCAGACTTCCCTCAGGATTTCATTCTCTCTAAGGCCGAAAAAATGTATGATATATTTGATGTTTGGTTTGAATCCGGTTCTTCTTGGAATGCCGTCTTAAATCACCGACAACAGCAGTTTCCTGCAGATTTATACCTAGAAGGGTCCGATCAACACCGTGGATGGTTCCATCTCTCGTTACTTCCAAGCCTAGGAGTTAACCACATCCCTCCTTATAAAAAGTTATTAACACATGGCTTTATTGTAGATAAAAATGGACATAAAATGAGCAAATCTACTGGAAACGCCTTAAACGTCCAAGACCTATTGTCACAATATGGAGCAGAAGTCATGCGTTGGTGGGTCAGCTCTCTGTCTTATGAAAATGATATTAAAGTGGATCTATCTTTTTTTAATATATCTTCTGAAAGTTATAGAAAAATTAGAAACACATTACGGTTTCTACTTAGCAATGTAACACATTCAGACACGCCTCCTTCTTTAGACGATCTTCATTCTTTTGTCGAACAGATTCCAAAACACTGTCTTGAATACTATGTTTTAGGAAAAATAAGCCAGTATTCTCACGATATCTCAAAAGCTTATGAAAACTATCAATTCAAACACGTTCACTCCCTACTGTATGAATGCTGTAACGACCTTCTATCTTCTTTTTATTGTTCTATTTCAAAAGATTGTTTATATTGTGACTCATTAGACTCGCCAAAAAGAAAACGCATTCAGCTTACCTTTCATGTAATCCTAGAATGTCTTTGTCGCTGGCTTAATCCTATCCTCCCTCATACTTCAGAAGAAGCTTACCACGCAATTTATGGAGATCCATCACTATCCTTACCCTTAGCAAACTCATTCTCATTATCTGGCACCTATGATCTTAGTTACTGGGAGCCTTTAATGAATGCGCGCCAACTCTCACTCAAACTATTGGAAGAACATAAATCAAAGGGTATTGAAAACAGTCTTGATGCAGGCTTAGTTCTTCCTAACACTTTATCTAATTTTGATACAGAGCACTTTAACCTTTCTGATTTTTTTGGAGTATCTAGAGTGTCGTTTCATGACCATGATCATCTTTCTATTCAAGATCTAAGATCTGAGCCTCGCTGTGACCGATCGTGGAAGCGAGATATAACCGTAAAAGAACGATCTTGCGGCATTTTCTTATCAGAACGTGATGCAAAAGCACTACAAATAAACTAAGAACTGACTTGAAAAAAAAATTTGATATCTGTGGTATTGGAAATGGTTTATTAGATAAACAATATAAAGTTCCCCTATCTTTTATTAATGAGATAGGCTATACCATTGATCAAATGACTCTTGTTGATCAAGATGAACAACTTAGAATCATCTCTCTTCTTGAAAAACATCAATACCAATCTATTTCAGCTTGCGGAGGGTCTGCCACAAATTCTTTAGTTGCCGCTTC
>QFBQ01000072.1 GCA_003265885.1 Candidatus Marinamargulisbacteria bacterium SCGC AG-343-D04
TTCTAGAGATAGTAAAGGATCCTAGAAAAGAACTAAGTACTAAAGTTGGGTGTTTGGTAGGAATCAAGGAGGATAAAACTGTTTATAGCGTTCTTAAGAAAATTTTTTTTGATGAAACGATTTCTAGAAGATCTAAGATAGAGGTTCTCGAGGATGTGTTTCAGAAAGAAGAAGAGTCTGAGGGTGACAGAAAAAGGATCATTGAACTTCTAAAAGACTACCTGGTTGTGTTACAGAAAATATCATTTAGCCCTGAGATTAAGTGTGATCGAGAAGGAACAGAAAGAAAAATAAACTCTCTTAAGGTTAGAAATAAAGAAAAAAAAGATTTTTTTGAAAAATTAAACGCAGAATTACAAGCTCAAGAATGTCTATTTGAAGTTAGACAGGCATTAAAGATGGATCGGTCTGTATCCGTGAAAGATAGTAGAATAAGAGGTCCTTGGAAGACCCTTAAAGAGGTATTGCGGAAAAGGACCCTCTTAGAAGATGTAAGACCAGAATTAGAGGCTATTGTTGAAACAGAATTAAAACCGGAAGTTATTAAACTAGAGAATACAATGAAAGTTTTGATGGAGAAAATTCAGAATCAGAAAATTCAATTTGGATATCGGGATGCAGAAAAAAGTCCTGATAAAAAATCAAGACAAGGCACAAAAAAAGAAGTATTTAATAGAGACTCAATGTTAAGAAGTATTAGAGATAGATGTCGGAAATTATTAGATTCCAAGCAAGGAGAGCGCCCTGATATTGTGGTAGCAGCCCTTCTGCTATTAAAACAAAGAGCTTATCAAAAAAAAGAGGCTTTACGTCAACAAGGGGAAAATGTTGAAGAAGTTAGTAATTTAATAGAAGATGTTGAAAAACTGCTGCAGTTTCATGTAGTTATTCAGGAGTTATCGTGTGTAACTTGTATGATTGACGGTATTGATTTAAGACATAGAGAGGATGCATTGAAGAAAACCATTCAACTTACAGCTGGTGATGGTAGTGGATCCAAAGATACTGAGGGTGTAGGTACAATGATGGTGCTGCTTCATAAGATGGCTACAGATTTTTATGCGCAAGATCAGCCGTTCATATTTAAAGGGATAAACAATTTTAGAGTTAAGGAAGATATACGATTTACTCATAATATTGGTCTAGAAAAAGATACGGAGGTGTTTTTTGAAGAGTGCTCATTAGCCTCAGAATTGAATGTTCTTACAGAGAGAAGTATAGAAGATTTTTGTAAAGAGCATATTGGAGGAGATACTCAACAGTTTATTTCTCTTGTAAAGGATCTTAAATCATTCATTCCATTTGTATGTTCCATGGACAAAGTAATAGACGATAAGTGGAAATTGGGTTATTCAAAATCACAAAAACATTGGAATAAAAGAAGAGGTTCAGGGGAATTGGACGGTTCTTTGCAGAGCCAATCTCTTGGAAAAAAAGTTGCTCCGTATTACGAAAAGCTAGGCTTAATACCAGATCAAATTTATTGTCCATTTTTCAAGACTATAATGCTACAAGTAGCTCAAACTGAAATGTTACAGGTAGCTCAAACTGAATTTTAATGTTTATGAAGATGAGGATAGAGATCAGAATAAGTAGTAGTTATGTAGTAGCTAATGCTTTCGTTTAACGTTTAACACTGTGATTTTTGTAGAGTGGTTATACGGCGCAGGATTTGCAGGGAGCCCCTCTGCCGGAGCATTCACGGCCCCGACACAGTCTTCGGGGATGGGGATTAGGGACTCAATAGATAAATAGCCGTCTTTGCAGAGTTCAGATAGTTCGTCATGGTGAGCTTGTCCGGTTTGAAAGAGAGCGTTATTGATGGTGATGAGATAGCCATTATTAGCAATGATAGGACGAACTTTGTTAATGAGCCTGGGATAGTTCTTGGCGAGATCAATAATTCCTTTTCTGGTTTTAGAGAAAACGGGAGGATCCAAAATAACGCAATCAAATAATCTGCCACTTTTTTTATATTGGTTGATACGAGACCAAAAATCCCCAATTTGAAAATGAGCAGGATCAATGCGAAGTTCGTTAAGAGAGGTAGATTTTTTTGCCATTTTCAGAAAGGTGTGACTCAAATCTAAATGGGTGACAGAGCTAGCGCCTCCAGCAAGAGCGGCAACGCCAATGCTTCCGGTATAGGCAAAGGTATTCAGCACAGTCTTTCCATTTAAGTGATCGTGAACCCATTCACGAAGGTTTCGAGTATCTAGGTAGAAACTTGTATCACGATTCATACGTAAATTTAGGGTATAATGAACCCCGTTTTCTTGAATACGTGTATCTAGCTCTGTGCCAAAGACAAGACGTCCATTTCGATGAGCAGATGATGTACTTTTACGTTCTTTAACAATGCCAGCCGTGAGCCAAGGAAAACTGTCTCGAATAGAGGTGATGATTTCAGTAAGAAAAGGGTCTTCGGTGCTGGGGTCGAACTGGCCATAATAATGACAGACAAGCGATTTGCCGTAAATTTCTGCTATAACACCAGGTATTCCCTCTAAAAAACCGTTTAAAAGCCGGAATGCACTGTTATGAGGGGGTTTTATGAGGTGAGAACGTTTCGTAAATGCCTTGTTTAGTTGATTTTTCATGATTATTCCTAAATATCAACTACAGTATAAAGTAATATATTGGAATTCAACATGATAAACTTATTTTTTATTTATTGATTGTATTATTGTAAAATGTAAAAATAATATAAAAATAAAATATAAATATTAATAAATATTGAATTATGAGGCATTAAAATGAGTTTATCTTTTCCAGGAATCGTAAATAACCGTTATAGCAACGAAAATAATACTAACTATACTTCAGGAGAAAACGGATCAAAAAATAAAATAGCTGAAAATCATAAATTACATTGTGCTGAAGCCTTCACAGTCCCTACAGGAGAAGCTTCTGTAGAGACCGTGACTAGAAAGAAGGAGATTGGTATTTCAATTTCGCGGGATCTTAGGGCGGTTGAGCCAGAGCTTTTCCCTCCTCCTGCTGTTCCTAATAAGACTAATTCTGCTAGGTAATCCCATTTAGAGGGGAGTTATACCCGTAATGGTTGATTATTTTCCGTTTGGTACATTGAACTCTCGCCATCTGTTTCGAAAAGAATCTAATTTGTTACGAAATTCTGCAAGTCTGTTGGAGTCAGCAGTATGGTCAGACGTTGGATGTTGTGTTGGATGAGTTATAGGAATTGGAGGAATTGAGGGATCTGGCGCTTCCAGTTGATTAAGTAATTCATCAACTGATAATGCCCCTAGATTATTGACCGTCTTATCAGGATTATTGATTGGTCCATCTATGCCAATGACCTCCTCAAGAGGGGAGGTAGAGGGAGAGGGAGTATGTTGTGTTGGAGGAGTCGTAGGAATTGGGGGAGTTTGGGGAGTCGGGTAAACCCTGCTTCCTTTGCAATATATAGCTGATAAAAATGCGTACCAGTCTACAGTGTAGTGTCCGGAAAATCCACTCAACGCCATTTGAAACAGGTTAAGGGCTATATATCCTGGAGATAGTTCTTTTTTATAAAAAAAAGTCATTAATACTAGATTAAAAATATGAGGCTCGAATGCTTTTTTTGTCAATGTCTTTGACGTGGGGCTGTCTAATAATTGTTCAGAGGCTAAAAATAAGGATTTACCTATAGCTACGGCTATGATGCTAGGAACTATAAAATCTTTTCCTGCACAGGCTGTAACCATGCCGACATAAGCTAAATCTGCAAAAAGCTTAACAGCCTCACGGGAGGCTTTTGTTGGGTTGTTAAAAAATTTGGCATTGAACATGTCAGATGCCTCATAAAGTAATCCGGTAGTAAAGCTGAGTAAAGCTGCGTAGAGAAAAAAGTTATCAACAGTGTTAATGATAACATCATCAACAGTGTTAATAGGATTAGGGCATGTTTGGTGGGTTATAGAGTCTAAGTAGCCGTATTCGTATTCTGTTAACTCTTTTGGTCCAGTTTGTGTACTACTCGTGATTGTTCCTAATGCAAATTTATCAAATGAAGTTATACCAAAATTATTATGGGTTTCATGAGGAGGATGCATTATACTTGGAATATTTTTGGGGTCTACTTGGGTGCAATTAAATAAACACGTTGTGAGGTGAGCTAGTCCAAATGCATGGAGTGCTTCATGGTTGAATACGGTTTTGTCAAAATCATTCATTTGAACTAAAGCATATTCGTCCGTCAACCTTTTCGCTGATCCACCATCATAGAATTCTTCATGAAAGGGAGTGTTTACGTTGGGATTGTGACAATTTCCTGCGACTACTTCAATTAATTTTGTGTTGTTAGAAATGTGTGGGTCAGAGGGGGTTCCAACGGTGATAGGGCCCACTATATGTTGGATCTGATCATTTAGGGATTCTACAAATTGTTGTATTAACTCTTTTTGATAGCCCGATAATCCCGTTATATTTGATATAGGGGAGGATGTTTCTGGAAGATAAGGGAGTCGGTCCGTTCTTACATATGTTTTTTTAAACTTTACTTGCCTCCCCATACACGCGGCAAGATCTTGTTTTAAGGCGTCTGAAACATTTTGGGGCATTGTTTCGGGATTATATAAATAGGGAAGTAGTGTGTCCCCCGTACCATAAGCTTTTAAATCAGGGCATTTTTCTGCGTTTGATCGAGTTTTTCTTGTATTAGAGAGCGAATTAGATGGCTTTTTCATTGTGGTTTTAATTGTATTTTTCATTGTAGGTTTCATTATTTTTTTCCTTTAATTGATTTCTATACTATAAATATAGGGTTTGTATAATGTATTAATATTTTTTTAAAAATATTTTATTTTTGTG
>QFBQ01000073.1 GCA_003265885.1 Candidatus Marinamargulisbacteria bacterium SCGC AG-343-D04
TGAGGCTAGAGTAGAGAGTGTATCTTTAGCAGTTTGTGGTTTGCAACCAAGTATATATTCAGATTTTTCATGAGGATTTAGCATGAGATGAACGGAAATTTTGGCAATATCGTCTGCGTGAAGGAAGTGGAAGCCTCCGTCTACATAGATATAACGAATAAAACGTAGGATATTGAGGTTTGGATATACACCTGAAGTGATATGAGATTGTGGGAAGTCATGGTCTCCTCCAAAGACGAGAGTTGGGAATAGTGTGGTGATTTTATGTGCCATGGGAAGAGAGGGAATCATTTGGTGCGCTGCATATTTAGAGCGAACATAGCCTCCGCCGTATTTGCCAGCAGCGGGGACGGGTTTGTCTCCTTTCCCTAAGATGGAGGCGGTGGAGAAGTAGATAATTCGTTCACAGAGCGTGTCATCTGTTGCTTCAAAGAGAGTTTTTGTTTTGTCGACATTGATGACATTAGCGAAATCTCCGCCACCCCAGATCGTCGCGGTGTGGATGACATAGTGGCAGGTTTTGATGATAGGGGCTAGGTCTTCGATGCGTTCCATATCGCCTTGATGAACGGTGATACGAGAAGCATCAAAACGATGAAGTTTAAGGCGAGAAGGATCCCGAACCATAGCGTGTATATGAAGGTTAGGATTGGAAAGGCAGTGTTGGAGGATGTAGTGTCCAACACAACCTGAGGCACCGGTTAAAAAGACGTGTTTTGTAGTCATATAGTGAATGAGTATAGCATGAAGTAGAAAAATAGAAATCCTTGTTTCTGCTTTGTTTGACTACAAAGTTTCGACAGTCTAGAAGCTGAAATGTGGGAATTATCATGCAAGATGACTTATTCTGAGGGTTCTTTTTTTGGAGTTTTTGGTGTGTTAAAATGTTCTTTTAAATAATAAATGAAATTTAATTTCAATAAAATACGATAAAAGTATATGAAGAAAGAAAAAATCAATTTCATTATTGAGGTTTAGGATAATAGGTATGCCAGGACCTCGCAGTTTAAGAAAATATGATCAACCAAAGTCTTTTTTTCCAAATACAAATTGGAATGGAATTAAGGGTCTAACGCCCGTTGCATCTGCTATAACAGAAGCCACTCCTAGGAATCAATCAAGCGTAGAGAGCTTTAAACCGATTCATCCTCTTCCTCCTATAGCTAATGTTCCTACTCCTAGGGATCAATTAAGAGAAGTGAGCTCTAAACCGATGCCTCCTGTAATGAAGGAACGTCTATCTCACTTTATAGAGGGGACTGACATAAGCTTTGAGAATTTTGCTGAGGGAATAAAAAAATTTACAACACTCGTCAATTTAGATGTTGAAACTAGGGAAAGCCTTTTTGGGAGTCGTTATCTAGGGCTACATTATGCCAATGAATTAGCAGAAGAGTTCCCAGAGATTAAGTCATTTGATTTGGATCCTTTATGCTCAAAAGAGTGGGAGTTTACTCCTAATGAAGAAGGGTGCAAAGCTTTTGTATACAAAGGAAAACGTCCAGCTGAGGCGCTTGATTCTTTTGTTAAAGGTCCAGGGGCTATTGATTGTGGTATGTTTACACAGCTTAGTATTTGGTTTGGAATTCGATATATGTTGGGAAATGAAGAGTTTAATCAATTGTTCGGGAATACTCCCCTTTACATTACTCAATTAAATTACAATAGTGTGGCAGATCCTAAGAAGCCTTATTTAGGCAATCCACTTTACCCATTCTTTAGCGCCGAAAAAAGCGAGCCTAGACAGGTATCCGTGTGTTATTTAGAAAATGATCCATTATATAAATATAAACATCCAGGGGGAGGCTACATGGGAGAAAATTGTATTAAATATTGTATTGAAACTGGAGATCAATACACAATTTTTGACCCTTCCTTGGAGAGTACACAAGATATATCTCCAGAAGATATTAATGCTATCCTAGTTGCAGGTTTTAACAAAGATCAGGATATACATGATGAACATGTATTAGAGACTGTTAGTAGAAAACCTAAAGAAATACATCCAGTGTCCGGGGTCTCTTACGAAGAACTAACAAAATTTGCAGCGATATTTAAAGATGAAAAAACTGAACCTTCTAAGTGTGGAAAGCTTGACCAGAGTCTTTATTTTAACTTAAAAAAATTCCAAGAATGGGTTTTAAGAATGTCTCATGATTCATTGAGAGATTTAGCCTATGAGCCTGAAAAAAATCCTACTTTATCAGCAGAGGTTTTAGAAGCAATTCCTGCTGAGAATAGTGCAATGAACTTTGATTTCTTCAGGTCGCATATAAAGACCTCTAAACAACAAGAATTATTTAACGTTGCAAAAAAATTCTGCTCTGATGTGGTAAATGGTCAATCAGCTCAAGTAGTTCTAAAGGGAAATGCTGGAGTCGGAAAGACGGCTTCTGCTGTATGTTGTGCTAAAGAACTTGGACACAAAGGAAAAAAAGTTGTTTGGCTTTCAGAAAAAATGGTCAAAAACTTGGCGGATCAAGCAAAATCTAGAAAAGAAATTGAACAAGGGATGGTACAGATCACATCTTTACTACAAGATGCGGATGCTGTGTTTCTAGATGATGACAATCTAACTAGTTATACAGGAAAAGCATTGTTAGAGAAAGTTTATGATTGGTTTGTTTCAAACTCAGGAAAAGGATTGTTTATTACATCCAATAAAGACCTAAATATTGGAGGTCTATATGGATATAAATATAACAGAGAATATCTTTATTCGCCATTCTCTGGGTATGATTCACCGCAGTATTTGAGTGTGACTGAAAGGGGCTTTTTTCAAGGATCCAGTTTACGAGAAACAGGGTTTGATCGTGATTCTCTACCTAAATTAGAAGTGGATCAAATGACAGAACTCTCAAAAATGACGTCTCCCCAATCAACTGGAATAATTGTCAGTCATGAATCCTATGAAGAAGGAGAAGAAGAATTAAATAGTACGGGTCAAGTTGAACTTGTTCCAGGTTTTAGATCATTAGCCCCTATTACGTCTTCAATGGTTCAGACAGGAACATTAGGGAGTTATTATGACTCGTTGAGTCCAGTTCGCAAACAATGGCTTGAGCAATTTGGAGCTGAAAGAACTATAAGAATCAAACCCTTTTCTTTCACTGACAAACGTTTTATTGCGGTAGAACTCATGGAACATGGTTTTTCTTATACAGAGCCGGGAATATCTGTAGAGTGTTTTAATCAGCTACTGAGAGTTATCCATTTTGCGCATGATGAAGGCGAAAAACGAGTTATAATTATTAACAAGACAGATACTTTTACTAACGAGGGTCTTTGGAAACAAATCATTGCCCAGGTCCCTCCAGGTGAAAAAGAGCGGACCATAGATCGGTTGAGAGTTCTGTTAGGTATAAAATAACCAAATTAGCAAAGTTACTAGGCCTGTTTTTCTGACAAGTTTTTAGAACATAAAAAGCTAGACCCTGCTCTATTCGTCATTTTTTAGTCTTATATGTAAATTGAAATTGTAGTATTTCGTGTAATTGTGACTCATGTATGTGATCTTTTTGTTTTAAATAAATGTTTTGATTAAACTGTAATTTTAATCTTTTCTGTTTTATCTTAAGGTGTTTTTCTGTGTTAATGAAATTAATGTGAAATTTATTCATTTTTTTTTACGATAACTATATAAAAGCTTTATTTAAGAGCTTAAATAATAAAAAGGGGTGTAGATAATGGCTATCAGTTTTTCTTCAACAAATCACAGATTATCAGCGGGAATTTCACAAGGACAGAATCGCCCATGCAATGATCGTTTGTTGGCCTTAAAAGTTAGAGCAGCTGCTAGAAATGCCGTATATAACCGTTCTGCGGGAGAGACTCAGACGTTTAGAGAAAATATGTGTAACGCTTTAAAACATCTTAGTGTATCTATACATGATATAAATAAGGAAGATTTGTATGAATTAAGTAATCAGATAGTTGAAAGCTATAAAAAACATATGGAAGTAATATCAGTAATTTACTGTTTTTCTGAAGAAGAAAAAGCTTTATGTCTTGACTTTCAAAAAGAATTGAAGATTAGAGTTGATCAGCTGAATATGGATCCTGATTCAGAAGGAAGAAAATGGCCCCTTTTGATTCAAGAAATGGAATATGTTTTTAGAAATTTAGGAGTATTAACTGTAAAAGTTAAGGGGTTTAAACTGGAAGAATGTCTAAAAAGTGTGAGAGAGACTATAGAATTGCTTAAATTAAGTAAACAAATCTAGTCTCAAAAAGGAATAAAAGTCTTATTCATCTCTATCTCATTATTATCTGGAGAATTCATTGAATCAAAAGGGACCATTTTTTTGATGTATCCATTGGTTTAGTTTGTTTAGTTTGAAGATTCTTTCATAAATGATGAATATTACCTTTTTGTTTTTCAATAAAAAAATACGAAAACCCAGAACCACTTTCAAAACAAAGGAGATAGAGGTTGTCATT
>QFBQ01000074.1 GCA_003265885.1 Candidatus Marinamargulisbacteria bacterium SCGC AG-343-D04
TTACTTTGCAAATTGGCTTTAAACTCTTTGGTATACTCACTTGCTTGCTCTTTTGTAATCACCTTATCTTTGCATAATTTTTCAAGACAAATATCATAGACATTACTATGCTTTGCAATAGACTTATATAAAAGCGGCTGCGTAAAACGAGGTTCATCTCCCTCATTATGACCGTACTTTCTATACCCTAAAATATCGATATACACATCACAATGAAACTCCTGACGTATTTTCACCGCCATTCTCATCGCATGAATAACCGCTTGCGTATCATCTGCATTTACATGAAACACTGGAGACTCTGTTACTTTGGCCAAATCTGTACAATATACACTGGTTCGTGTTTCTTTATAATTGGCCGTAAAGCCTATCTGGTTATTTAAAACAATATGAATAGTTCCTCCATTATTATATCCATCAATTTCTGAAAAATTAGCAACTTCATAATTGATACCCTGCCCCGCTATCGCCGCATCTCCATGCAAGACAATAGGCAAAATCTGATTACTATCATTTTCATATCGGTCTTGCTTCTTTCCATGCACAATTCCCTGTAACACAGGAGAAACCGCTTCCAAATGCGAAGGGTTTGGCACCAAATTCAAATGCACCTTATGACCCTCTTCTGTTACAACATCTGCTGATTTTCCTAAGTGGTATTTAACATCTCCACCTGTGTTTAAAAAATCGGACACTACATTTTCCTCAAATTCAGAAAAGACATTTTCGTACGATTTTTGAAAAATATTTACAAGCACATTCAAACGCCCTCTATGAGGCATCCCCAACACAAACTCTTTCACTCCTAATCCTGCTGAAACACGGATACATTGGTCAAGCGCAGGAATTAACACCTCTAAACCTTCCAGCGAAAACCTCTTTTTACCTACATATTTTGTTTGAAGAAAGTTTTCAAATATGACAGCATGACCTAACTTCTGCAACATATCTAACTTTTCATTTTCTGAAAATACAGGACTGTTTCCACAAGATTCCATCTCTCGATAAAGCCACTGACGCAATTTTTCATTACGAATATACATAAATTCCACACCAATAGATCCACAATAGGTCTTCTTTAAGTGCTCTAATATGGTCTTTAGTTTAGCTTTTCCACAATTGATCTCCGATCCAGACTCATACTCTGTTTCAAAATCACTCTCTTTTAAGCCAAAATAACCTAACTCTAAATCTGACTTATGCTTTCGTCTCTGCCTAACAGGGTTAGTATCTGCAATCAAATGCCCTCTACTTCTATACCCATGTATTAACTTAATAATATTGACTTCTTTATCCGATAAACCATTACCTGAACTTACTCCAGCATTACCTGCAAAGTCATACCCCTTAAAGAAATCTTTCCAATCTGCATCGACACTGTCCGGGTTTTCTAAAAATTTCTGATATAACTCATCCACATACGCTGGATTTGCATTATTTAAATATGAAAATTGATCCATGTGTTTCACCTTGTTTTCTAATTTTAACCAAACCTGTCTATTTTAGTGCGTATGAATAAAAAGAGCAAGTTTTATTTTTATGTAAATTAACTAGTAAATTAATCTTTTTATTCATACAAAAACAGAGCTACATATAGCTTCTTTCCTCATCTTAATATGTCATTATTTTAGGCAAAAACACGTAGAGCATTCGGTTCAATCCCGAAGCTTGCAGATTCTTTTCCCATATACTCGGCATCTACATGAATATGATGATACTCGTCCGCTGCTAAGTGCAAAGAACTTACTTTCATAAACTCAACATAATCGCTCTCTTTCAAGGTCCCGTTAATGATATGCCACATAAACCCTAGTAAATGATTGATATTCGGTTTTGTTAAACTAATAGCATCTAACTGGCCATCATTCACACTCACATCATGAGACAACACATAATTACCCGCATAGTACTTAACATTAGACACTAACAAAAAATACGATTCTTTGATCTCATTATCTTCATTAATACGAAATCTAATTTTTCTAGATTTTAGCCTACATAACTGCTTTGCCGCCGTTATTCCAAAACCAATAATGCCTATCAGGGTTTTCATCTTAAATGATGTATGTTTAATCACTTTCGCATCAAAGCCTACACCACTCATACAGGCAAAATATCGTCCATTTACTTTTCCCATATCTATATTTAATGTCTCCCCACGTATAATTCGACGACAAGCAGACTGCACTGAAAAAGGAACACCAAGTTCTCTGGCTAAAATATTTACGGTTCCTGTTGGAATAATACCTAAGGGTATCGTCGTCTTAGATATCATATTAATGATAGAATTAATCGTCCCATCTCCGCCGGCTACCACAATAGCCCTATGAGTATCTTTACTACACGCTCTCACACTATCTTCAATAGAAATCCCTTTTTGAATAATCAGACTATCTACCGGAATTCCTGCCGATTTAAACTCTTTTTTGATCTGATCTAACACCTCTGATGTTGAATGCTTCCTCAGCAATATATAGTCTAGAATACGCCGCAATATAAATGTTCTTTTGCTATATCCCGCCAATGGATTAAAAATGAGCTTTATTGG
The DNA here is from genome assembly GCA_003265885.1 of Candidatus Marinamargulisbacteria bacterium SCGC AG-343-D04. GTDB lineage: Bacteria > Margulisbacteria > Marinamargulisbacteria > AG-343-D04. The sequence continues at coordinate 2,549 of QFBQ01000074.1, forward strand.
TTTTTCGCGCATACTCCCCCCATATAACTTCTACCATTTTTAGCACTTTTTTAAACACTGACCATAAGACCCTACATCTATAATAATCGTTTGATTTTTTTACACTTTATTTTTATGATAAATATCATATTTTCAACAATAAGGACCGTATTTTGGCACATCTAGCTTCTCAAAAATTAGTACCTCGAACATTTTCAGCACTATTAAGAGCTCCTATGACGGCAGCCCGCCCTCACACTCCAAACGTTCGCACTGCTTTGAGAGGCATCCATACAAGGTCTGCCACTCCTTTCCGAGGAATGAATCGTCCATCCAGTGCTCCTACGTCCTACATACCACCCTTTCAAGGGCATGCTCCCGACTATGTTCGTTCTTTACTCCAAAACACCCCTCTCATAACACCGTTTCCTCTTACCACCTCAAACCAAAAAGACGTGAGTCCAGACACCCACGTTATAGAATTTAAGGATACTAATATTTTTAATGGAACCCTCTCACAAACACCGCAATCTTCCTCACAAAGGTTTACCCTTATACAATGTAAAGCAACACGAAAAGTCCTTCATATACACCTCTCCGATTTACCTTCAACTTCTCTAGATACTTCCGGAACTCCAAATACAAACAAAGACGCTTCTCATATTTTTTGTCCCGGAGCTTCTATCACGCCCACCCTTTCAGCTGATCCCTGCACCTTAGAAGATCAACAACAGTCCTCTACGCCTTACTTTCATCATTTCCAACCTGAAAAGGGAAACATAACCCACAAGACTATTATAAAAAATGGAGATACAACCATCGTATTTGGTGACTATACATTTCTAAAAGAAGAAAAACCAATTCTCGCCCATTTCACAATGGTTGGAACCCGACCAGACATGGCAGAAAAATTCATGGAGTGGGTTACCGATAAAACCCCCTCAAAACCAGCTGAGCCTTTTCTTTATCTTCTTCACTCTTCAGCTGCTAGATAAAAAATATCTCGCTTATCACGACAGCCTTAAAGAAAGTCGCTTATCATTCCCCATTTCCCCAACACATCTCACTCCAGACAAACGTTCAATAATTAGAGGGTTATCTTGTAAGACAAGATCATTCCCTTCTTTAAAGGTATTCATAACAAAGCCTTCTATGGGAATTTTTCTAGTTGCAATCGCTTCTATCGTTAGCAAGGCATGGTTAATGGCCCCTACTTTATTGTCTACCACTACCAAGGTCTTTAACTTTAGTCTCTCTAGCATATCCAAAGCCGTCACATCCTCTGTAAGTGGCACATTCACCCCGCCTAACCCTTCCACAACTACATCATCACAGCGTTGCTCTAAAAAGCGTAAACACTGAATAATTTTTTCTGGATTAATCTTAACGCCCTCTTCTTTAGCCGCTAGATGCGCTGAAGCCGCCAAGCTAAACGCATAAGGTCGCATTGCAGCCCCAAAATTCTTTAGGTCCTCATCACTTAAGCCCAATGCCTGGCGATGCACAGACAAGTCATCATCCTCTAAACAGCCTGTCTGCACCCACTTCTGTGGTAAGACTTTCCGGCCCTTTCCTTGTAAGTATTGTCCAAAAGCAGCCGCGACCTCGGTCTTCCCGACCCCTGTATCGGTTCCTGTTATAAACCATGTTGTCATGAGTGTTATTTAAACAGATCAAAAGTGCTGCATCAATAGATAGCGTTTATTCAATAATGAATTTTTTAACTCTTTCGTCTAGTATTTGTTGAACAATTACTGCCCTTCTACTACTCTTTGGACCGAGTCCTTTTTTTCTAACTTGTGCGTTAAACCTTTCTACCTCTTC
>QFBQ01000075.1 GCA_003265885.1 Candidatus Marinamargulisbacteria bacterium SCGC AG-343-D04
CATAGTCCTCACAAGATTCATGAGGCCCACACAATATAACATCCCCTGAACAATAGATAGGCTGAAACTCGTGGTCAGAATCTATCTTCAAAGCAAAACCATCTTGAAGAGAACCTGTCCAAGAAAAAAGATCATCAGACAACCCAGATGTAATGGGCTCCGTGAAAGGAAAAATCAAGGAACAAAAATTCCAAGACAAAAGAGGATAATGAGCCACTTCTGATTCATCCCTCGACTCTTGTAAGCCTGTTTCAGAAGAAAGATACCCTGATACCTGTAACAAATACCGAAAATCAAGCGATAAACAGGTCGATATTTCCTGCAAATCATCCGGCAAAGGCTTCGCTAAAGTCCCATTAAAAATACGATAAATTTTTCCATAACTCAGGGATGTTTGATCAACCAATTGCATCAAAGTCATCTTTTTAGACTTTCTATGCAAATGTAAAATATCATGTAATTCCATTACAGAAAAAATATACCAAACACGGAACAGAAACAAAATAACTACGTTATATCATAATATATAAAAATTTATTTGACGTTATATTTTTCTCCATGATACACTATCTGACAATGAAAAAACACCACCAATATAAACACACCTTAACACTGCTATACTTAAAGCAATTCAAAGAATTAAAAGACATGGGGTTGGCAACTAAACTCTGCTTTGAAACCATTGAATCTTTATACCCTCACTTACGCCACATAAACACACATCTCTATACAAAAACTCAGGAAGGAGTGCCCTTGCACCATTCTATGCAAAGCCTTTTTAACAGTTCTAAAATTGCGACAAAATTTTCAATTCAAAGTGTTAATATCAGTTCATGGATTTCCTACAAATATGACTATGAAAAACAATCTTCTTCCTTGCTTACCCATTACTGGAGAATCATTCAAAAACCCCTCTGTCTAATAGCTTTAAGCTCCATACTAAACGCAGGACTCCTTTTTATATTTGTTCCGAAAGTACATAAACTCTTCACTGAACTCAATCAATCACCTCCATTCATTATCACCTTCATACTTCACATCAAAACTTTACTTGCCACATACAGTCACAGCATAGTCATAAGCCTTCTATTACTAGGAGTATTGAGTTCTAAATGGATTAAAAGCCGTATAGTAAAAATGTTAAAACGTTATCTATACCCTTTATTTTTACACAAATTATGCATGGAAATATCCCTATATTTACAGCAACATATTGACATCAAAAGCATCATTGAAAGCATTCAAGTCAACAAAAACAGCCTATATAAAACATCTCTCCACACATTCAAGAACATTGCTATTAACAATCATAAACTAAAAGAAGGATTTTTTTCATTACTCCCTACTCACTCCGAGCAACATATCATCACTCATGCAATTGCAAGCAATCAACTCCATAAAGGCTTACATTACATCGCCAAAATCCACAAAGATAACTTTTTTGACAGCCTAAAACAAAGCCTATCTCGTCTGTCACTCTGCTTATTAATACTGACAGGAATAACCATTCTAACAGGATTTTATCTCACACTTTTACCTCTTCAATACCTTGTAAAAAACCTATGACCTCCCTGATTTACTCTCCAATTAAAAAAAATGCGACATCCAGCGGATTTTCCATTATTGAACTGATCATTGTCCTCATGATTAGCGGAATCATCTCCAGCATCATACTACCAAATTTTTCAAAAATTCATTCTTATGCCAAAAAAAATGCCATCATCCAACAAGGTCATTCTCTTCAATATGCCCTTGAAAGTTATTTTTTAGATCAAGGCCATTACCCTAAAAGCACATCCATCAGAGATCTCTTTTCATCATTAAAAGAGAAAAACATTCTCAAAAAAGAACCCAAAAACCCCTATACAAACACCCTCTATTCCCAAACAGATAAATCAGGATTAATACAGTATTCCGTCAATGATGATACATCCGAGTATCTCCTTCAAATGATGGGGAAAAATAATGTAGAAACATTATTTGAATGCAATAACTGAACATCATCAATTAAGATCGATATATACACCTACTATTTGATAAACATTCACGATTTAAAAAATTAAAAAATATGCCTCCAAAAATGTTTAATGAAACTCAAAAACGTCTATAACTACACTACTATCAATGAGCAATAAAATTTTATTAACACTAACCTGTGTCATGGTCATGAACATAAACATCATTTATGGCGCTATCGAACAACTATCTATGGACGATGCACGTGTCTCCATTAATCATTCTACAGAAAATGATTTACTGGGTTATTCAGTCCACTATTTAGGAAAAATTAAAAACAATGATCCGCCTTATTTCCTCATCAGTGCTCCCTTTAATAATGGTTCATCCACCGATACGGGAAAAAGTTTTCTATTTCACAGCCAATTTGGAAAACGTAACATAGACTCTACAGAAGCCCTCATCACTCTATCCGGCTCTGTAGAAAATGAAGAACATGGACTCTATGTTGCCTCTCAAGGAGATATAGACGGAGACGGACTCAATGACCTCATTACACTACATCCCTCACTCGATAGTAATCAAATCCACATATATCTAGCAAAAGACATCGATGATTGGAGTAGTAATCCATCCCTAACATTAACAGAACCCAATCTCACTCCCGAAGATATCACCAACAGATATCTTGCTTCACAAACAGCAAGTATTGCCGGAGACCTAAACGGAGATGGAATCGATGACATTGTCATCGGATCAACACGAAATACCGATGCCTCAAACCCGAATGGCCGTGTTGTCATTATCTTCGGAAAAACATCCATAGACACTCTATCCGGAAACCTAACAGATGTTGCCGATATCACCCTAACAGGAACAAGCTCTGGAGAAAATGCAGGATACAGTGTCTCCATAATTCATGACATCAACAATGACGGATATGACGAATGCCTCATCGGAACTTACGATGAAGAAAGCGAAAGTGGCAGCAAAAGCTTTCTCATCTACGGATCTCATTCAAATCTTAATTCATTTACAGAAGGAGAAAGCTCTGTGTCTTTATCAGAGTCTGATGCCATTTTTCATTCAAAAAATTCCGGAACAGATGGTTTTGGGCATGCCGTTAGAAGTTTAGGAGACATTAATGGTGATAGCTTCGGAGACTTCGCTATTTCAGCACCCAATACAGGGGATCTAGATGAAGGTGCCATCTACCTCTACTATGGTTCCTCTTCTCCTTTTTCCGGAGATTATATAAGTACAAACACGTTTTCAGCAAAAATTGCCAGCAGCAACAGCTATTTCTTAGGGTTAAACGCCCTACAAGGTCAGGTAGATCTTAATGGAGATTTAATCCACGATCTTGCCATTGGAGAGTTTTTAGCTAACGATGACAATGGACAAGTCCATATTGTCACCACAAACGAAACTCTAGCGGGAAACATAGAGTTAACAAGCATTGCCTCTGCTAAAATTGTTCCTAATGAATCCGATGGAAAAATTGGTTTTTCAATCAGCTCTGGAGGAGACTTAAATGTAGACGGCATACATGACATTCTTATAGGCTCCAACGGAGCAAATTCAAATAAAGGACTGACATCATTCTTTCAATTTAACAGCGTTTCCACCCCTAACCCCAGCACCATAGACACCCTTTCTTTTTATAGTGACGACACCTTTAGTTCCCCCATTACAGAACTGTCTCGCGGAAATTTTTTATACATAGAAGCCAAAACATCAGACCCTGATACAAATAAAAAAAATCTTATCCAACTCGAGATCGACTCCAGCACAAGCACTAAAAACTTATCTCTTACTCTATTAGAAACTGCCAAAAACTCAGGCATATACAGAGGAAAAACATATCTCGTCGGCACACGAACATCAGACATTTCAAAACAATTAAAAGCAACTAAATCCACGTCCATCACCGTCAAATCTCCTTTTTCCAATGATATTAATGAGGAGTTTGATATTTCTAACGCTATTCCTTCCATCAATAACATCAGTGCCGAACAAATTGGAACATTAAATAATACTGTCGTCAGAATCAATTACTGGCTTCAAGACTATGACAATGACCCCATAAACTTCACCAACAACATTGAATATAGTCTAGATGACGGAACATCTTGGAACACAGCATCACTATCTGGAACAACAACAGACATAACATCCTTTGATTTAGGAATTACTCATAACGCAGAATTTGAGCCTTTACTATGGGATCTCCCTACAGACCTAG
>QFBQ01000076.1 GCA_003265885.1 Candidatus Marinamargulisbacteria bacterium SCGC AG-343-D04
TATTTGATTCTAGAAAAGCGTTAATGACAGAGAAAAAACAAGTAGATTGGGCCTGTGCGGAGTTATTGGCTTATGGGACGTTATTGGCAGAGGGACATAAGGTACGGTTATCCGGGCAAGATTGTCAGAGAGGAACTTTTTCGCATCGTCATGCTGTGATTAAAGATGTTTCTACAGAGCTACATTATGTACCGTTGAACAATATTAGTAAGAAGCAGGCTCAGATAGAAGTATATAATTCTCTCTTGTCAGAATATGGTGTGATGGCTTTTGAGTTTGGAATGTCGTTGGCTTGTCCGGAAGCGCTGGTTATTTGGGAAGCCCAGTTTGGAGATTTTGCAAATGGTGCGCAGATTGTGATGGATCAATTTATTAGTGCCTCAGAGTCTAAGTGGCAGAAGGTGTCTGGATTGGTCTTGTTGTTGCCACACGGATACGAAGGTCAGGGACCGGAGCACTCATCAGCACGTTTTGAGCGATATCTACAGCAATGTGCAGAACATAATATGTATGTATGTAATATTACGAGTCCGGCAAACTTTTTTCATGTGTTACGACGACAAATTAAAAACGAATTTAGAAAGCCATTGGTCGTGATGAGTCCGAAGAGTTTGTTTAGGCATCCAGAAGTGATCTCTCCAATTGAGGAGTTAACAAAGGGACGTTTTCAAGAAGTGATTGATGATAATGACGTTGATAAGAAGAAAGTGAAAAAGGTGCTTTTATGTACAGGAAAAGTTTATTTTGATCTTAAAAAAGAACGTGATGATAACAAGCGTAAAGATGTAGCGATTGTGCGTTTAGAGCAGTTATATCCTGCTCCAAAGAAGCAGATGGCGGCATTAAAATCGGCATATAAAAACGCGAAATTTGTTTGGGTTCAAGAAGAACCTGAAAATATGGGAGCATGGACCTTTATGTTGATGCATTATCGAGATTGGAATTTAGAGGTTGTTGCTCGTTTAGCGAGTGCGTCGCCAGCTACAGGAAGTTCGAAAGTGCATGCAAAAACACAAATTGAACTTGTAAAGAAGGCATTTTCTATATAAAAACAAGGAAAAGGAGACAAACATGACAAAAGAAATTTGTGTGCCAGCAGCAGGAGAGTCCGTAACAGAAGCGGATATTGTAACGTGGTATAAAGAAGATGGGGATTATGTCGAGATGGATGAAGCCCTGTTGGAGTTAGAAACCGATAAAGCCTCTATGGATTTAACGGCAGAAGCTGGGGGAATTTTATCGATAAAGGTTGAAGAAGGGACAGTAAAAGTAGGAGATGTTGTGGGAACCATAGATGATTCAGCCGCTAAGCCAGCAGCAACAGTAGCTAAAACAGATGCTACACCTGTAGAATCTTCAGCTCCTGCAGCTGCAGTGAAGGAAGAAAAAACAGGGGCAGCGCCACATTACGCCGCGAGTCATCCGTCTCCTGCAGCTCAAAAAGCATTGGGAGAAAAAGGGTTATCAGCATCGGACGTGTCTGGAACAGGACGAGATGGACGTATTACAAAGCAAGACGTAGCGGGAGCAGCGCCAAAAGCAGCTCCTGAAAAAGTTGTTAAAAAAGAAGAGGCATCAGTTGCCGCCGTTGCAACACCAGGAGAGAGAGGGACACGACGTGAAAAGTTATCACGATTACGAAAAACCTTGTTAACACGTTTGGTGGATGCCCAGCAAACAACGGCGTCATTAACTACATTTAACGAAGTGGATATGTCTGCTGTGATGAATATTCGAAAGCATCACAAAGAGGCATTTAAAGAAAAGTATAACGTTGGATTAGGCTTTATGTCCTTTTTTACGAAAGCCGTTACGATTGCTTTGCAAAACTGGCCACTCATTAATGCGATGATTGATGGAGATGAGATTCTGTTCCATGATTATTGTGATATTGGAGTTGCAGTAGCGACTCCTAAAGGGTTAGTTGTTCCTGTAATCAAGAATGCAGAGAATTTATCTTTTGCAGAGATTGAGTCGACGATTAAAGCGTATGCTTTAAAAGGACGAGATGGAAAGATTACGTTAGATGATATGAGTGGAGGAACTTTCACGATTACCAATGGAGGGACCTTTGGATCTATGTTATCGACGCCAATATTGAATCGTCCACAAAGTGCGATTTTGGGAATGCATAATATTGTTCAGCGTCCTACAGCGGTAAATGGACAAGTTGAAATTAGGCCTATCATGTATTTGGCCTTAACGTATGACCATCGTATTATTGATGGAGCTGAAGCGGTACAATTTTTGGTTAATATTAAGCAGTTATTAGAAGATCCAACGCGCTTGCTGATTGGAATGTAATCAGAGCGGTTAAAATAAGGAGTATAAGATGGCGGAATATCAATTTGATGTAGTAGTAATTGGAGCGGGACCAGGGGGATATGTTGCGGCTATTCGTGCAGCTCAATGTGGGAAACGTGTTGCGATTGTTGAAAAGCAAAAGACCTTGGGGGGCACCTGTTTAAACTGGGGATGTATTCCATCTAAAGCCTTATTGGATTCGTCGGAGCATTATCATATGGCGAAGACAAAGTTTAAAACGCATGGTATTGATGTATCAGGGTTAAAAGTAAACTTGAAGCAGATGATGAAGCGAAAAGAAGATGTTGTGGAGACGACGACAAAAGGTATTGAGTATTTAATGAAGAAAAATAAGATTGAGGTGTTCAAAGGAACAGCAACCTTTAAAGATGCTCATTCTATTGTAGTTACTGGAGATACGACTACAGAAGTTACGGGTGAGAACTTTATTATTGCTACTGGGTCATCTGTTACTCCATTACCAACAGTCAAGACAAATGGTAAAAATATAATTACATCTGATGAAGCGATTTCCTTGAAGAAAGTTCCAAAGCATATGGTAGTTATTGGAGGGGGAGTTATAGGGGTTGAATTAGGGTCTGTGTATGCGCGTTTAGGTGCAAAAGTGACCGTTATTGAGTTTTTAGATAGGTTGATACCAGGTATGGATAAGGACTGTGGAAAAGCATTACAACGATCATTATCTAGCCATTGTGATGTTGAGTTTCATTTTAAAACGAAAGTGACAGGAGCAACTGCAAAGGGCAATAACGTAAAGGTTACGGCAGAAAATAGTAAAGGTGAAACGCTTACTTTTGATGCAGATATGGTGTTAGTTTCTATTGGGAGAAAGCCCAATACAGAGCATTTAGGTTTGGCAAATGTAGGGATAGACTGTGATGAGCGAGGGCGTATTCCTATAAATGATCATTTTCAGACGAAAGTTCCTAATATTTATGCGATAGGAGATGTTGTAAGAGGAATTATGTTGGCGCATAAGGCGTCTGAAGAAGGGAATGTGTGTGCCGAAATTATTGCAGGACAGCAAGGACATATTAACTATAATGCTATTCCGAATGTTGTATATACATGGCCTGAGGTGGCGAGTGTAGGAAAGACAGAAGATGAGTGTAAAGAAGCTGGGATAGCGTATAAATCAGGTAAGTTTCCATTTAAAGCGAGTGGTAGAGCACGTGCTGCAGAGGAAAGTGAAGGATTTGTGAAAGTGTTATCTGACAAAGAGACGGATGAGATAGTCGGTATTCATATGGTAGGACCGAGAGCTGCAGATATGATAGCAGAAGGGGTGTTAGCCATAGAGTACAGAGCCAGTGCTGAAGATGTAGGGATGGCGATACATCCACACCCTACGTTTACAGAAGCCATCAAAGAGGCGGCGTTAGCTGCGACGGGAAATCGACCCATACATTTGTAGGGTTCAGTGAGCGGGTATTACTATTTTGTAGAAAAATCCGTAGTTTTTGTGATGAAAAAATAGATCAACATATCTATATATAATTTCGTATCTGTCTTTTTAAGAGTTAACATGCGGAGATATGGGGGAGGATGGAGGAGAGGTATCTAAGCAAGATTTTAAGATGAGCTTATAACTATGTAATGTATCTAAATGTGTAGCCAACAGTTTTCTCTCTACCTCTAAGAGAGTTTTTGGACTATTTACTCTATAGAGACTAGTACTTAGGTTTTCGAATATTGAATCTAAACAATCGAGGACGGTATAAAGTATGATTTCTTTATTTTCATATTTTTTTTCTATGTTTCCAGAGTGTTTTTCTGTTAGTTTTAGTTTTTTATCAAATATAGTTACAGCTTCC
>QFBQ01000077.1 GCA_003265885.1 Candidatus Marinamargulisbacteria bacterium SCGC AG-343-D04
TTTTTTTAGGATGTTGAGTAATGTCATGCGTGTTTTGTTAAGTCCAATATGGGTTAACGTTAGACTGCAATTTGGATGGATGAGTGCAAGTACAATGAAAAAAGCAGCAGAAGAAAAATCGGAAGGAATGGTGATGAGTGTGTCAGAGGGACAGAATAGTTTTTTAGGGGGAGTGAGTGAGAGTGTGCTTTCTTTTTTTTCTACAGTGACTCCATATGATTGAAGGATGATTTCGGTGTGATTTCTGCTAGGTTTGGGCTCTGTAATGTGTGTTTGAGAACTTGCATATAATCCTGCTAATAAGATTGCCGATTTTACTTGGGCACTGGCGACAGGGAGTGTATAGGATATGCCTGTGAGAGTAGGCTGTTTATGGATGCTTAAGGGTGCTGTTATATCAGAGTTAGACAGGTTTCCTTTAATGGATGCGCCCATTTTTTCTAGAGGGGTGATGATGCGTTTCATGGGTCTTTTTTGAATGGAGGAGTCGCCTGTTAATGTTGATGAAAATGATTGGGCGGCTAATAGTCCTGTAATGAGCCGAATCCCAGTTCCAGAATTGCCAACATCTAAACTGCTTTTTGGAGCACTTAGGCCTCCTAAGCCTTGGCCTTCTATGGAGATGGATTTCTTATGGGGATCTATTGTTATCGGGATTCCTAATTCTTGAAAAATTTTTAAGGTGTTTAAACAATCTTCTGAACATAAGAAATTAGAGAAAAAGGAGGTGTTTTCAGCAATGGATCCAATAATGATGGATCGGTGAGAGATGGATTTGTCGCCAGGAATGGATTCGATAATATACGATCCATTTTTTATTTTTTTGTTTATTTTTTCCATTTTATCTTTATGAATGAGTATACAATAGTTCCTTGAAACAGGCTATTCTCTACCCAGTATGGGGTTGGAATACTTTTTTGACTAAATGTAGATAACCTTGTAAACTTATAACATACTTATTTTTGAGGTAAAAACTATGGATTTTAAAGATTTAAAACGTTTGGTTGATTTAGTGGAAAAGGCAAATGTGTCTCATGTATCTATTGATGAGAATGGGACTAAAATAGAGATTAAAAAAGAATTTTCGTCATCTTCTCAGTCTGTTGTTATTCCACAGCAGCAGTTTTCTCAGTTTCAGCAAGCTGCTCCTGTAGCTCCTCAGGGTAATACTCAGGCTCCTGATTCTTCTGAAAATCCTGAGAAAGCTAAAAAAGATGATAATGTTATAGAGTTTAAATCTCAGATGGTGGGGACTTTTTATACATCTTCAAGTCCGGAATCCCCGCCTTTTGTTAAAGTAGGAGATTCTGTAGAATCTGGGAAAACACTTTGTGTGATAGAGGCTATGAAACTTTTTAATGAGATAGAGTGTGATTGTTCAGGAGTTATCGAAGAAATTTGTGTTAAAAATGAACAAGCAGTTGAATTTGGACAAACACTTTTTCTTATTCGAAAAGCATGATAGAGGTTTCTCGTTGGAAACTCTATCCCCAGCATAAGGATATTGCTCTTCAATTATCTGAAACCTTAGATATTTCCCCTATTTCTTCTCAACTGTTGTTGAACAGATCCATTGAGTCATTGGTGGAGGTCAAAAAGTATTTAGGTATTACACAAGAGTTTGTGCAATTTGATAGCTCATTATTAGACTCTATTCTTGTACTTATTAAGAAGGCAATAAATCAGAAAAAACCCATTTTTTTGTATGGAGATTACGATGTTGATGGCATGACATCTGTGTCTATGATGGTGAAGGCCTTAACGGCTATAGGCGCAACGGTTCGGTATAAATTACCGCATCGTTTTCTTGATGGATATGGCTTAAATGACTCTATTGTAAAATTGTTACAGGATGAATCTTGCGGTTTGTTAATGACATTAGATTGTGGTATTACAAATGTGAATGAAATTACGGCTATAAAAAAGGAAACAGATGTGGATGTTGTGATTGTTGATCATCATCAGATTCCTGAACTATCTCCTCCTGCAGACCTTATTTTGAATCCTAAAAGTGAAGGGACGCCTTCTTCTTTAGAATCTTTATGTACAGCAGGTATTGTATATAAATTTATTCAATTTTTATCTTCACATTATGACTGTATTGATTGCGAGGACTATATCGCATTGGCGGCCTTAGGAACGGTGGCAGATGTGGTGCCTTTGCAACAAGAAAATAGGGTTATTGTGAGTAGAGGGTTGAAAGTATTGTCGCAACGTCGGAATAAGGGGATTAAACAGTTGTTAGAATGTGCTCGAGTAGATAAGCAAAATCTTTCTGTAGATGATATTGGTTTTGTGATAGCCCCTAGACTAAATGCTGCGGGTCGATTAAGTACTGCTCATAAGGGGGTGGAGTTATTATTGTCTCAGACGGATAGTCAGGCAAAAAATATTGCCTTGCAATTGGAGAAGCTGAATCAAGAACGGCGTCAACTGGATACTGATGTCGTCGCTGAATGTTTGGCAATGATTGAAGAATCGGACCATTATCAGAAGCAACCGGTATTAGTGATAGGTCAAAAAAATTGGCATGCGGGCGTGATTGGTATTGCTGCGTCTAAATTGGTTAGTCGATTTTCAAGGCCTGTGGTTATTGTGGGAATGGAAGAAGAAGTGGGGAGAGGATCTGCTCGATCTTTTGGTCAGGTTAATATTTATTCGTTGATAAAAGAGTGTCAAAATCATTTGACAACCTTTGGAGGACATAAGCAAGCGGCTGGGTTTAGTTTAAAAACAGAACAGTTTGGGCATTTTAAGCAAGCACTAGAAAATGTGTGCGCGGTTAAGGTGAATAAAGAGATGTTACATGAAGTTGTTTTTGCGGATATGGCGCTCTCTGGGCAGGATATTACGGATCAACTGTTAAGAGATATTGATGTATTAAGTCCATTTGGTCATGGAAATCAGGCCCCTTTATTTTATTCAGATTCTTTTGCAATTTCAGATTCTAGACTTGTAGGAAATGGCAAACATTTGAAAGTAACGTTGCAATGCAAGAAATCTCGTAAAAAATTTGATGGAATTGGGTTTAATTTGGGGGAAAAGTTACCAAAAGTATATAATAAAGAACAACATTTTCTGTTTTCAGTAGAGCGAAATATTTGGAATGGTAGAGAGAGCATTCAATTGAATATCAAAGATATAAAATAATGACGACTATTGATGCATTAGTGAAGCAGTTGATGGCTAATGTGAAAAGCTATTTGCCTGATTCAGATGTAGATCTTATTAAAAAGGCGTATGACTTTTCAGCTAAGTCGCATGAGGGACAATTTAGGCGTTCTAAAAAACCGTATATTACGCATCCTTTGGAAGTTGCGATTATTTTAAGTGAATGGGAGCGAGCTGTAGAGACTATTGTCGCAGGGATATTGCATGATGTTGTTGAAGATACAGGTGTTACTAAAGATCAACTTGTGGAGTTGTTTGGGCTTACTATTGCTGATTTTGTTGAAGGGGTTACGAAGTTAAATAAATTAGAATTTAGTTCTCGAGAAGAAGCTCAAGTTGAAAATTATCGTCGCATGTTTTTAGCTATGGCTGAGGACTATAAAATCATTATTATTAAATTAGCAGACCGCTTGCATAATTTGAGAACCTTGCAGTTTATGCCACCTAAAAAGCAGAAAGCTATTGCTAGAGAAACCTTAGATATTTATGCTCCGTTAGCGCACCGTTTAGGGATGGGGTCTATTAAGTGGGAATTTGAGGATTTGTCATTTCGATATCTATACCCAGAAAAATTTCAAGAGCTTAAAGATCAGATTGAAATGACACGTAAAGAGCGAGAAGCTTATGTTAATGAACGTGTTAAAGATATGAATGGCCTTTTTAAGAAGGCAAAACTACAGGTAGATATTTCTGGAAGACCTAAGCATTTATATAGCATTTTTAAAAAATTAGATAAAAAGAAAAGTTCTATTAATGAAATTTATGATTTATTGGGCTTTAGACTTATTGCAGATACGGTTGAGGACTGCTATCACGCATTAGGTGTGATTCATTCCAAATATAAGCCTGTTTCCGAGCGATTTAAGGA
>QFBQ01000078.1 GCA_003265885.1 Candidatus Marinamargulisbacteria bacterium SCGC AG-343-D04
GATCAACTTATGTTTTAAATCTTTGTGAGTGTATAGTTCAGATTTCAAAAGGTAGTAGACGCTATAGAAGTAAGAGAGTAAGGTCCATTTACAAGAGGGACTGTATGTTTTTTATATGATTGGTTGTTAACCCCACAATGTTTTTTTCTGATAACCATGCTTCACGTTCTTCAGGGGGTGATAAACTTCCCAATTGGTCGTAAATGTCTAGTGTACCTGCATGTTCCCAAACCAATAGGGGTTTCTTTGGGAGTTCTTTTGGTAACTTTGGAAGTTGATTAATATTTGGACAATAAAAGTCTACACGTTCTCTTAACTGTCCGCCAAGCGCTTGTTTGGTAAGTTCAGCACATTTATCAACTTCTTCTAACTCTATATTTAACGCTATAGGTATGCTGGGGGCATGGTCTTTAACATGTTTTAATAATATAGGATCAAAGCTAGCGATAAGACTATATTTCAGAATATCGTGTGTGTTAATGACCTCTAGGGCTTTCTTTGCTAACATCTTTTGTCTTTCAGGGTCTACTTCATGATATTTTAACTCTATATAAAGACCTATGGGGCGGCTCTTTAATTCTTTAACTAAAGATTCAAAGTTGGGGATATTTGAAGGAAGTTCTGAATATTTATGCTCATTTATGGGTTTTCCATTTATGGTTTGATCATGAAAACATACTAGCTCATTGTCTCTTGTCATGTTGATATCGCATTCATAATAATCTGCACCCATTTCTCTGGCATGATTTAAGGATGCTGCTGTGTTGGGGATTATCTCTTTTTGAGGACATATTCCTCTGTGTGATCCTATTTGTATTTTTTCATGTGGCCTTAAAAAAAAATTACTGGGCATTTAGGGTAGAGGTTTAATAGCTGTAATACACTTTCTAAACTCTTTCCTAAATGGAAGTTTATTGATGATATGATCTACAGTGCATTCTGCCATATATCGGTAGGATGTATATTTTCCACCAAATAAATGAATAAGCTCACTGTCTGACTCCACTAAAGAAAAATCTCGACTTCGCTTTGATGCTCCTTTTTCGGAATATTGTAAAGGACGTAATGCTGCAAAGGTGTCGATCACGTCTTCTTTTTTGAGAACAATATCTTTTAAATAGTGGTTGCTTGCGGTTAAGAGATACGTAATGTCTGCATCATCTGCAACGATGTTGTCTAAACTGCCTTCAAAGGCTGTGTCTGTTGTGCCAATGAGGGTTTTGTTTTCCCATGGAATAATGAAAAAAATACGATTATCTTGTGGCGTTTCTAATATTAACGCTTGATCTAAGCCTAATGACCGAACAACAATATGAACTCCTTTAGTGGGAGCTACAAGGGGGGTTTTCAACTTTTTATCTTTCCCTGCTGTTTCGTTAGACCATGCACCAGTTGCATTAACCACGCATTGGCCATAAATATAGAGGCTTTTTTCATCTTTTTGGACTTCTACACCTACCACCTTATCGTGATCTTTAATAAAATTGGAAACAGTACAGTTCTCGAAGGTATGTGCGCCATGCGCTTTTGCATCACTAATGTTTGCAATGATAAGATTGAAATCTTGCATTTGACCATCATAATATGTAGCGCCCCCTTTTAAACAATCTTGTCTTAAAGTTGGACATTCTTTCTTAATGGTGTTTTTGCTTAACATTGAATAAGATGGCATATCACTTTGAAAGGTTAAGAGAGAGTAAACCCACATTCCAAGTCGAATTTTCCATAAAGGTCGTTTTGAAAAGGAGTATACTGGATATAAAAATTTTAATGGCGTTACATATTTTGAGGCACATTTTAATAAAGTATCTCGCTCTCTTAATGTCTCTTGTACAAGCCTGAATTCTAAGTGCTCTAAATAACGTAAACCCCCATGCGCAAGTTTAGATGACTTTGATGAAGATCCGCTTCCAAAGTCGTTTTTTTCTAATAAGCATACAGAAAGCCCTCGTAATGCGGCATCACGAGCAATACTGGCGCCATTGATTCCCCCTCCAATGATAATAACATCATAGTTAGCATTATTTACGAGATCCACTGGCTTGATTTTTGGACTGCTTTCTTCCATCTTGTGTACAATACATCAATTTTATCTTTTTTAAACGTTGGGTTGTAGCAGGTTTTTGTGCTTAACATGTGTCGAAACTCTTTTTCAGTAAAAATGTTGCAGCTTATACCCGCTAAACCAGCTACTCCATAAGCTGTCGTTTCGCTGGTTTCTGCCTTGTTAACCGTCAATCCCGTGATGTCTGCTTGAAACTGCATTAAAAAATCATTATTTGTGGCGCCGCCATCTACCTTAAGACAGCGTATACCCGGAAGAAAGGGGGTAATGGTTTCTATTACGTCTTTTGTTTGATAGGCTAAAGACTCTAATGTCGCTCGGACAATATGAGCTTTGGTTGTGCCTCTGGTTATTCCTACAATTAGCCCTCTGGCGGAAGAATCCCAGTGAGGCGCCCCTAAACCTGTTAGAGCCGGAACGACATATACATCGTGTGTATCTTTCACGCTTTGTGCTAGATCATTACTCTCAGAAGCGTCCGTAATAAGTTCCAGCCCATCTCTAAGCCACTGAATAGCGGCTCCTCCTACAAAAATACTGCCTTCGACAGCATACGTTGTTTTATTGTTGATATGCCACCCAATGGTAGAGACTAAAGAAGGGCTGTCTATGACTTTTTTTCCAGTCGATGCACAGATAAATAACCCTGTTCCGTAAGTGTTTTTTATGGTGTGAGTGTCGTTTCCGCATTGTGCAAATAAAGAGGCTTGTTGATCTCCTAGAATAGCATGAATGGGAATAGGTTTTGTTGTGATCGAAGGGTCTGAATATCCAAAACACGCATTGCTTTCCTTGATGCTAGGGAGCCATTCTCGTTGGATGTTAAACAGTGTTAGTAAGTCTGGGTCATAGTCTAGAGAGTGAATGTTATAGAGTAATGTTCGTGACGCGTTGGACGGGTCACTGGTAAAACATTTTTTTTGGGTTAACTGAAATAAAACCCAGCTATCTATGGTCCCAAAACATAAGGAATGTGTGAGAGCTGCCTCTTTAACTGCGTCTACATTGTTATAGAGCCACTCCATTTTTGAAGCAGAAAAATAAGCATCTGTTGGAAGGCCTGTTTTGTTTTTGATCAAGGTTTGGTCGCTTTTTGAAAAGTCTTGCATGCGTTCAGCTGTACGTCTGCATTGCCATACTATGGCGTTATGCAGAGCTTTTCCTGTATGTTTGTCCCAGGCTACAACTGTTTCACGTTGATTGGTGATGGCAATGGCACTTACGTTTTGGATATCAATTTGGTCAATAACCGTTTTTAATACAGTTAGTGTAGAGGTCCAAATTTCTGTAGGATCATGCTCTACCCATGCAGGATTGGGAAAATATTGTTTAAATTCTTGTTGCGCAGATGCCGCACATTGGCCAGTTGATGAAATGGCTAAGCATCGGTTACTAGTTGTACCTAGATCTAATGTAAGTATCATGTGAATTCCTATAATTTATTTTAACATGATAAATATAGAAAAATTATA
>QFBQ01000079.1 GCA_003265885.1 Candidatus Marinamargulisbacteria bacterium SCGC AG-343-D04
TACTTTAACAGAACTTGAAGCATTATTGTCAAATTGGCATTTTAATTTAGTTAAGGATTTGGAGAGAGAACAATTGGTTCATTATCAACGTAAACGTTTTCGGCAATATAAAAAAAAAGTTGAGGAAGAAAGGGGGTATAAGTTAGAAGAGACGACAATGTTTCATTTAGTAGGGAGATCTGAATCTCATTCAAATGGAAAAAGTACTAAACAAAAAGATGAGGTATTGCAGAGTATTTTGGGAAGTATCGTTACGGATGGATTTAATCAGTCTAGTGCAAAATCTCGCTTAGGGCCTGGCGTATATTTTTCTAATGATTTTAGTAAATTAAAGTCATATGCTAGTCAGAGTGATGTATCTTATGTTTTAGAGGTTAAGATGCTACTTGGCAAGTGTATAGAGTTTGAAGGTTACGGAGAATTTTTACAATTTTCAGTTCAAAAAAAGTGTTTTGACGAGTTTTCTAGAGATCTTAAGCCTTTACCAGATGTTGATTCAGTGAAGTGTTTCGTCATGCATGGGACGGAAGTTGTTGTTTATGATAAGGCCGCTGTTTATCCTGTAAAAGTTTTTGAGGTTTCTCCGGAGAAATAACTTTTCTGGTTACGTGGCTCTGATTTACTCTTCTTAAAGGTTCCAGTGAGAGTTTTGTTTTAGATAGTATTTTTTATTATAGATGTTTTTTTATGGTGAGTATTATTAATCTATAAAATGATTCATTGATGCTTAGAAATATCGTGGAATTTTCGATTTTACGTGTTTTTATACTGTGAGTTTTTTTCGGTCTTGTTTACTTTGGAGGTGCTGCCGCTCCGCCAGTTCTTAGTCCAAGAAATCTTACAGCTGCATTGTATTTAGTTGGATCTATTGTTAATGTTGCATATTCTCCGTATGTCATAGCTATTTTGTCTAAAGTTTCATCCTTAATAAGTCTTTCGTCATACATAAGTCTTAGCATGTCTTCTACTTGATCCATTATATGTATTTTTTCTAGCTTATTTTCAACATCTCTTTTTTCATTTATAGCATTTATCGCTAATTCTCTTAATTGAGGCTCTGTCTTACCGTAATTATAGCTACTGTCATCATCTGTGAGTTCGATAGAAAGAGGGTTTTTGGGGTTTTTCTCGTTATAGTGTTTGACACAATCTTCTATTGTGACAAATAGAAATTGTTCTGGATCGTAAACATATTTGTAATATTCAAGCCCTTCAATAAAATTGATAATGTCATCAACCATTTTTAAGTGTATTTGGGCACTTTCCTTATCAATAGATGTGGAAGTTTTTGAATGAAGTCTTAATAGCAGTTGTAGTGATAGATAAGCGACTTTAACTTTATCGATACAGGTGCCAACTCCAGTTGTTGCGATAGAGAGGCAAGCGGAGAGAAAAGGTGAATCATCTGCGCATGCGGCTGCAGTTTCAGGAGATTCTACTTGTCCTGTTTCCGGTGTTTGTACTGATGCTGAATCTTCTGGAGCTGATCCTTTTCCTGGTTCAGGACTTGGCCTTTGAGACACTGCCACTGCTGCTGCGGCTGCGGCGGCTGCTGCTGGAGCTGATCCTTTTCTTGGTGCAGGACTTGGTCTTTGAGATGCTGCTGCTGCTTGAATATCCTTGCTGACTAGGTTTCTAGTGTATTCGTCTTCTATCTCTCGAAGAATCTCTAAAACAATACTGTTAAGTTTTGGATTTAGTCTTGCAATTAGTATATCATCAGATTCTTCAGATTCTTCTATATCGCGAGATGTTTCATTTTTTAGTCTGCTTAAAAATATTGCAAGATTATCATAAAGAGTTGCTGTTTCATGGACCATGCTGCCTTTGCAATATGTTGCCCAAAATGGATGGGTATCTTCTTCGCATTCAGCATCTTTAAATGTAGGACCTGGAATTGCTTCGACGGAGGGGGCGGCGGCGGCTGCGGCGGCTGCGGCTGCTCCACTTCCAGCAGCTGCTCCACACTCAGTAGAAGCTCGATACTCAGCTATTTTTCGTAATCTTTTTGTATATTCCTCCAATTTTTCAAGGGCTTTACTATCGGATGGTGACAAAAAGCTTCCATCCTCATCGCTGTTAAGCAAAAAACTGCAAAGCAGGCCATTCATATCAAAGGATTCATCGATTTCTTCAGGATCTGGCGATCTATAAGTATCTTCTGCATCGTAATTCGTTGTAGTTGAAATTGAATATCCCTTTTTCCATTCAGATACAATAATAGCGAGATCGTTTCTGCTTACAGTGCTAGTATCTTTTAAATCTAGTATGTCGACTGAAAAATCAGGGCCTTCATAACTTCTTTCTTGTACTCTTCTTATGATTTGTCCAACCCGAGCGGCAGAAAATTGGTTGCCTTCTAAATTTACTGTTGCTGTTCTTGGAAGTGCATATATCTCATTTGGGACTGTGGAGAGTAGATTACACCTTAGATCAAACACTCTTAATCTTTTCATTCTTGTGAATGAGGTATTAGGGAGTCTATCTATCCAATTAGTATGGGCTTCAAGTATTTCTAAATGTTCAAGTGTTGCAATAGACTCTGGTATTTCGCCGAGCTTATTCTGATTTACACTAAGATATTTTAACTTATTAAGTTCTCCAATGGTAGCAGGGAGTCTTTGTATCATATTTTCTGAGACACAAAGTTCAGTTAATTGTTCAAGACCTCGGATAGACACGGGGAGATCTCTGAGTCTATTGTTATTAATAAAAAGATTTCTTAAATGCTTAAGTTCTCCAATTTCTTCTGGAAGTGAACTAATATAGCAGTTACTTAAGTTAATGGTGACTAATTTTCCAAGCTTACATATACTGGAAGGAACTTTTTCAATATGATTATTAGCTACGTTAAGTGTAACTAATTCGGTTAATCCATCCAAAGCTTGTTCTTCGATTCCTTCTATCGAGTTATCTGTTAATTCGAGTAATCGTAGAGAGGTACTGCGAATTATAGGGAATGTTTTCATTAGAGGGTTTTTACTTGCCGAAAGTGAAAATAATTGTGGAAGATCTCTTTCAAGGATTTCTATTGATTCCAGTTTGTTGCCACATATTGATAGTACTTTTAGATTTTCCAGTTTTCCAAAAGTTTTAGGTAGAGTCACGAGGAGGTTGTTTTTTGCAGAGAATTTTTGTAATGCAGTGAGTTCTTTAATGTCATCAGGTAAATCTTGAATTTCGTTATTGTCTAAACATAACTCTTTTAGACTTTTAAGAGTGAGAACCTCTCTGGGCAGTGATTTTAAATTGTTACCTTTTAAATTAAGTACTTTTAGACTTCTGAATGTTTGAATAGTCGGGGGTATTTCTGTTATGCTGCAATCATTTAAAAAAAGATGTGTTATTACATTTTCAAGATTGTATTTATTGCATAAAGTGAATAATTTTTCTAATGATATTAAATTTAGAGGTTTTTCTGTTAATGTGAGTGCATATTGCGAATGA
>QFBQ01000008.1 GCA_003265885.1 Candidatus Marinamargulisbacteria bacterium SCGC AG-343-D04
TCCTTCATGTGCTAATTCAAATTTTCCAATGCGTTGGCTATCGGCTCCGGTAAATGCACCTTTTTCATGGCCAAAAAGTTCAGATTCTATGAGATCTCTTGGAATAGCGCCACAGTTAAGGGTGATATAGGGTTTTGATGAACGCTTGGAGTTTGTATGAATAATGGAGGCAATAAAATCTTTACCTGTTCCACTTTCACCTTCTAAAAGAACGGTTAAATCATTCTCCAAGACCAGGCCAATCGCTTTATAGAGTTGCTTCATAGAAGGGCTAGATCCAACAATATCTCCAGAAATAGGGGATGAATGATGTTGGAGATAGTTGATTTGTTCATTTTGTCTTGAAATTAATTTTTCATTCTCAATACTATACATTTCAAAGGTTAGAATACCTAATAAATCCAATATTTGTTCCAGATGATCGATTTCCTCATACGACAAAAGATTTAGAGAGTCTTTAATGCTGGTTTTGAGAGCATAGATTAAAAGGGCGGTATCTTTTGTGGATAAACCACCTTGCATATGTTCTTTGATGAGGTGGTGCCATAGTTCTAACACGGGTTCAAAGGTTTTTTTTGAAATTTTAGGAAGAGGTGAACTAGAATCCACGGTGCTTAAAAGATTTTTTAATAAGCGTTTTGAAACGGTAGGAATGTTAGTATTATGATGTAGGTTTGAAGAAGAAAAATGAGGATTTTCAGAAAGTTCACTCAATAATTTATCTAATAATTTATTTTCTTTTTCCTGATATAATTTTAAAGAGTCTTTCTTAGTCATCTGTTCAGATACTATACACTATCTTATGGGGCTTTTAAACAATTTTAAAGAAGAGAACTTATCATCGACTCTAATGACAGACTGTTGATGATGAACTGTGATTTTCCAAATTTCTGAAATACTTCGTGAGAGTGAAGATGTTGAAAAATACCCGTTTGATGGACAAAGCAGCCTTGGACCTGTAAATGATCTTGAAGAGCCACAACATTGGCCATATTGTCATCAAAAAAGTAGATATGTTCAAAATCTGTAATATGTTTCGCGCGAAGTTTCTCTGCAATATAATCTGAAAAATTGGAATAGGGTTTTCCGAACCACGTAATAGGCCTATTAATATGGGTTTCGATCTGTTTTGCATAATAGCCGATAACGGGACTTAGGCCATCTGAGGATGCGATATACAGATCTGGGTTACAACAAACGATAGGAATAGAAGGGTTTTTTAAGGCGTAATCAATAATATCTTGAATAAGAGATAAAGAGTGGAAGTCAGTAAAAGCCATTAATACAATGATATCGGCGTCTGACAAAGTAGAGGTCGTTGTTTTCATAGTGGATTCGTTAAGGTAACCCAGAGAAAACGGAGTTCCGACATGAAAAACAGTTTTATCGGTAATAAGATCGTGTAATTGGGGACAAAACGTAAGGCCATGTCCAGATGAGATAATGAAGTCTTCGGGAAGATCTATAGAAAGATTTTGTTTTAGAGATGAAGAAATATAGGGCGTATGCATATACGAGTTATTTGTAGTTAAAAACACAGGCGCATGCTGTTGTAAAAAAGACAGGGTTTCAGAGATATTGTCAACATAGCCATGATTAGTATTGATCACACCAGCCGCATCAATGAGCAATGCCGTAGGAGAAACTCGTTCAATAAAAGAGTGAAGTGTCTCTGAGCTCATTGGATGATAAAGGTTTGAAACTGTTCAGACGACGCTATTTTTGAGTGATTAATAGTAGACACCTCAGAAGCAGGTGGGCCTATAGAAAACCAGTCTAACATTCTGGCACAATGTTCTGGAGAACCTTGAATGACGGCTTGTACACTACCATCTGCCATATTACGTACCCAACCTGTAAGTCCATATTCAGAAGCTTTATCTAACGCAGATTGTCTAAAAAACACCCCTTGAACATGGCCCCAAACACGAACGTTAAACGTAACTAGTTCTGACACTCTTGAAACGGGGCTTCAAGTTTGGATGCTAGAATAAAATCACTTTCAGACAGACCATTAATTTTATGGGTAAAAAGAGTAACAACCACTTTTCCCCAAGATAAAAATATATCAGGATGATGTCCTTCATTTTCTGCAATTTCACCTATTCGATTTGTGAACTCTAGCGCTATTTCAAAATTTTTAAATAAAAATGTTTTTTCTAGATATTTTTCATCAACAACATTCCAACCGTGTTCAAGCTGACTCAGAAGAGGGGAGTAATGTTCTTTTTGAAGAGGATCTATGCCTTCCTTGCATGGGATACATGTTTTTTCTTTTAATGTCATTCTATTTCTCCTTAATGTGAGTATCTATATCTATACGTTACAGTATTGCGCTTACAATCTCAACAAAGAAATGAGGATAGTGATCTTTAAGTTTATCTATAAGGGGCTTGGCATGGAGAGTATCAGTAAGACAAATAAAAAAAGTTGAACCAGACCCTGTTAAATAGACAGGGGATCTCAAAAGAGTGCTAAGAGAGTCATGGATATCTTTCATTTCTGGGTAACGCGTCATCACAGGTAAAAATAAATCATTATACCCAATATCTGAAGAGGGAGAGGGAAGAGTTTGTGAAGGCTTATAGAGTGTATCAAAGGTGTCATAGACTTCTTTTGTAGAGCAATGTATATGAGGATGGATAATAATGTAATGAGAAGGAGGAGAAACAGTAGTGGATGAAAGAACCTGTCCTACTCCAGAAATTAATTGAGACCCGCCACGTATAAAGAAGGCAATATCAGAACCAAACTGGGTAGAAGCATTAATAAAATCTGTTTCAGTCCAATTCCATCCTTCAATTTTTATTAATGCTTTCAAAAAAGAGGCAGCATTTGTACTAGCGCCCCCCATACCACTGCCAAGAGGAATTCTTTTAGTGGTAGTAAGGGTATAGTCATGAGTGAGCTTATCTTTAAAGTGTAAGAAGATTTTAGAATAAATATTAGTGTTATCTGTAGGCATACAGATGCCCTCAGAGATCAATGTTAAAGAAGGCGAGTTGGATTTCGTATAACAAATATCAACGGTATCATGCAACGAAATTTCTTGAAATATAGAATGAATAGGATGAAGTCCAGATTCTAACTTAGGAAAAACATTTAGAGTGAGATTTAATTTTGCATGTGAGTCCAAGCATAAGCTCCCCCCCAGGGCCCCCCCCTTTTTTGAACTTGCTCTCATAGAGACATTAGCATTACTTTGTAGATTCTTTACTCTCTGAAGAAACAGCCTCTTTGTCAGAGGGTGCAGCTTCTAAAAGTGCTTCATTGTTGGTAATGGTATACAAATCTTTGACGCTAGTTAAAAGAGCTGTCATTTCTTGAGAACGTTTTTGTAGATAGAGTTGATTCTTAATAGAGTCTTTAACATCTTCTAAACTTTTTGCAGAGACAACTTGTGTATCATTTAAATTGAAAATATGAAAGCCAGCTTCAGACTTAACAGGTCTAGAAAATTGACCAGTTTTCTTAATTGCAAAAATAGCCGTACCCATCTCAGGTGCTAAGTTCTCTTTTCTAAAATATCCAGGAATAAGCCCTCCATTTTTAGATGTGTTGACATCGATAGACTTAGTTTTTGCTAAACTAGAGAAGTTAGCTCCTTTTTTCAATTGAGCAAATACATTATCTGCAGTTTTTTGATCTTTTAACAGAATATGTGAGATTGAACGACGCTCATATTTTGAAAAAAGAGTACCTTTATTTGCATCATAAGCAGCAGATACTTCTTGATCTTGGATGCTTATTTTATTATCAATCTGATCTCTGACAAACAAGTCTACTAACGCTTGTTTTTTCTGAAATTCATATTGGTCAGAAAGTCTATCAAGAAAATCTAGATAATCTTGCTCTTTTTGTAAATTGCCTTTCAGCGCTTCTTGGTAAATAATCTCGGTTTGGATCAATTGATTTAACATATATTGAGGCTGATTTTCTTTAGGAATTTGTTTTCTAAGATCAGACGTTAGGTTAACAAGACCAGTTTGCAAGTCTTGTTTGCTAATAACAGTTTTATTGACTTTAACAATCCAATCTGGATTCTCTTTATTACAAGCAAAAAGAAGAGTTAAAACCCCTATTAATAATATTGTCTTTTTTAGTTTCATAAACATTCCTCCTATATTTATTCTATCATATGTATAAATATGATAATTTATTATTTTTTATTTATTAAATCAAGATTAATTCTATTTTGAGAATCTACCTTTTCTATTTTAACAGGAACAGAGTCTCCTACTTTAAAGTACTCTTCAACGTTTTCTACACGGTTAGAAGAAATACGAGAAATATGGAGTAACCCTTCTTTACCAGGGACCAATTCTATGAATGCTCCAAATGACACGATTTTGGTGACTTTTCCATCAAAGGTATCGCCAACTTCTGGATCTTTTACTAGTCCATTAATAAAGCTGAGAGCTTTATCAAGTTGTAATTGGCTTTTTGATGAAATCGTAATTTCTCCATCATTTCCATCTGCAATAGTCACAGTAGCTCCAGACTCTTCTTCTATCTTACGAATCATTTTTCCGCCAGGTCCAATAATCATTCCCACTTTTTCAGGGTTAATATTAAAGGTATGTATTTTAGGCGCATGTTCAGAAAGTGTAGAGTTTGGTACTGAAATAACCTTGTTCATTTCTTGAAGAATAAAAAGTCGTCCTTCTTTTGCTTGATGTAATGATTTTTGAAGAATCTCTTGAGATAAACCTGCTACTTTAATATCTAATTGAAGAGCCGTAATTCCCTCTGTAGTTCCTGCAACTTTAAAATCCATATCTCCATAGTGATCTTCTAAACCTTGAATATCCGATAATATAATATAATCATCTCCTTTAATAAGTAGACCCATCGCAATACCAGACACCGAACCTGTAATGGGGGCTCCAGCATCCATCAATGCTAATGAACCTGAACAGACAGATGCCATAGAAGACGATCCATTTGATTCTAAAATCTCAGAAACCAAGCGTATGGTATAAGGAAACTTTTCATAAGAGGGAAGAACCGGGCGAAGTGCACGTTCAGCCAAAGCTCCATGACCGAGTTCTCGTCGACCTGTACGGATCATCCCCACTTCACCTACAGAAAATGGAGGGAAATTATAGTGAAAAAAGTATTTGCTTCTTGCAGAATCTGCTAACCCATCAATAATTTGTTCATCGATAGATGTTCCTAGTGTAAGTACTCCTAAACTCTGAGTCTCTCCACGAGTAAACAATGAAGATCCATGAGTAAGCGGTAGTACATTTGTTTCTATTGCCAGGGATCTCACTTCATCTGTTTTTCGGCCATCTACACGTATTTTTTTAGAAATAATCGTGTCTCTAATTTTTTCTTTTTTAAGTTCATTATAAACTGACTGGATAAGGCTAGCGTTTTGGTCATCATCTGAAATAAACGTGTCTTTCATAGACTGTTCTAATTCATCTAGAAAGGCCTCAACTTCTTCTTTGGATTTTCCAGATGTTAAAAAGGCTTCGATTTTGTCACCTAAAAACTGATTAAGTTTTTCTTTGAATTCTCCATACTCTGCAGGGGGCTCAGGAAGAGTGATCTTTTCTTTAGATGTTTTACTAGCAAGATCTTCTTGAAGTGAAATGGTCTCTTTGATAGCTTTGTGCCCCTCTAAAATGGCCTCTATGATAGCGTCTTCAGACACTTCTTTTGCCCCGGCCTCTACCATTAAGACAGCCTCTTTATTTCCTGCAACAACTAAGTCTATATCAGAATCTTTAAGTTCTTCAGGAGAAGGGTTAATAATATATTTACCATCAATTCGACCCACTAAAACAGCCCCAACAGGACCATTGAATGGAATGTCCGAAACACTAAGAGCTGCAGATGCAGCTACAATACTAAACGCATCTAAGGAAACAGTTGGGTCATATGAGAGCACAGTGATAACGATCTGAATGTCATGATGAAAACCCTTAGGAAAACTTGGGCGTAAAGGTCGATCAATTAAACGTGCAATTAATGTAGAATTGGTACTTGGACGAGCTTCTCTTTTGAAAAAACCACCAGGGATTTTCCCCGCTGAGTACATTTTCTCAGAAAATTCAATAGTTAGTGGTAGAAAATCGATGCCTTCTTTAGCTTTTTTCGACATAGTTGCTGTCGCTAAAAGAACCGTGTCCTTTACACGTAAAAGTATGGACCCATTGGCTTGTTTTGCCATTTTTCCAGACGATAGAGAAACCGTGTGATTTGAGATATTGCCTTCTGTACTGGCAGTGTTCATTTCTGTCATTTTTTTTCCTTTTTTATTGTTTGATTTATTAATATAGTCAATGAAGTTATATTATAGTAAAAGCTATTTTACTTTTAATTTAAGTTTCTTAGAAAGATCAACATAACCGTCATAATCTTCTGTCTTCAAATATGAGATAAACCGTTTTCGCCTTCCTACTAATGCTAGTAAACCTGTGCGAGTATGATTATCTTTATGATGTTTTTTTAAATGAGATACTAGGTAATTGATTCGGTGCGTAAGCAATGCTATTTGTAGCTGGATAGAACCTGTATCTGAATCACTTAACCTGTATTTTTTTATTAGTTCTTTTTTATTATCTGTTCCATAAGAAGCCATGAATTTACTCCAATTTTTTTTATCCTTTTTAATTAAACACAAATATAGCATAAAAGTACTTTTATTATCAATACAGATGAATTACAATTTACAAATAATATTAATGTGAAAATTATGACCATATTAGATGTATTAACTGTTCCCAATCCTGTATTGTCACAAAAATGTGATCCAGTGACTGTTTTTGACAAAGAATTACAGCAACTTATCGATGATATGTTTGAAACGATGAATGATAGTAAAGGGATTGGTTTAGCTGCTCCACAAGTAGGAGTATTAATGCAGTTATTTATATGCAAAACGGAGACAGATCGCGTAGTTGCAATCAACCCAAAGCTAGAGTACTTAGGTGATGAATTAGAAAGCGAAGAAGGGTGTTTAAGTATACCTAATATTTTAGCCGTAGTTGATCGCCGTAGTCAGGTTAAATTAACGGCGAAAGATGTTAATGGCAAAGAGTTCTCTAGAGTATACGATGATTTAATGGCCATCGTTATTCAACATGAATTTGACCATTTAGTTGGGAAATTGATCACAGATTGTCCATTAGAAATAAAGAATGTAGAAGGTGATATATGAATATTATTACTCTAAAATCAAAAATATCTTATGCTAAAATTACAGATAGTAATTTGTTTTATGAGGGTAGCATTACCATTCCAATAGACATGTTGGAAAAGGCAAATATAGCTCACAATGAACAAGTACACGTTGTTAACGTAAACAATGGTGAAAGACTTGTAACATATGCAATCGAAGGTGAAAGAGGAAGTGATGAATACAAACTGAATGGACCTGCTGCACGAAAAGGTTTGATTGGAGATGAAGTGATTATTATTGCCTACGCTTCTATTGACCCTCAAACAGAGAGCCTTGATCCTATTGTCATAGATCTAAAACATCATGATCACTAAACCTATTTCATTTGAATATATTGAAGATAAAGCTCATTTAGGGGGACATTCGTTGTTGGATTTGGTTGAAACCTACAAAACACCTTTATATGTGCTTGATAAAGACACTATTTGCCATAATAGCAAGCAGTTTTTAGACCCTCTTAAAGCGCATTATCCAAATTCAAAAGTGTTGTATGCAGGAAAGGCGAACTTAACCCTAGGAATTGCTCAGTTAATTACAGAGTTGGGATTGCATTTAGATGTATCTTCTGGAGGCGAGCTCTATACGGCAATTAAGGCAGGGGTTCCTCCCTCTAATATTTATTTTCATGGAAATAATAAAACACATGAAGAACTAAATCTAGCCATTCAACATGGTGTAACCTGTATCATTGATAACAAGCAAGAACTCGAAAATTTATGTCATCTTCACAAAGGAAAAAATAGAATAGAGGTGCTCATTCGATTAAAACCTGAAATAGATGCTCATACCCATAAATATATTCGAACAGGACAACTTGATTCTAAATTTGGCATAGAGAAAAAAGATTGCATACCCTTCATTAAAGAGATACTCAAACATCCAAAACTGACATTTAAAGGATTGCATAGTCATATTGGGTCACAAATATTTGATGATAAACCATTTTTAGAACTTATAAATATTATGATACCTATCATGAAAGAAATAAAAGAAACATTAAATATAGACATTCAAGAATTGAACTGCGGAGGGGGCATGGGAATTTTTTATTCTGACAATGATCATCCTTTAGATATTCAATCGTTTATAGAAAGCTTTTGTGACTCATTTAAAAAAGAATGTCATCAGCATCAACTAGCATTGCCAACCTTGTTGTTTGAACCAGGAAGATCACTTATAGGGCCAGCGGGAATTACCTTATATAAAATAGGTGCAATTAAGCCTATAGAACAAATAAAAACCTATCTCTTTGTTGATGGTGGAATGGCGGATAATCCCAGACCGATAACCTATGGGGCCAACTATAGCTTTGATACGGTAATAAAAAATGAAAGGCCCCTTCATCACTATTCCATAGCGGGGAAGTTTTGTGAATCGGGGGATATTTTAGGCGAAAATATAGCATTAGAGGCCTGTGAAGTAGGGGAGTATATACTTGTGTTTGGAACCGGAGCATATAACTACTCAATGGCGTCTAATTATAATAGAAATTGTCGACCTGCAATGATCATGGTAGATCAATCAGGCATTACAGAGCTTGTTCGGCGTGAATCATATGATGATTTAATTCGATTGGATCAGATGTTGTAATGAGCTTCAACGAATCTTTTTAGATAGTCGATTATCAGCAATCTTCCAGTTTAAGTTTTTAATAATACTAATTTCAACAATATGGTCGGCTTTCTTGAGAAGAGTTTGACAATCTTTACTAAGGTTTAATAAGTGTAGCTTTTTATTGTATTTTTTATATCGATCAGAAATATTTTGGATTGCTTCCATTCCAGAATGGTCAAAAACTCTGGAATGCTTGAAATCAATAACCACATGCTCAGGATCATCTTTGAAATCAAAACAGTCTTTAAACGACGTAACAGATCCAAAAAAGAGTGAACCGTTCAGTTTGTATACCTTATGTCCGTTTTTAGAGATAGATGTACTCGATGTCATTGAACATCCTTTTTGCCAAGCAAATACTAGAGCAGACATAATAACACCAACAAACACTGCAATAGCTAAATCAACAACGACAGTGGTAGCAGATACAACAAAGATAATAAGGGTATCAGATCTAGGGATTTGTTTGAAAAGTCTAAAACTAGACCACTCAAATGTAGCAATAGACACCATGAACATTACACCTATTAAAGCAGCTAAGGGAATAGTTTCGATAAATAGGGCGCCAAAAAGAAAGAAGAATAATAAACATAATGCCGCAGTAATCCCTGAGAGACGTCCTCTTCCCCCAGCTCTTATATTAATCATACTTTGTCCAATCATGGCACATCCACCCATTCCACCAAAAAAACCATTGATGACATTTGCCAAACCTTGAGCCATGCTTTCTTTGTTTCCACTTCCTCTTGTTTCTGTTAATTCATCAACAAGAACCAATGTCATTAAGGATTCAATAATTCCCACAGATGCAGCTAATAGTGAATAAGGAAGCACTGTCTTGATAGCCGCTAACGAAAAAATAGGAAAAGAAAAATGAGGAAGAGATGCCGCTAAAGTATCTTTACTGGGATCAATGTTTTGAATAAAGTCCAACACAGTATATATTTCAAAACCAAACGATTTTATTAAAAAAGATATGCCTGTAACAGAAAGAATAGCCACTAAGGTTGCGGGAGCGGCTTTTGTGAGTTTGGGTAAAAAATGGCAGATAAGCATTGTTAATACGATTAATCCAATCATAATAGCTAAGGGAATAGTATCCATAAGTTGAGCATTATCACCTGTGCCCACATAAAATTGTGAAAACTGTGCCTTAAAAATAATGATGGCCAGTCCATTTACAAAACCAAGCATAACAGGATGAGGAATAAGACGGATAAACTTGCCCCATTTAAATAGTCCAAAAAGAACTTGAAAGCCCCCCATTAAACATACTGCCAAAAATAAGTAGCTCAATGCCATATCCGGGCCATGTAATGTGCTTTGGGCAATCACTAATGGAGCAAAAATGACAGCCACCGCACCTGTTGCTCCAGAAATCATTCCAGGTCTCCCTCCAAAAATAGCGGTAATAAGACCCATCATAAATGCAGCATACAATCCTACACGAGGGTCTACATGTGCAACAAAAGAAAAGGCAATGGCTTCAGGAACTAATGCCAAGGCAACTGTAATTCCAGATAAAATATCGTTTTTAATATTTTTTTGTTTGTTTATGATTAGTTGTAACATGTTTAAGCCTTTTTTTCTTTTTAAGCAGAATTAATATTTTCTTATAGAGAGTTATCGATCAAAAATTGAAAAATTAAACATTGAAATCGATAAAAAGAACAAGTTTAAGCACAGCACCTAGAAGTTGTTCTAGTATATAGCCTATTTTCTCGATTATGAGATAAGTGTAAGATATACTGAGTCATGTAGTTTACAATTTAAAACTGTCTATTGCAAATAGACGTTTAACAAAGACAATAAAAAGGAAGGTAATAAAGTGAAAATGGTTGAATGGATCCCTCATTATACGCTTATTACCCATGCCATTGATATTCTTCTGGTCTATCTGATTATTTATAAATTATTATCGTGGCTTAAGCGTACTCATGCTTTAGATTTGATCAAAGGATTATTTTTAATCTTTCTTATTTTTCTCGTGAGTAGTGTTCTTCAACTGACTACCTTAAATTGGATTTTAGAGAAATTTACAACGGTGTTAATTATCTTGGTCGTTATTATTTTTCAGCCAGAACTTAGACGGTTTTTTAGAAAAAATAGGCTCAAGTGGAAACGCATTTATGATCACAAGTAAGTCTCCAGAAATTCAATCTACAACATTTATTCAAAAAATTATTCGATCTGTAGATTTTTTATCACGAGAAAAGATAGGCGCCATTATTGTGATAGAAGGTCAAAAATCTTTGCAAGAATATGTGGATACGGGAATTGCCATTAATGGAGACTTGAATACAGAAATACTAACATCTTTGTTTTGGCCGGGGGCACCTACACATGATGGAGCTGTGATTATAAAAGATAACAGTATTTTAGCAGCCGGATGTTTTTTGCCACTTACAGAAACTCAAATTAAAGATAGACGATTAGGAACACGGCATAGAGCGGCCTTAGGATTGTCTGAAGTAAGTGATGGAATCGTGATTGTTATTTCTGAAGAAAGTGGAGTTATTTCCTTAGTGGAGTTAGGAGATATGACGCGTTTCTTAACAAAAGAAGCCTTGGAAACTCGATTGTTTTCATTGTTTTCAAACTCAGAATACAGTTCTTGGGGTTGGTCAGATCTGAATATCAAAAAATGGTTTAAATCAAAGACGTCTTAGAAAGATTTAATTAAACGTAAAACAGATGAAATCTGGTGACAACTATCCAAAGAAAGGATATTTTCTTGAAGTAAGCGAGAGGTTGATTCCGACATTGGACTTGTAATGATAACAACATCTGCACGATCGTCTATCATTTCTTTCTGAATAATTTTTTCAATACTAATAGAGTGTTTAGAGAACTGTAAACTCACTTGTTCAAGAACACCTGGCGTATTTTTGACAGATAATCGAAAGTAAACCTGGCATTCATGGGCATCAAAAGATTGGACCTGGGCATCGCTAAAGCGTGTCTCTAGATTTCTATAGGAAACAGATTGAGACAGATTAAATGAAATATCAATAATGTCTGAAATGACAGCGGATGCAGTGGGCGATCCACCTGCACCTTTACCCATTAACATAGACTCCCCGACTTGGTCTCCTACAATATAGGTAGCATTAAATTCATTTCTAACACTAGATAAGGGGTGTTCCTTTGGAATAAGGGTAGGATGAACATGTAAGGAGAATGTATCTGGATCTATACGATTACCAATGGCGAGTAATTTAATACGAAAACCAAGTTCATCAGCATATTGGATATCTTTCAAGGAAATGGACTCTATCCCCTCATAATATACAGAATCGAGTTGAACATCGATTTTAAACGCAACAGCAGCCAAAATAACACATTTATATGCGGCATCTAAACCAGAGATATCCATAGTGGGATCAGCTTCAGCAAATCCTAATTCTTGAGCTGTTTTTAAAACCGTATTGAAGTCTTTTCCTTCTTCTTGAATTTTGGTGAGGATGTAGTTTGTGGTTCCATTTACAATTCCATAAAAGGCAGTAATGTTGTTTGCAGAAAATCCCACTTTTAAGGATCGAATAATGGGGATTCCTCCTCCAACAGCAGCTTCAAAATAGATATCTACACCGTGTTCTTTTGCACACTGAAAAAAGTGACGCTTATGTTTGGATACGACTTCTTTATTGGCTGTTACGACATGTTTTTTATGTGTGAGAGCTTGAGTGATAAAGTTATAAGCAGGTTGATCTCCGCCCATTACTTCTACCACGATATCAATATCTGGATCCTGTAATATATCGTCAACAGAATCTGTTAAAAGTGAGGGGTCCGGTACCTGAGATGAATATTTTTCAATAGATCGAACAGCAATTTTTTTGATGTGAATAGGCTGACCAATTCTATTCGAGATAAGATCACCATTTTCAGCGAAAATGTCAAAAACACTTTTCCCAACATTTCCAAAACCAATTAAACCAATATTAATCATTATTAAATCCTTGTGTATAAACTATATCAATCTATATGCTTTTTTTTCAACGATCAAAATTATTTAAAGGCCAAAAACATTTTATTCAAATTGAAAAACACTCCAATATACGATACTTTTATATCATGAAACATACTATATTAGTTATAAATACTGCTATTGATCCCATTGGTTTTTGTTTAAGAGTTGATCATGAAATACGCCATCATTTTTTACAAAAAGCGACACCTGAGTTTACAGAAAATATATCTCTTCATATAAAACAAGCCTGTGAAACTCAAGGAATAGAATTGGCTCAATTAACGGCACTGGGGGTGATTTCTGGACCTGGTAGTTATACAGGGCTTAGAATTGGCATGTCGTGCATGAAAACCTTCGCTCAGGTGCTTGAAATCCCTATTTACTCACACACATCGTTTCAACAAATAGCATCTCAAATACCTACCCCTAATATGATGTTTGCCGTTATTTTAGCTGGTAAAAAAAAGCATGTTACCTTGCAGTTATTTAATGGGGGACAAAAAAAGTCCGAATGTAGCGAACCTGTAAGCCTTTCAGAGGAAGAATGCTATCATTTTTTAACTCATTTTAATGCACCGATATCTGTCTATGGCTGTGTAGGAAATGATGTCGAAAGCAGGTTGAAGGGTATAGACAGTGTTGATTTTGCTTCGCTTTCAATTGATTGTGTTCAGTTTTCACATAGCATTTTAGACAAAATACTCTGTAAAGAAAAAACAGAATGGGATACACTGGTGCCTTTCTATTGTTATGAACCTACGATTGGAAAGATCAAATCTAAAAAAAATAATGTTTTAGATTCTCAATAGGGTGGAAGTGTGAAGTAATTCATGAAAACTATATATATACGTATCAGTGTATTTTTACTGATGTCATCGTTATGTTACTCACAAAGCCTATCTGTTTACGAGGCCTCAAAACAGATCTTTTCTTCAAGAGCAATGGGGATGGCTAACGCATACACAGCAGTCGCGGAGGGTGAAGGGGCTGTGTGGATAAATCCGGCCGGATTATCGTATCCGGGAGGAAGTTATAGTTATCAATATTTAGATTATGATGGTCTAGTATATAAACAAAAACAAGGGCATTTTTTTTATAATAGACCTTTGGGGTTTTCGTCAATAAAGTGGGAGGATTACAACGACAATACATTAAAGATGACAGCGTTGGGATTTGGGGTATTAGGAAATAAGGGTATAAGCTGGGGAGTAAATTATAAGTCACTGTCTGGAAATATTGATGGAAAAAAGATCGAAGGATGGAGTTCGGATTTAGGACTATTATTTAGAGCGTTTCCATCACTATCTCTGGGCATTACCTTGAAGGATGTGTATTCAAAAAACTTAGATATCGATTCAACCTATAATCTTGGAATGGCAGGATTCTTATTTTCAAATACATTGATGTGGTCATTGGAAAATGAATACAACACGATGCATGGCAGAGTTTCAACAACAAAACTAGGAGCAGAGTATGTCTTGTCCGATTCATTGACGCTGAGATCAGGCGTTCATCAATCTCGCTTATTTTTTGGTACTACATTTAATTTGTCGCTGGCAAAATTTGATTTCAGTGCATCCAATGATCCAAATGACACGATAGGAACTCATTATACACTTGCCGCTAAATTGGGGGCAGGCACAAGGGCGAGTCATTATAGAAAAAGGTATGCTCTGTTTAAAAAATCATCGTATGCAGAGTTTTCTATTGGAAAAAATTTGAAGCAAGGAAAGTCAGAAATTAGTTTGTTTGGAGGTTCGAAAATTGGGTCTAATGATTTGTTGTCATTAATCCATCTTGCTAATGAGGATCCATCATGCTCCGGATATATTATTAGAGTGGGGAGCTTATCATCGTCTATTTCAATTTTGGGATTTATTGAAGAGCTTAGAGACGAATTACAAGCTGCAAAAGATAACGACAAAAAGGTGTTTATCTATGTTGAAGGAGATGCGGGGCTTTCTGAATATTACTTAGCATCAATTGGAGATGTCATTATAATGCCTCCACTAGGATCTTTTGGGCAAATAGGCTTGCAAATGGAGATTCAAAAGGCTGCAGATGTATTAGAAAAATTTGGTATTAAGACAACCGTATTTTCTAGTGGAACATATAAGTCATCGACAGGATTATTTTCAAAAGATTTGTCTGCAATAGAAAAGAAACAACTGACTGATTTAGTACAAGAGACCTACAAAGATGTGATGCAGAAAATAGAAGAGTCACGGACACAAGCAATTGCAGGTCTTCTTCATGTATCGGATGGAAAAATAATTACAGCTAAAAAAGCGTTAGAATTGGACTTCGTAGATCAATTGGCATACTGGCCAGAGGTATATAGTATTGTTGATGAGTATGAAGAGGGCATTGAAAAGATTGCATTGTCTCACTTTTATCCTTATCGACAACCTTCTATTTTTAACCTATTAAACAGGATTGCTGTTTTAGAAGTGGATGGTCCGATTATGATGGGGATGAACTCGACAAATTTTCTATTTGGAGGAAGTTCTACAGGCGCGGATGAATTTGATGAAGTGGTTGATTCAGTGAAATCTGATAGAACGATAAAAGGGGTTATTTTAAGAATCAACAGTCCAGGAGGAAGTGTATTAGCGGCGGATAGAATGTATGAAGCGGTTGAGCGCTTAAAAAAATCAGGTAAACTTGTGTATTCATCGATGGGAACAATGGCCACATCAGGAGGCTATTATGTGGCTATGAATTCAGATAAAATCTATGCAAATAAATCAACATTAACAGGGAGTGTCGGGGTTATTTCTAAATTTACATCATTAGCCACGTTGGGAGAGGAGTTAGGGGTAAAACGGACGTCTATAAAAACAGGCAAATATATGGATCTTTATTCCTCTAATAAGGTATTGACGACTGAAGAAGCGGCGTTGATTCAAGCACATCAAGATCAATATTATCAAGAATTTGTAAATAAAGTTAAAAGGAGCAGAATGTTTACAGAAGAAGAACTTTATTCTGTATCCCAGGGACAAATTGTGACGGGTAAGCAGGCCTTGGACTATAAGATGATAGACTCTATAGGATCCCTATATTCAGCTATTGATGATATGGCTAAAGTGTTAGAGATCGACGATCCTAATGTGACATACGTACGGAAAAAATCTCGTTTTCAAATGCCCGGATATGATTCTGGGGTTTTATCAAAATTTAACATGTTTCGAAGATTAGCTATGTTTAAGGAGAAATTGTTTTCACTGTCACACTTTTAAAGATCAAAACCCCTATACCGAGAATCGCGATAAAAAAGAAGAATAGAACAAGAAATGATCTAATAGACTTTCTTCTTTTTTCTTTAAGCTGGTGTATTACTTTTTCTTCGTAATGGTCTACACGTTTATAAAATTTATCAAGAGACATATGATCTAGTATATCTGATGATAAACAGATTCACAAAAGATAGGGGATATAATATTGAATACTTTATTTGAAGTTTCTATGAATATACACTTCTATCCGTCTATTCTTTGCTTGGTTAACAGGGTTTGATTTTCCGTCACGAGTCAGGTTTGGGACCAGAGGAACAGAGTCTGATAATGCAATAGCCCACACCTTTGACTTGGGTATACCCGATTTGATTAGATGCTTTACAACATTCGTCGCTCGATGGGCAGATAACTCCCAATTAGACTCATATTGAGAGGTTCTGATGGGGATATTATCGGTATGACCTTCAACTTTAACGACAAAATCTGTGTATTCAGATTCAAGAATGGCGTTTGCAATAAGCTTCATAATAGGCAACATTCTTTCTTTAATAACAGCAGTCCCAGATTCAAAAAGAAGGTGAGAAGAAAAGCGAAGATGAAGACCTAGAGGATCAGGCGTAATGGATATATTATCTTTTAATTGAGGGTCTTTAACCATATCATTAAGTTTCTTTTCCATAGACGAAAAAGGCTGTTCGGATTCTGTTTTTGAAAAGACATCGCTAATACCCGACGTCATTTTCTCTACCTTTGACTGATCAATTGAAGAAATAGACAATAATAAAACAAAAAAAGCCATTAAGAGGGTAATGCTATCTGCATAAGTAAGCAACCAGCTTTCGTCTGTTCCTTTTGGGGCTTTAGTTTTTCGTTTCATTTAGCTGTTTTTGTAAGATCTATCCAATTGGATGGTGCAATATAACGATTAATATAATCTTGAATTTCAAAACTGGTTTTTCCTTCACTCAGTAACACCATACTTTCCATAAGAATAATATTTCTGTGGCGTAAGATTTCTAATGTTTGTTGCACTTTTTCTGCTGCAGGCTTAAAAAGAAGCTGAGCAAATAAAACACCATACAAAGTGGTAAGCAATGCTAATGCTAGACCTGGGCCAACCTGAGAAATATCGGCGCCCATATTGTCTAGCATAATAATGAGTCCAATTAAGGTCCCAATCATACCAAACCCAGGCGCAAACCCTGCCATTGTCTGTAAAATATTAGCTTGTATCATTTGTCGTTCAATCGTACATTCAATCAGATCTTCCATAAGGGGTCTTAATCGATCACCTTTAACACCCGTAGAGATTAAATCTTTGGCATATAAAATAATAGGATCTTTTATTTTTTTATTAATAATAATAGTCTCGACGGCCTTAAACCCTTCCTTGCTATTTATTTTGGCCCACTCAATGACTTCCAATGCGTTTTGGTTGAGGACTTTAGGGCTTAAATGAATAGGGAAAACAATACTAAATAAACTTCCAATAGTACTCATGACATAACGTCCGTGATAGGCAATCATAGTAGCCGCAAAAGTGCCCCCTAATACCATAATAAGACTGTTTATACTGATGAAAATAAGATAATTTTCAGTACTTCTATAAATGGCTGAAACAAAAAGGCCTATACCAAATATAATGCCCAATAAGGTCCATATAGATAAAATTCGTTTACGCATATACTCACATCCTTAACTAGAGTGGAATCTATAATTAAGTATAACGGATCAAAAAAGAAATTCAATAAAAATTAATGAACTCCGTAGGCGACAAGAGCATCTGCGACTTTTTTAAAACCGGCAATATTAGCTCCTTTCACATAATCTACAAAATCTGATTCTTGGCCATATTCTAAGCATTGAGCATGAATATCTTTCATAATGGTCTTTAATCGATTATCCAAATCTTCTCGTGTCCAACTGTATCCCATTCTGTTTTGGCTCATTTCAAGTCCTGAAACAGCAACTCCGCCTGCATTTGCAGCCTTTCCTAGACCAAAGAGAACTTTATTTTCTCTAAATAAACGAATAGCATCAGGATCACATGGCATATTTGCTCCTTCGGAAATAACTTTACAACCATTTGAGATGAGGTTTTTGGCATCAGATTCATTTAATTCATTTTGTGTTGCACATGGGAATGCCAAATCACAAGCTTGAGACCAAGGTCGTTCATTTTCAAAAAACTCTACCCCATATTTTTCTGCGTACTCTTTAATTCTCCCTCTTCTGACATTTTTTAGGTCTTTTATAAATTCTAATTTTTCTTTTGTAATACCATTTTGGTCGTAAATATATCCACCAGAATCAGAAAATGTAACAACTTTCCCACCTAATTCTATAAGTTTTTCACAAGTATATTGTGCTACATTACCAGATCCAGAAACCACACAAGTCTTACCTTGAATAGAGTCGTTAATATGATTCAGCATTTCTTGAGCAAAATATACACACCCGTAACCGGTAGCTTCTGTTCTAATTAAGCTTCCACCCATACCTAAGGCTTTTCCAGTTATTGTCCCAGTAAAGTTGTTTTGTATTTTTTTATACATTCCAAAGAGATAAGAAATTTCTCTTGCTCCCACTCCAATGTCTCCAGCTGGGATATCGATGTTGTAACCAATATGTCTAAAAAGTTCGAGCATAAAAGATTGGCAAAAGCGCATTACTTCTGCGTCTGATTTACCCTTCGGATCAAAATCCGATCCTCCTTTAGCGCCGCCCATAGGAAGTGTAGTTAAACTATTTTTAAAAATTTGTTCGAATCCTAAAAATTTAAAAGTTCCTAATGAGACAGAAGGGTGGAAACGAAGACCTCCCTTATATGGACCT
This sequence comes from Candidatus Marinamargulisbacteria bacterium SCGC AG-343-D04, assembly GCA_003265885.1. GTDB lineage: Bacteria > Margulisbacteria > Marinamargulisbacteria > AG-343-D04. The sequence continues at coordinate 18,854 of QFBQ01000008.1, forward strand.
ATAGCATTATTGAATTGAACACGGTAGCCTCTATTTACTTGAACGTTACCCTGATCGTCTTCCCATGTGACACGAAAGATAACAATACGGTCTGGTTCAACAAGTCTTTCGAATATATTTGCTTTTTGATAAGCAGGGTTCTGTTCGATAATTGGAAAAACAGACTCAGCTACTTCGTGAACAGCTTGGTGAAATTCATTTTCTCCAGGATGTCTTTCCTTTAATTGATTCATGAAAACGTCTATATCTGTTTGTTTATATGTTAAAGTTGTCATGGTAATATCCTTAATTTATTTTGATTTTTAACTTTAAAATTTGCAAAAAAATTTTAACATAAAGTAAATTTAAATGGAAATAGGGATTCATATAATGATTATTAGAATATCTTGATCTTTTGTGTATTAAAAGAAAAATAGTATTTTTTAAGATTAATTAAAAGGAGAATGAAAAAGTGAAAGGGTATCTATATGTACTAATGCTATGTCTGATGTTGGGTGTGTTTTCAGTAAATATTCAAGGAAAAGTATTTGATAAGAACAGGAAAGGTTTTATTGTGGGATTAGGAGTAGGTGGGCACTCTACCAAATTAATTACAAGATTCGATAGAGTTACAACTTCTTTTATAGACGGAAAGTTCTCCATGGTAACTGATGGAACTAAGAGTAATACTGAAAGTATCTTCGGGGTATTTTCTTCTGTTAAAATCGGGTATGGTTTTACAAATCAGTTTTTAGTTTATTACTTAAGAGATGCTGCTTGGTATTCTATTAATAATACCAAGCAGGCTTCTGGAATAATGGGAATAGGTACTTCATATTACTTTAAACCTGATTCACAGACATTCTTTGTTTCATTGGGTTTGGGATTGGGCGATCAAACGTATGTAGATACTTCTACAGAGCCCAGGTTTGGATCTGCTATTTGCGTAGGTCTAGGATTTGAATTTAAGCCAAGATTATCTTTGGAAACAAAGTTTCTTAAAAATTTAACAAAAGATAAAGATTTATGGAATTATGAAAATGAAGTAGATTCTTTCTCAATGTCTTTAAATTACTTGTGGTATTAGATGTTTAGGTTTGTATTTTTTTATATAAATATATTTGATTTTATTGTTTTAAATTTCAAATATAATTGAATAAAATGTGTCATAAAGTAAATTTAAGTAGAGGTGGTATTTTTAGAAAATGAGTACAAGCTAATGTGAATATAGTTTGGTTTATTAAGATAGAGAGCAGGGGTGCCCTTATAATTGATTTTTTATGAGTTAAGATAAATGAAATTTTTTTTTAATTGCATACGATAACTTGTATAATTAAAGTAAGAAATAAAGGAGAAATAAAAAATGAAGAAATATATATCGGTATTAATGTTATGTTTGATGGTGAGTGTATTCTCAGGAACTAGTCAAGGAGAAGTATTTGATAAAAGTAGAAAAGGCTTTGTTTTAGGATTGGGAGCTGGTGGGCATTCAACAACGTATAAACAAAGTTTTGAAATGCTTTCTGCTGAAGTGGATACGTCTGGATTATCCTCTTCTGTTAAAATTGGATACGGATTTAATGAACAATGTGCAGTATATTACCTTAGAGATGCGGTCTGGTATTCCATGGATACTATGTTTGGAGAAATTACCTATGTATCTGGAATTATGGGAGTAGGAGTAACCTATTACTTTAAACCTACAACACAAACATTTTTTGTTTCTGCAGGAGCAGGAATCGGAGATTTGAGCGCTCCTTTTGAAGACTGGTTAACACCCTCTACTGGTTCAGCAATAACACTTGGAGCAGGGTATGAGTTTGCTAAACATGTGTCTGTAGAAGGAAAAGTTCTGTCTACGTTTATTGAAGAATCTGGGGTAGATAATGAAACTTTATCATTTTTAGTTTCTATGAATTATATGTGGTATTAAATTTGCCGATCTAAAGTATTAACCACGCAGCACTCGTTGTCCAATGAGTGCTGCAATATACACTTCAACAAAACTCCAAGGAACAGCAACCCATAACAAACCTTGAGGTAAAATACCCAAATTTCCCAAGCCTAACCACATGAGTAAAAAGCCTAAAGTCCAGGAAATAAGAGTGCTAGAAAGAAGTGAGAATTTTTGAATAAGCAATACAAGAATAGCTACAAATATAAATGACCATAATACCCATAACGCCCCATTAATAGGAGCAGAAGGAAAAGAGAGACCTATGGCTTGAAAACCATCTATCCAAATAGATTTAAAGAGAAGTTCATTTCGAACAAATTCAGAGAGATTCATCCAAAGTCCAGAAAGAAATACAGCAAGAATCTTTTTTTTCATATTATGAGCTCCTTTTATGGTTGATAGTATATATTATATAATTCTGGAACGAGATATTGAAATTATTAGATTTCTTGTTAAGAAACAGCAGCTTTTGTAGTAATCTTAATATGCCTAAGGAGAAAAGTTGGTAATCTGCATTTGTATAAATAAAATTATGAATTAAGATATTGGAGAAGTATGAAAGCGTTTCATAGTATCAGTTTAATATTTATTTTATGTTTAAAAAGCTCCCTGTTATTTGGCTACGTTGCTTCCGGAAAAGTGTTGATTAAAGAGACTACTCTTCCTGTAAAAAATGCACATATCTACACAAAAGATGCGACAACACAAAGTACTAATTCTGGAGAATTTGAATTGGAAATAGAGGGCGAAAATACCCTGTTAAAGGTTGAGGCCAATGGATATGAGCCCTATGAAACAATATTAAATGTAACGTCTAATATAGATCTCATCATTGAACTCGATTTAAAAACTGTCATTAAGGCAGAAAAGCAAACCGTTCTTGCAAACAGAGATCAAGCGCAATTGTCGTTTTATAATGTAGAAGAAAAAGCTATTTCTCGTTTAGCAGAAGCAACATTGTTTGCAGATACCATGAATAGTTTAAAGATGTTACCCGGAGTGGCTTCAAAAGGCACATTTGATGCCAATTTGTATATTCGTGGCGGGAATTCCTATGAGATTATTGGGATTCTGGACAATCTGCCTGTTTATGCCCCCTATTTTTTTGGAGGGAGAGTGTCTATTTTTAATTCGAAAATTACAAAAAGAGTAGCGTTTTATCCTGGAGGGTTTGAAGCAAAAGGAGGACAAAGTTTATCTGGAATTTTGGATGTGTATACCAAAGATGGGAATTTTAAAAAACGAGAAACAGAAGTTGATGTTAATTTAACAGAAAGCAATATTTATCATGCTGGTCCAATTAAAGAAGATGAATCTGCGTATATGCTGTCGTATAGACGAACCTATTATGATTTGTTTGCTCCTCTCTTTATCTCTAGCAAACATGGATCTGTGAATATGCCATATTTACAATCGTTTCAGACGAAATTTACACAGAAATTGTCAGAGTCTCAAACGTTAAGACTAGGACTGTATTACTTTAATGATGGTCTGGATATTCCATTTGAAGTGATTGATGAAGTTGAAGAAGAAGGCAGTTTTAAATATGATTTAAGTCAAACGATTTTGTCGTTGTCTCATACGGCTGCACTGTCGAAATACATGGTAAATGAAGTAACGGTTGGGTATTACGGTCGAGGAGGAGATTATAGTGTTGTTGTGGTTGAAGATAATATTGATAATGCAATGAAACTTAAAGAAAGTAGTGTCATTATTCGTGATGATATTAGTTGGGATATGAACGACAAGCATCATATTGAGTTTGGGGGGATTTTGTATCAAACAGCTATAGATAATTCCTTGGTATTTACCGTTCCTCCTGACCCCAGAAAAGAAGGCCATGTAACGATAAATGTGACGGGGAAATTAAAGGAGCCCATTGCCATATATTCAGGATATCTTCAAGATACATGGTCATTAACAGAAAAGTTGTCATTTAAAATTGGTGCGCGTTGGGAAAATACGAGATATTCGGATTTTTCTTGGAATTCTACCTTAGATCCTAGAGCTCAAATTAGATATAGCTTAAGTGATAACACCATAATTAATAGTTATTATGGAACCTATAGCCAACAATTATTTGAAGGAAACAGAAGGATTGTGTCGGGAACAGAGTTTGATTTTTCTGCCGCAGATACCGATATGGAAAGAGCTACACATTATGGCAGTGGAGTAGAACATTACCTCAGTAATACACTTTTGTTAAAAGGAGAGGTGTTTTATAAAGATTATGAGGAGCTTGTGATTGATATTGATGATAGCGAAATTGTGAATTTTAAAAACAACGGGGTAGGTAAAGCTGGAGGGGTTGAATTACTGCTTCAAAAACTTTCGACAGAGAAGGGCGAGGGGTGGGCGACTTATACGTTTTCTAAAACACGTCGTAGAGATACTGAGGGGTGGTATATCCCAGATTATGATATTACACATATGGTTAATGTTTATGCAGATATTGTGGTACGGCCTAAACTGCATATCATTGGAACATTAAAGTACTCCACGGGTACACCTTACACTCCTGTGTTAGGAACTGAGATTAACCCTGTTACAGGGGCTGAAGAATATCAACTGGGGTCTAGATATTCGAAGCGATTAGACGATTATTTAAGATTAGATCTATGGGTAGAGTATGATAAAGTGAAATTTGTTTTCCCCATTCCTTTTTTGCCCATTTCAAAAGAAAAGACATTGGGAATTTTTCCAACATGGATACGAGAAGGGGCGACGAGGTTGGGGGTATATAATCTGTTATTTAGACAAAACCCAACGTCATATCGTTGGGATGAAAAGAAAAAGGAAGAAAGCTTTGTATATGATTTCCCTTTTATGATTATTTATGGGTATACATTAGTATTTTAAATAATAAGGAGAGTAATATGATTTTTGATTTTATAGAAAAAGGTGGCCCCATTATGTGGCCGTTGTTTTTGGTGGCACTTATTGCATTTTATCTGATTGTCTATAAAGCTGTATATATTTCAAAATTTTATCTCAGATATAGAAAAAATGACCCGATTTTGAATGTTAGAGACTGTGTCAAAGAAGGACGGTTTGATGATGCGCGGGAATTAATTACAACAGATGGCCCCAGTGAAAAGATATTACGAAAAGGGATTCATTACTTAGAAGAAAATTTTTCAGAAGATGCTATTAAAGACCGTTTAGAAATGATATACGAAGAGGAAGTGCATCGTTTGGATAACGGGTTATCTATCATTTTCATTTTAGGTGAAATTATGCCAATGTTGGGGCTGCTGGGAACAGTTTCAGGGATGATAGAAGTGTTTAAAGCCATTACTTCTTACGGAACAGGCGATGCTCAAGCTATTGCTGGAGGGATTTCTGAAGCCTTGTTGACTACGGAGGTGGGCTTAGTGCTGGCAATTCCTACCATGTTTTGCTATACAATACTTAATTCTCATATTGACTCACTCACAAAACGAATGAGACATGCGGGTTCTGCAATAGTTACAATTAGTCGCGTTATTCAGAAGCAATAGTAGTCGATCATGTTTAAATACACTCGAAAAACAAAAAAAGCTAAATTAAGCATAGCCCCTTTATTGGATATGATTTTTATCTTATTAATTTTCTTTGTTGTATCTACAACCTTTAGTAAGCTGCCAGGGGTTTTGATTGATAAGCCAGAAGCCATGAGTTCAGATCGATTACCTCCGAATAATATGTTGATTGGAATCACAAAAGAAGGGCATTTTTTTGTAAATAACAAAGAATATACACTGGAACTCTTAAAAGAGAAATTAGAGTTAAAAGTATCGTCGAACCCCAATGTAAGCGTTATTGTGGTGGCAGATAAAGAGTCTGTGCTGAGGCATACTATTTCTGTGATGGATCTGTGTAAACAAATGGGGATTCAAGACATAGCAATTGCTGAAGAATTGATTCAATGAACCATGGTCTTTCTTTTCTAGTATCCTTGCTAATAACCTGCGTGATATTTTTGCAATTAGCCTTTATGAATACAGACCGTATTCAATTACTTTCTAAACAATCTAAACCCACCACATTTTATAGCTTATATAAACCTAAGGTTCAAAAGAAAAAAAAGAGTATTAAAGGGTATAAGAAAACTAAAATAGAAAAGAAGATAGAAGAAAAGGTTGAAAAAAAGAATAAAAAAAATGTGAGTCTTTCAGTGGAAATGAAGGAGGAGAAAGCGCCAGATGAAGATCAAGAGGAGGTCAAAGATATTTCGGAAGTGAACCAAGATGTAGTGGTGATTCATAGAGTGGTACCGAAATATCCAGAACTGGCCCGAAAAGCCGGGGTGGAGTGCAAGGTACTGGTAGAAATTATTATTAATGAAGAGGGAAAAGTGGCCTCTGCAAAAATTGTGTATGTGTCTAAAAAAGGATATGATTTCGAAAAAAACGCCTTGAAAGCTATAAAGAAACTTTGGTTTGAGCCCATCAAGCAAGACAAAGCTCCTGTTAAAGTAAAGGTGATATATCCTATTGATTTTGTTTTGTTAGAGTGACATGATTTAAGAATGAAGGGGGGAAAAAAGGAGAAAGTATATGACGGTTCAATATCATCAGTATGATCAGAATATCCATACCTTTTCTACTTCATTTTCATTATTTGGGGCTGAATTTGGAAATAGGATGACGGTTATCTCCTTGCCAGATCAGCAGTTATGGGTTCATTCACCCATTAAATCTGATGATATAACTCTACAAAGGATTCGATCGATGGGAGATGTTCGGTATATAGTTGCACCCAATCGCTTTCATCATCTGCATTTCGAGACATTTGCCTCTCATTTTCCGAATGCCAGACTATTTGGAGTATCAGGGGTTGAAAAAAAAGTGAAAAACGTAAAAATATCGTCGATCGATGAATGGGTAACATCTGGAAACTCTCATGTTGAATCTCTTAAAATCGAAGGAATTCCACGGATCAACGAAACGGTTTTTTTACATCGAGAATCCAGTACATTAATCGTGACAGATTTGTTATTTAATTTTAGGAAAACAAAAGGATGGTCGAAGTTTTTGTATAGACTTTATGGCATCAATGACTGCTGTACAACAGGAAAGCTATTCAAATCGTTGATTAAAGATAAAACAGTCTTCGCACAATCCATCCATACATTATGTGAATGGGATTTTGATAATCTGATTGTGTCTCATGGAGAGGGGGTTTTTGGTGGTGCTAAGGAACAGGTAAGAGAGTCGTTAGAGTGGGTTTTTGAGTGATATGAAATTTTGTGAGATGTTTTTACGATAATTATAGTAGAAGACGAATAATTCAGAGAAAAACTATATGTCGTTACCACGGTCTGAATATAGAAGACACTATACTTATAGTGAGCAAGCTACTAGAAAAGTATTTTCAAAAGCTCGTCAAGAATTTGAAGAAAATATGAGTAGAAATCAACCCGTAACAAATCCGATTACCGGTACAACACCTACCGTGATGAAAGCTGGATTATCCTATGATTTAAAGAAAGAACTTGCACAGGGTTTAACGTGTGAAAAATTACATCGTTTATATAGAAGAGGGATGAAAGTATCAGAGCTTGTGAATTTTCTCATAACAAAAAGAAAACATGCAGATCAAGATCAAGCTATGTGGTCTGAGAAAGTATCAGATCAGGATTTACTTGAAAAAGCCAAAGAGTTAGATAGAAAACAAGAAGAAATTTTAAGAACAGGAATAGAGTTTCCAAAATTATTTGGAATCCCCTTTTCTGTAAAAGGGAATATTCATGTTAAGGGATATACGTCCACTATGGGGATTCCTGGTTTATCATGGATAAAAAAGTCTGAGAAAACAGATCCAGCAGTACAAAAGATATTAGATGAGGACGCAATTTTTATGGGAATGTCTTCCATGGAAATGTGGGCTATGGGGTTAACGGGTATGAGAGGAGCCCCTGGACAAGTCCCCAAAAATGCAGTGAATAGAGACTATATACCAGGAGGCTCTAGTTCTGGAGGAGCATCAAATGTATCAAGTGCTATGGTTTCGTTTGCTGTAGTGACAGATTCTGCGGGATCTGGAAGAGTTCCTGCTGCAGCTCAAGGCATTTATTCAATTAAGCCGTCACCTTCACAAGAACTTATTGGAGGGTTTCAAGAAGATCCTCCCAAACAATTTTCTAGAGAAGACTGCATAACATTTTTTACGTCCTGTCCGGAAGATTTAGAAAAGGTATGGACGGCATGTTCTGGAGAGACATCGCCTAAGAGTACTAAGCGATATCAAGTAGGATACCCTGTTAAAATGGAGAAATTAGACGAAATAGGGGTTTTTGGAAATGAACCCTATTGCAAAGTGGATGAGCCTCAATTGTTTCAACAAGCTATTGGAAAGTTCCAAGAAATAGGGACATGCACTCCAATAGAAATGGAGGCGGTATTACGATCAGCTAATCGGTTTTTATTCAGAGGAACGATAGGGTATAGAGCAGCTGAAATAGAGGCATTTAAAGTAAGCGTGCCTCCAAGCGTATCTGACGCCCGTTTATACAAGAATATTATGGAAGTATTTAAAAGAGGAAGAGAAAATAAATTAAGTAATATTAAAGAAGACCGTGGAAAAGCTAAAGAACTCATTGATGAGTGGTTTGAAGCAAGCGATATCCTTGTCCTTCCCAGCATATCCTGCCTTCCAAAAGCTCAAGAGGTTTTGCTTGATGAAGAAAGAGGGGATTCTAGGCATTTGCTAGAATGTGGACGATATACAAACTGGGTCAATTTCTTTGATCTCGCAACCGTCACCCTGCCTCTAGGAGGAAATAGAAAGGATAGTAACATTCCATTTAGCGTGACGCTTATTGCTAAAAAAGGAAATGAACACATGTTGTTGGACTGTGCTAAACGATTGAAATCTTGAGGCATAAAGGAGATATATTTAAAAGTAAAAATTAGGAATGAAGATGTTTAAAATGAGCCTGAAATTCCTGCTAAAGGAGAGGTGTAGATGAGTGCGATATCTTGGATTTGTTGTTGGGGAAGCCCAAAACAACCTAAAGTTAACTCGGCTGGGAACATTCAACCCATAACGACGGCTGAGTTAACTAGAATAGCTAGAGATGTAATCAAAGAGATTAAGGGAAAAATAAAGGACAGCAGTTTTATAGACGCATTTCCATATCCTAAAAGATTAGAGTGATTAGATAAAGAATGAGATAACGATATCGTAGGATCGTTCAACAGTTTAGTATAGTTAAATCTTGTGGTTCAAACACAATTCTTTTCGATGGTTTATGAGGACGTTTCTTTTTATAATTCCAGCATTTAATACATTCTTGTTTTGAGGTTTTAATGCTGTTTTTCTTAGCGTATATAAAAAAATCTCTTGTATATTGATTGTATTCAAACTGTTGACCTATCTTAGTTGTTTTAGGAGAGACTTTTTTTTGTTTTCTAATAGTTTTCCATTGTAAGATAGCGTCTTTAAGGGTTTTGCTTGGATTATTTTTAACCCAGTTCATAAACTCTACATTGAAAGAAAAAGTAGGAGAACAATGTTTTAGAAAAAAAGCTCTGCTTTCACGTCCAAATTTAAAAAATTTCCCTAATTTTTGATCTAATGATATCAAAGGGGGAGAAAGTTTTTGTTTAGAAGAGCGATGCTTTTTATTTGCTGTTATTGAAAGATTTGGATTTAAAAAATGGCAGATTCTATGTTCTAAATCTTTCTTGCTCCCAGATACGTTTAAATTATGTTCTTTACAAAATTTTTGTAACTCTGATTTTAACCAATAGAATGATTCAAAGGTGATTAGAGATATAGAGTTGTCTAATGCCGGTTTCATTTTATCTTGAAAGAATTACTCCATAAATCACGTGTTTGCTTTCTGCTGTTTTGTCTTTACCTTTAACTTTAAAACAGACTCCAAGTCAGGAGACTTTATGAGCTTAACATTCGAAGATTTAAGCCCATCAAAACTGCAATCAATAAACGTACAATTGTCAAAGGTCAGATGTCCCCAAACGGAATCATTGAACCTTACATTCTTGAAGATAACCTCTTTAAAGGTCATATTTTTTAATACAGAAGAACTAAAATCAACATCAGTAAGAGTAGAATAAGAAAAAGACCCGTTTGTTAACGTTGCTTTATAAAAAGATGCTTTGTTGAAACGTGTATCAAAAAAAGTGCTCAGTGAAATGGAGCTTAATTTAAAATTGGTCTTAAAAAATATACAGTCTTTAATGGAAGAGGCCTGAATGCGAATTCCCGATAAGTTTAGGGAGTGAAATGAGATGCCTTGTAGGGGTATGTGGGACAATAATTGTTTCTTTTTAGCAGCTTTGACCAATCCATCAAAGCCCATAATAGCAGATGTCCCTTTGAGTTCATTAAGCGTAAAATCGTCTAGAGTGCATGCTAGAAATAAAACAGATTGAAAAGAAGATGCATTAAACGAGCAATAGGTAAAAGAAGACTTGTAAAATACGGTGTTTTTGATCTTTGTTTTAGAAAATAAACAGGACTTGAAAGAGCTATTCGTGAATTGAGATGAAGAGATAGTACTCTTAATAAAGAGGGTATCATGAAATGAAAGGTGTTTTTGGAAAGAATTTGCTATTGTGACCTTTTCTAGAGTGCAACTATAAAAGGTATTGTGTGAGGAAGCAGAATGTAGAAACGAAGAGATGTTAGATAATCGGCACATAACAAAGGAACATCCTGTAGCATGTCTCACAATATCTTTGTTGAAATGACGATATTTAAACAAGGTTTTTTCAATCCCATCATTTAAATGACGAATAGAGGTATGACTCCCCACATAATGAGAAAAAGTAGCGTAAAGATTAAAGGGAAAAGCAAAAGATAAAAAGAGGATTAAAACTATCTTAAAGAGGGTAAACTTCATGTTAGTATAACTATAATAGCTAGAGAGCTTTTTTTCAAAGTAGAAATGCTTTAAGATATTAAGCATATTCAACCTATGGTAGGTATAAAAATAACATGAAACAGATATTATCTTTTTTAATACAACGACCCAGAATTATTTTACTAAGTCTGATATTTATCTTTATTATTGGATTATTAAATCTTTTTTCAGTTAAAAAAACAGGGTATCCCAATGTGGATTTTGGTATTATTAATATTTCAACAATATATCCAGGGGCCTCTGCTGAGGATGTTGAAATTAAAATTACGAAAAAACTAGAGGATGAACTTACTTCTCTGGCCGATAAAAAACGAATGGTTTCGTCCTCTATTGAAAATCTTTCTCAAATTTCTATTTATCTTGAAGATGATGCTGATTATGAAAAAGCAGAATCTGATGTTCAAAAGATTGTTGATAGAGTTCGCAATCTGCCTGATGATTTGGAAGAATCTCCACAGGTTGTAAAAGTTGATAATGAAAAAATACCTGTTTTAGACATTGCTGTCACATCAAAAGAAGGGAACTACAGCGATATTTACGATGCGATTGAAAGCATAGAGAGTCAATTGTTACAGATTGATGAAGTTTCTTCAGTTCAAAAAACAGGATATTTAAAACGTGAGATTCATATAAATGCTGATCCTGAAAAAATGGAATTGTTAGAACTCACATTTAGCGATATTAATCAGGCTTTAGCTAAAGAAAATCTTAGAAGTCCCGGAGGAGATTTAAAAACAGAGAAAGAAAAGAAGATTATTGTCAGGTCAGATTTTAAAAATATAAACGAAATAAAAAATCTTATCATTAGATCTGGATTTGGTAAAAAACTAATTGTTTTATCTGATATAGCAGATGTTAAATATGGCTTTGAAGAACCCACCTTGCTCATTTCTTATAATGGAGAACGTTGCGTTAAGCTTTCTATTTTAAAAAAATCTGAAGAAGATATGATTGAGACAACTCTGAAAGTAAAACAATTATTAGATCAAATTAAACCTTACTTTAAAGATGTCTCAATAACATGGGTAACAGATTACTCTGTTGAAGTGAAATCATTGTTAAAGCTTGTGAAAGACAATGCTATTTTTGGATTCTTTTTAGTTTTAATTTTTTTAATAATATTTTTAGAGTTTAAGGTTGCTTTTTGGACAGCATTAGGAATTCCTACCTCAATTTGTATGGCCTTTTTAGTTATTCCCTCATTTGGAGTGACATTTAATTTTATTTCTTTATTAGGTGTAATTCTAGTAATAGGAATGGTTGTGGATGATGCAATAGTTGTGTCTGAAAACATTTATAAAAAATTAGAAGAAGGAAAGTCACGTAAGGAAGCCGCCATTGAAGGAACTAGAGAAGTTATTGCTCCTGTTATATCTACTATTCTCACTACTATCGTTGCGTTTTCTCCACTTATGTTCATGACAGGAGTTATGGGTAAATTCATGGTTGAGATGCCCATAGTCGTGAATACGGTTTTACTTGCGTCATTAATAGAATGCCTCTTTTTTCTTCCAGTACATATTGCTTATGTCCAAACAAAACGAAAAGTATCTTTTCAAAAGAAATTATTTAAGACCTTAGAGTCATCTTATAAACAGTTTATCTCTAATGTTTTATATAAGAAACATAAAGCAATTCTTGTCTTTATTAGTATTTTTATATTCTCAATCGGTTTACTTATCACAAATCAGGTTAAATTTATTTTGTTTTATAGTCCTGATGCCTTATATGGATCTGTAGAGTTTGAATTAGAGTCAGGAACATCGCTAGAAGAATCTGAAGAAGCTGCAAAACAGATAGAAAATATATTGAATATGTTGCCAGATAATGAAATAGATGGCTATACCCTTACGATAGGAAATAAAATGTCTGATATTGCAACACATGGAAATAGAATAAGTCATAGTGCCGTAGGTAATTTTTTAGTCTTTTTATCACCATATAAAAAACGAGAAAGAAATTCAACAACCATAATGAAGGATCTGGACAAGCAACTAAAAGAAATAGATGGGTTTAAGAAAATTAAAGCATACTCCATGAAAGATGGTCCTCCAGTTGGGAGAGCGGTAACAATTACAATTGTATCTAATGACAATGAGCAACGAAATAATGCGAAAAATCTCGTTATAAACACATTAGAAGCACAAGATGGTTTTTATAATTTAGATGTAAGTGAGGGTAAGGGAAAAGAACGTGTTGAAGTTCTTGTTAATAAGGAAAAAGCTGCTAAATTGGATGTAGGTTTTCCTGCTATCTCAAATGCAATTACTACTTTTTATAAAGGCTCAATAGCATCGAATGTACTTTGGAATAATGAAGAGCTAAATATCAGGATTACAGTGCCAAATGAAAATAAGCGTTCTATTGATAATATGAATTCGATACTTGTACGTAACAATAAAGGTAAGTTGATTAAATTAAAGGAGATTGTGGATATTGAAAGTCATCCAGATGTATTAAATATAACGCATTATGATAAGTCTCGCTCAATTACTATATATGGAGATGTAGATGAAAGCAAAAATACATCTAGATCGTTGAATCATGCTCTTAGACAGGTAATAAAATCTGAACAAGAAAATTTTCCTTTAACTACGTTTGTTTTTGGAGGAGAAGAACGGGACTCCCAAGAGGGGTTTAGAAGTTTAATGGTGGCCATGGGAATTGCATTATTAGGTATTTATGCCATTTTAGTCGTGTTATTTAATAGTTTTTCTCAGCCTCTAGTCGTAATGAGTGCCATTCCTTTTACTGTCCCAGGTGTTATTTTCGCTTTTTATTTACATAATATTGTTTTTGGTTTTTCAGCGGTTATTGGAGTTATAGGGTTAACAGGAATAGTTGTAAATAACTCCTTAATTATGTTGACTTTCATTAATACTAAAGTTCGGGAAGAGGGGTTCAGTATTAAAACGATTGCAGATGCTGCTAGTAAGCGATTGCGACCTATTTTTTTGACAACCATATCAACGTCTATTGGTTTGATTCCGTCAGCGTATGGGTTTGGGGGAGATAATTCATTTTTGGTTCCAATGTTAATGGCGGTGGTATGGGGCTTGATTTTTGCTTCTTTTGTAACTTTGATTTTGGTGCCGATATTGTATTCGGTTCATTTTAAACTAACAGAAAAGAAGCTATAATACGATGATGATTGCTAGAAATGGCTTGACGTTCATAGTACTGAGTTTAATTTTCATTTCTGCACTTCAAGCAGAGAGTAAACTGAGTAAACTAAATCCTTTTAGCAAAGACCCCAGAGTTGAAAGTAGAAAATATCAACGAAAATCGTTGTCCAGCCCAGAGGCAATCATTTTGTTATTTGGAAAACAATCCGGGAAAGTAGATCCGATTAGTGCCAAGCAAATCTTAAATACTCATATTGAATTAAAACGTTTTGATAAAAATGCTCTGCCTAGCATTATTTCAAGAAAATTCGAAGAAAAAGTATATGAAAAAGAGACAGTGTCTGTGGATGACTTTGAAACATTAATTACCGAGTTTTACGCAGGTGAAATAAAAAAGATTTTAGAAAATAAAGACGTCCAAAAAAAGCGTATTGATCAGTTTAAAGAGAAGAAAGTGTATACCTTTGAATATGGAAAAGGAAAAAGTTATTCCATTACAGCAGATGATTTGGAATTACTATTTAATTCTTCATTTTTTTATGTTCCCTATTTTGATACCTTTAATTTTAACCAAAAAATAATCAAGAAAAAGGTTAAAAAGGGCGATATTAAGACAGAGATTAAAGAGATGAAAAAGGGTGAAGTAACATTGTCTGGTGGGGTGGTATGGTATCAAATTTTAATCGATGGTCAAAAAAATGTGTCGGTATCCTTTATTACACATACAAGAGATTCCATAAAAGAGGTTCGAACATTTGATATGTACACAGAAGATGATGTTGTGCAAAGCAGCTTGACCAATGAGGCGATCAATCAATGGAGTGCTAATATTGCTCATAAAACAAAGTCTATTTCACAATTTAAATTGGTAGGAAGAATAGAGGAAAGTGATAACTATGATTATAAAGTTACGGTACCCATTAATGCAGGTATTCAACTCAATCATTATTATTGGTTGATGGAAGAATCAGAAAATCAAGGAACAGTTTCATCAAAAAAAGTAGGGTTAGGTTTTATAAATAAAATAGAGGCCTATGCAAAGACAGATTCAGACTATTCCTATATCAAACAGGTATATGGAAAAAAAGATGCCTTATCAAGTTGGATCAAAGAAGAACCTACACGAGGCGTTGATTTTAGAATTGGGATGATCAAGAAAAGTGGGTTTGAAATTGATAGTAATGATTCTCTAGTAGAAGGGGAGTTTACGTTTTCAAATACGATTACGGATGCATGGAGTTTAATGATCGGAGCGTCTCTAGATATATCCCCGTATGTAAAAAAATCTCAAGTTTATTTTGATATAGATGCATCATTCAATTTTGTGACACTTGAAGATAATGAGGGTGGTATTCCTTATATGCTAGATTATTATGTCGGTTTTCATAGAGCATACTGGATCAAGAAGTTTGGGATTAGCCCTTTTTTAATGATGGGGCAACATATTTTTTATATAGATGAAGCAGGTACCTTTACCCATTTTCAAATGGATAATACTACGATTAAATATGGAGTATCTCTAGAAAAAATGATTAAGCCTAGATGGTTGCTTGAATTGTCTTTCTATTCAACTTTGGGATTAGGAAAGCCTCGTGTACATTATAAAACAGATTTTTCTAGTGGAGACTTTAAAACGGATTATAGTAAGCTAAACTGGACAGGCTTGACTTTAGGGATTAAAACCATACAATAGAATGATTAAAATTAAAGATTCAGCAAGGAGAAAATGCGAATGTTAAAAAAATATATATGCCTGTTGATTTTGTGCTGCATGTTTATCGGTACAGAGGCTGTTGATGCTAAAAAAAGAAAAGAAAAAAGTAGACCTGTTATTGTATCAAGAGAGGCCACAATTATCGAATCAGTTAGTTCATCGGAAGTTTATGTTGAAGCAGTGGGGATTTATAATTCGACTGAAAAAAGACGTCGACGACGAAAAAAAGATGTGAAAATTTATGGAAAAGGGTACGCGATTGAAGATGCAAAGAGAGCAGCTGTCCATTATTTGATTTTTAATGGAACGGATCCTCTTGTTTCAAGACCCGATGAAATTGAACGATTTAATGCGATTCAAGAATCGTTTTTTAAAGATGAAACAGTAAATGAGATAGTCGTCTATGTTGAACCTACACCACATAAAATTGTCTCTTTAGATAATGGGGAAGGGATTAAAGTGTATATTAACATGAAGTTAAATCTGTCTTATTTAAGACAAGTGCTTGAAGAAAACCTAGTTGTATTCTCAAGAGAAGAGCTTGTCGAAGAGCTGGGGTATCCACAGATTATGGTGATTCCAAGATCCAGTGGAAGCCAAAGTCCAGTAGATATTTTAAAAACAGATAAAACAGCTCAGCATGCAGCGGGTGTCATTGAAAGTTTTTTAACATCTAAACAATATGATGTCGTCATTCCAGATCAACTTCAAGCTGTCACAGAGTTAGCTCAATCCATTAAAACGATAAAAGGGCTTAAGAAAGATGATGTGTATGAACTGGCTTTGCAAATTGGGTCAGATATTTATTTGGATTATACAGTGAATGAAGCTGATTCAGCATATGATACAGAACAGATTTCTGTCACAGTAAGAGCTTACGAAACAACAACTGCTAAATTATTGGCCTCTGAAACAGGGTATAGTAAACCTAGAGTAGGGGAAAAGTTTGTGTCTATTGAAGAAGCCTTGTTAGGATCATTACGTAATGTTACGCAACGAATTATAAAATATTGGGAAGATGATCTATATAAAGGTGCTCAATATAAAGTTATTGCACATATTAAAAATGATGATTTATCTGAAGATAAACGAGAAGATGTGATGGATGATTATCTGGATACCATTGAAGATATTAGTTTACATTCTAGAGAAAATGTTTCGACTGATATCACCTTTGACTATATTGTATGGTGTGACCATGAAGAATTTGGATCATCACGACATCTATACAAAGCAATTCAAAAAGAATTTGGAAAAAAGCAACGAAAACTAGAAGTGAGACTGACAAATAGAAATAGAAAATTATTGTTGTTAGAAATTAGATAAATGAAACGGCTCTTTTTATGTGTGTTAATGCTTTGTCTATTAGCAGGGTGTGTGCAAGATAATAGAGATGATAGGGTTATCGAAAAAAGTCATGAACGAAAACCTAAGTGGGTGCAGCATACGGTTTTAGAATCTAAACACTACATATACTTTATCCAATCCGTAAGATCGGGTTTGCATTCCCCTAGATTTGCTTACAAAGCGTCAATCAGGCAGCTACATGCCTATATGAAAGAAGAAGTTAATGCTTTATATTTACCCATGAAAGAGGTTGTTGGACAAGATACATATGCAAAAGAAACGGTTCAGTTTTATAACGTAGTATCAACGGATATTATGAGCCAAATCCGAGATGAGAAAGCTATCTATTATGAGGTGGTGCAAGTGAATTATAATGAGCGGATCCAAAATCAATATGACTATACAGTCGCTATTCGTTTACGTAAAAAAGCCTTTAGATCTGCACAAAAACGATTTCTGATTCGACAACGGCATATTGCTAAATTAAGTAACAAAACTTTATTGCATCAATCTATAAATAAAATTATTGAAGACCTAGAACAGATAAGAGATGAAGAGCACCTCAAAAGCCAGAGCTTGAAAGAAAATCTAGTAAACTTTGATTAAATAATAATTTTCATCATATCGTTTAGTTTGAAAAATCGGCTCACGTGGTATACATACCTTTATGGATAAAGACCAGTTTTTAACAAGTTACCTCAACCACGAGATGCATCGCAATCTCGACCTAAGACTAGAAATGAATGACGGGAAATCAACTCTAAGTTGTGTTATCTCCAATACTATTCTTAATTTAGTCGGAATTGTTCATGGCGCTATTTATTTTAAATTAATGGATGATGCCTGCTTCTTTGCTGCTCTATCCATAGAAAATAGCCACTTTGTGGCAACTGCCGATTTTAACATCCATTACATTAAACCCGCTTCAAAAGGAAGACTTACAGCCTACGCACATATTGTAAATCATCGAAAAAATCGTTATCTGTGTGCCTGTGATATCAAAAATGACGCTGGAGAACTCTGCGCTCACGGTACCGGGACCTTTGTAGAACCTAAAACAAAGTACTCTTACAAACGTTAAATTATATGAAAAATTAAGTAGATAGTTGCTTTGCAGCTTCTAACAAAATAGTTTCCGTTGTTTTCCAATCCATACACTCATCTGTAACCGAAACCCCATACTCTAATTTCGATAGGTCATCAGGAATCGACTGATTCCCAGCTTCTAAATTACTCTCAAGCATTACCCCCAATATCGACGTGCTTCCTCTCTTGATCTGTGAAATGATATTCGTAAAGACAATAGACTGGTTCTCTTGCTTCTTCTTTGAATTCCCATGACTGCAATCAATCATAATACGTGGAGATAGACCTTGGTCCGAACAACGCTTCGAACTGTCATTAAGTGTAATCGGATCAAAATTGGGTCCAGTAGACCCCCCTCTTAATATCAAATGTCCATGCTCATTTCCCTTTGTCGTAACCAATGATATTTTGCCAAATTTACTCGTCCCTACAAAACAATGCGAATGTTGCGCGACTTTCATAGCATTAATCGCAACAGATGCATCCCCATTCGTTGCATTCTTAAATCCTACCGGCATAGACAATCCACTCGCCATCTCCCGATGTGGCTGCGATTCCGTCGTTCTCGCACCCAACGATGCCCAACATACTAAATCTGAAATATACTGAGGAACAATCGTATCCAACATCTCAGACGCTGTAGGTAATCCCATCGATAATATCTTTGATAATACTTCTCGACCCATGCGTAATCCTTTATCAATGTCAAACGATTGATTCATATCAGGATCATTAATTAATCCTTTCCACCCCATTGTCGTGCGTGGCTTTTCAAAATAGACTCTCATCACTATAAACATCTGATCCCCAACTTTTTCATTTAACGCTACAAGTTTTTCAGCATACTCATAGGCCGCTTTCGGGTCATGAATAGAACATGGACCTACCACAACCAATAATCGCTTATCTCGACCCGCTATAATATCTTGAATAACCTTTCGAGAATCCGTTATGAATTCAGAGAGTTCAGAAGATACAGGAATAGCCTCTCGAAGCTCCAGCGGTGTCGATAAATCTGAAATAGAATCAACATTTAAATTTGTTACCTTTTTTGTCATGCCCACTAGAATAGCCAGTGATAGGGTACTTTGTAAAGAAAATAAGTGAAATATATTTTTTTTTTGACCTAGAAAAAATATTCTGATCACTATACACTATCACTTACTTATATGTGCGCCCGTAGCTCAGCTGGATAGAGCGTTTGACTACGGATCAGAAGGCCGGGAGTTCGAATCTCTCCGGGCGCACCACCTCAAAGCATCCCTAAATCCGCAATAGCACGCAAACTGGCACCAGTCGCATATCTTTCGATATCGCGACTTACGCCATTTTGCGCACTCTTGCGAATTTAGGGACGCTTTGAGGTCCTCCTCTTTTGAATTAAGAATTAGAATTAGAAGAAGAAGCTCATTTTTGATGTCGCGGGTTCGTTTGTTTTTGTGCCTTTGGAATTCTTTTAATTAGCCTCTTTTGTAGAAGTCTCTTTTACATAATTTTATGTTGACTAAAAACTTGCTGTAATTAACCATTATGCATATGAAATGCCCTTGTGGATCTATGCAGTCACTTAATATGTGCTGTGAACCCTTTATTTTAAATAAAACTCGGCCTAAAACCGCCGAACAATTAATGAGATCTCGCTTTACGGCCTACTCTCTAAAAAAAATCGACTATATCCACCAAACAACGCAGGGAAAAGCCCTCGAAGACTTTGATATGACTTCTGCTCTATACTCCATGAATAACTGCCAATGGACCTCCTTAACTATACTCAATACCCTTCTCGGAATGGAATTTGATGAAACAGGGTTTGTTGAGTTTATAGCCTCTTATATCTCAGATGGCCTCGAATATACACTTCACGAACGTAGCGAATTTGCTAACATTGACGGTCATTGGACTTATATTGACGGAGAACAATATACAGCTTGATTCTACTATGCTTTTGAATTACTTTATGTACCTATGGGTTCACTAAAACAGTCTCCAAAAAAAATTCTGCTTCAACGTGCTGATAAATTAGGAGATGTTATCTTATCTTTACCCACTATCTACGCCATTCATAAAGCTTTTCCAAATGCCACTATAGATGTCGTTACATCTGAAATTGGACAACAGATACTATTATCTCAACCTTATATCAACCATATTCACTGCGTTAAATGGAAAGAAAATCAAAAACCCTCGAATTTCTTTGAACTGATCTCCTCCATTAAACAACAAAACTATGATACCTATATCTCATTATGGAATAATCCCTATATGGCTTTACTTGGCTTTTTTGCCAGAATACCCCATCGTATTGGAGATAAAACAAATTGGCCTCTCAATCTCTTATACTCAACTAAGATAAAACAACGATGGGAAAATATTTCGTATCACCAAATTGAGCTTAATTTGGAATTGCTTAAACCTTTTAATATCCCTTCTATATTAGAACATACTCCTGTTTTTATTGAAAAAAATGCGGAAGAAAAAATTAAAAAAATATTCGAAGAATCTCTAAATGCCACTAAAAAAACTGTGCTGATCTTTACCGCAACAGGGGGATCAAATTACCCAATTCCTGAAAATGCTGTAATTAGCTTTATCGATATATTACAGAAAAAACATAAGGTAAATATTGTAGTAGCCGGACAAGCAAACAAAAAATCTGCTTTTTATCAGTATAATAATGAATCGGTGTTGAACTTGATTAACAGCACAACTTTGCAAGAACTAACAGCCGCTATTAAGTGGTCAGATTATTACATTGGACCAGATACTGGCCCCACTCATATAGCGTCATTCTTTAGAAAAAATATGATCTTTTTTTCATCTCGAAAACCCAATCCGCCAGCAAGGTGGGGAAGCTTATCTGCTAATCAACGTATTATCCGTAGAGATTACACCTGTAAATACTTTTGCGTCAAAAAATGTCACCCCAAAGAATGCTTTTCCTACCTAAACGCAGATGTGCTTATGAACGAATTTCAAACACTTCTTAACAACGAATCAAACACTCCTATGGATATTAAAATGTACCATCTTCAACATACATTTCGAATCTTGAGGATATATAAAACGGAAATAGACAGAGCAAGAGATTCGGATATAATATGCCAACTAAATAACAAGGGATTATTTATAAAAACTATAGTGTTACCAAAAAATCCATTAAAACGTTTAACAACACTAATTCATATGATTATTCGGTATAATATTAATATCATAGAAGGGCAGGGTCATAAGATAAGTATTGCTTGCGCCAGATTCTATATGGGGGCTATTGCAGTATATGTAAAACCTATTGTTGTAAAACAAAGTACTACAAAACATAGTCATCTAGATAATCATATTCAATACTATCAAAAAGCCTGCGTTTAATCTGGCACTTCTAAAAAAGGGTTAGTAAGCTTTTCATGACGAATGGTCGTATTAGGTCCATGCCCAGAACATACTACCGTATCTTCCGGTAATACCAATAACTGCGTTCGAATACTCTCTAATAACTGCTCATGATTCCCCATAGGTAAGTCTGTACGACCAATTGAACCATAAAACAAGGTATCACCAGCTATAAGAAGATGATTACATTGTTTATCATCTGCATGTTTTCCCTCCAATAAAAAATCATCATTCTCATAATACAAGGCCACATGCCCAGGAGAATGACCTGGCGTAAATAAACACTTAAAGCGAGAATCTCCCAGTTCAATGACGTCTTTGTTATCAAGTATCTCATCCGGAGAAGGCGCGTTTTGATATCGTGTAGGCGATAACCCATACTGAAGAGCAATAGTCTCGATGTACTCCCCTATGATAATTTCTTGTGAATGATATAAAACAGAAGGCTCTTTTTTACCATGCTCTTTAAATAACTGACGTAAATGCTTCACGCCACCTGCATGATCAATATGACAATGTGTTAACACAATCATCGTAACGTCATAGGGATCACTAAGTTCAAAAAGATGATCTGTATTAGCCCCTGGATCAATAATCATGCACTGTTGACTCGCTTGATCAATAACAAGACGAGCATTTTGTTCGAAATCACTTACAATGACCGTTTTTACTTGAATACCCATTTATAGCTCTCCTTTTTTGAGAATAGAAGATGTTGAGAAACCTGGTAAGAATGATTCTATAATAACCTCCCCACCATAAGACGTGACGATAGGGTACTCAGGTAAACTTTTTTTATCATAATCACCACCTTTTACATGAATATCAGGCTTTATCTGCTCGATAAGAGCCAAAGGAGTGTTCTCATCAAAAATAGTAATCAAATCAATACACTCAAGAGCACTTAATACATAAGCTCTAGCATCTTGAGAATGAATAGGACGAGTAGGCCCTTTCAAAGACTGAACAGAACGATCAGAGTTTAAGCCCATCCATAAAAGCTCTCCATGCTGTTTGGCTTTCAATAAGTAATAAATATGGCCTGCATGTAAAACATCAAAACACCCATTAGTAAAAACAATAGAATTCCCTTTTTCCTTAAGCGATGCAGAGCGCGTTGCAGCATCTTTAAAGTCAACATGTTTGTCAGTGTGAAGAGCCATAATCTATTAACTGTGTTTCCAGTTCAGAAGGCGAAACATGAGCTGTTCCCACCTTGCTTACAACAAGCCCCGCCGCTATATTGGCAATAATAGCCGAATATTTGATTTCAAGACCAGAAACCAAGCATAGAGTGAGTACGGCAATAACCGTATCCCCCGCTCCTGTAATATCAAAGACATCTAGAGCATGAGTAGGAATCGTTATACACTCTTTGTCATCAATAATCGTCATGCCTTTTTCAGAACGAGTAATAATCATAGAGCTTATATTGAGCTCTTTTTTGAAAGATAAAGCCGCAGAACGAATAGCATCCTCCGATGAATACTCATTGTGAGTAGCTTGACAAAATTCACTGTAATTTGGCGTGATAATAGAAGCATCTGTATATTTAGAATAATCATTCCCTTTAGGATCAATAATAACCTTGCACCCATGCTTCTTGGCTAAAGAAATTAATGAACGAGTAAAAGTGTCTGTTAATAAGCCCTTTAAATAGTCAGAAATAACAATCGCATTAACAGAAGAAATTCGAGATGAAATATAGGTAAAAACCTCATGTCTATCGTCATCAGAAAGTTGGTCATGATCATCTCTATCTACCCGAACGACATGTTGATTTTTTGCGATAATACGTGATTTTAAGATTGTGGGATGTTTCGTTTGTGCTAATCCTGATGTGTTGACATTATGATCGAGAAGGAGCTGAGAGAGTCTTTCTCCAGAACTATCGGAACCTATAATGCCACAAAGATCAACGTTTCCACCTAAAGAGGCAATGTTCGCAGCAACATTAGCCGCTCCTCCAGGAGCAAGTGTAGTACGGGTGACCTTGCAAATAGGGACGGGAGCTTCAGGTGAGATACGTTTGACATCACACCAATGATATTCATCCAACATGACATCCCCCACAACTAGAATAGACAATGAGGAAAAATTAGCAATGAGTTTGCGAGAAAAATCCGAAGAAAAAGCATCCATAGTTTCGATGATACAATTCTGTAGGAAAAAGGTAAAGAGAAGAATTATGATTAAGAGTGTATAAGAGAGTATGTTTTTTTAGATCATTAAGTAAGGGGGATGCTTCGGAAAAATCGAAATTTAAACTTAAATCAATGCCTATTGTTGTGCTATCCTTTGAACATGAAACAATTTAGAAACTTTTGTATCATTGCTCATATAGATCATGGAAAGTCCACACTGTCAGATCGTATGATCCAATTAACCAATACAGTAAAAGATAGAGATATGAAGGCTCAGCTGTTGGATTCAATGGATTTAGAGAGAGAACGTGGTATTACAATTAAAATGCAAGCGGTTAGAATGGATTACACTGCAAAAGATGGACAATCTTATATCTTAAATTTAATTGATACACCTGGGCATGTTGATTTTAGTTATGAAGTTTCTCGGTCCTTAGCGGCATGTGAAGGTGCATTATTATTAATTGACGCAGCACAAGGAATAGAGGCTCAAACCATGGCTAATTTTTATTTGGCATTAGAACATGATTTAGAGATAATTCCTGTGATCAATAAAGTTGATTTGCCATCGGCAGACCCAGAGCGTGTTATTCAGGAAATTGAACTTGCCTTAGGAATTCCAGAAGAAGAATGTTTGTTATGTAGTGCTAAAACAGGGATTGGTATTGAAGAGATCTTAGAAGCTGTTTCAAAAAGAGTGCCTTCTCCTAAAAAATCAGAGGACAATACTCTCAGAGCGTTAATTTATGACTCTCTTTACGATGATTATAGAGGAGTTATTAATTACATCAGAGTCTTCTCTGGAAAACTTGAGAAAGGTCAAAAAATAAAATTAATGGCGACAGGAAAAAGTGTAGAAGTTAATGAATGTGGATACTTTAAACCAAAGATGACCCCCTCGGATTCTATATCAGAAGGGGGGGTAGGGTATGTCATTACAGGTATAAAGTCTCTAAGAGAAGCTCGAGTAGGAGATACCATTACATCTTCCGATAATCCTTCAGAAGAAGCGTTGCCTGGATATAAAGAAGCAAAACCTATGGTGTTTTGTGGGTTATATCCTGTAGATACGGAAGAGTTTAAGTTGTTGGGAGATGCATTAGAGAAATTGCAATTAAACGATTCGTCGTTAAACTTTGAAACCGAATCGTCTCAGGCTTTAGGGTTTGGATATCGATGTGGGTTTTTAGGGTTATTACATATGGAGATTATTCAGGAACGTATTGAGAGAGAATTTAATATAGACATTGTGGTTACGTCTCCAAATGTTACCTATAAGGTAGAATTAACCAATGGAGACACATTTGACATGGAAAACCCAAATCAATTTCCAGAGCCTACTCAGATTGAATCATTAAAAGAGCCTGTGATGGGCTTGTCTGTTATTTCTCCAAATGAATATATTAGTACAATCATTGAACTAGTCAAAGAGTGTCGAGGTGGATTCGAAAAGTCTGAAATCATAGACGATAGTCGACAAATGTTGACATTTTTTATTCCATTGAACGAGCTCATTACACAGTTTTTTGATCGATTAAAGTCTCGAACCAAGGGATATGCGAGTATGGATTATTGGTATAAAGAGCATTCTTCTTCAGATTTAGCAAAAGTAAATATGTTGATTAACGGGGAGCCTGTGGATGCCCTATCTTTTATTGCGCATAAACAGAAAGCCCCGGGAGTAGCTAGAGGATTAGCAAAAAAGTTAAAAGATATTATTCCACAACAAATGTTTGAAGTGGCGATTCAAGGATCTATTGGGGCAAAAGTAATATGTAGAGAAAATATCAAAGCGTTACGAAAAAATGTGACAGCAAGGTGCTACGGTGGGGATATAACACGAAAGCGAAAATTGCTAGAAAAGCAAAAGGCGGGGAAGAAAAAAATGAAACAAATTGGGTCGGTAACGGTACCTAAAGAGGCCTTTTTGTCTATTTTAAAGTCGGATAATTAATAAGCCAAGGCTTATAGTATTGAGTAATACTTAATGGCAACAATAGCAGACAAACTGGAAGTAGTAGAGATAGAGGCATTAGATGAAGAGGCCTTAATACAAGAGTTTGGACATTTGCCGGGGTTTTGTGTATTGGATAGTTCGGATGAAGATTCAAAATGGTCGGTATATCAAATCATGGTATGCGATCCTTTTATAACGATATCTACATCATGTGCTGTAACAACAATCGTGGAGAACAATCAATCTAGACAGATAAAGACAAAAAATCCCTTTGATATTTTACAAGATTATGTAGAGAAATATGCGTTTCCTGTCGATAATGTGACAGTGCCATTTGTGGGGGGGGGCTGTGGGATTTTTATCGTATGAGGCATCACGATATTTGGTAGATTTCGAGCATTTGACAAACGATCAAGAGATGCCGGACTGTTATTTTGGATTTTATA
>QFBQ01000080.1 GCA_003265885.1 Candidatus Marinamargulisbacteria bacterium SCGC AG-343-D04
ACGTCACATTCTTTGGGAGTTCTAGTCCTTGTGAAATGCTCTTAATTTCTTTTGAATCTAACACAATATAGACCCTTTTTTGTGCTAATTCACCTAGCTTTTCTCTAATGTTTTTCATTCTTTTTTGTTCAATTTGAAGTTCTAGATCTGTAAACGATGGACGGGAATATTCTTCTGGATAATCTTTTCTGTACTTTTCTAGCTTCTTAGTTTTTTGTAGTTTATTAGGGTACATGGAATTAAATCGTTCTGTTAAACGAACTTCTCCCTCTTTTTCACACCGTGGAGCTACTACTCTTTCCAAAATAGCTTTTCTTAAGTCTAGAACAACGCCATCTGACACAGCCTGTGTCATATCATATAAATACACAGGCTTGTCAAAAAAATTCTGTGTCTCTGTGCTTGTATTTGCAGTAAATCCGACGAGAGAGCATTGATGTTTTTTCTGAAAACTTTCCAATGATTGAGTCGTGATATTGTCTGCTTTTTTTAGTTTTTTTCCTTGATCCTCTTTAACATGATGTGCTTCATCAACACTGACATTACCCATGTCTATAACCAATGCTTCAGCTAGCTCACTGAGTTCTAGATGCTTACTTCTAAACACGTTATATGTACACAATACTTGAGGGCTATTAAATCTGACTCCTGTTTTTTCTACTTTCTCTTTTTCCTGTAATAAAAAATCAGATAATGTTTTCATAGTACGAAATTTTTTCAAATCTGATGAAGATTGAGTATCGAAATAGCGATATTCACTACCTGAAATGGTGATAATAGGCGCTTCTTGCCCATATCTTATATACTCATCTTTGGCTTGATAAACTAATGCTTTTGTAGGAAACATCATAATATTCATCTTATTTTCTAGTACAAATGTAATATGGTGGATTAAAAAAGAGACGAGCGTTTTGCCAGCTCCAGTCGCCGCTTCAATTAACGCTCTTTTGTTCCCTTCCTTTTTATTTGCGGCTTCCAAGACTTTTTTAAGGGCCTTTAATTGATGAGGTTTAATATGGGTGATAGCTCTACTATTTTCAAACAGTTGTAACACGGTATGTTCGCTAGAAGAGCTTCTTCCTGACGAAGAAGAACTTTCTGATCCAGGAGATGAGGATCTAGATCCTGGAATCTTATTTTGTGAAAATCCTGATAGAGGAATACCGAGGCTCAATAAAACTAAGAGATGATGCTTAGAATCAACAGTCTTAACGTGAGCTTCTTCTAATGATGATGATCCAGCTGAGGCCGATGCGCCAGCTACAGATTCTTCTGTATGGTTAAAGTTCGCTAATAACACATTTTGTTTAGCGATCCTTTCCCAATAGTTATTGATGTTCTTTATACTTCTTACAGTATCATCGTTGATTTCAAAAAAAGTGCCGCCAGGCCCTCTAACAACAGAGATATAATGTCCCGCGTTAGATCTCTCTCCGCCTAAATGAATTACGGCAGATTTTAAATGACCCTGCAGAGTCTTTCCTGTTGGAATAGAGAAACTACTCATATCTTTTCGATACTGTAGCTGGCCATGCACAAGTAAAGCTTTTCCATCAGGGCCACGTTGATAGCCTTGTCTTTTTACACAAACATGCTTTACTGGAATTCCCTGCATGACTTCTTGTTGCTTTGTGTATTGATAGTGACCACCCTCTGTTGCGAGCTCTATGTCTCCATTAACCTGAGAGGCAGCTGCCTCTGTAATAGACCGAGGGGATTCTAGGCCCCAAAAAGACACGTGCTTTCTTGGGGGCCCCATGTTTTCCCAGTCACCTTGCCCTGCTCTTTGCCCCTGTCTTTGAATGGTCATAATATCGGCCCCTAACTGCTGGGCTATCCCTTCATTCTCAAGCAACACTCTTTCCGATGGCAAAAAAGGTTCTCGGAACCCTATCAAGAGTAACTCTGAAGAATCTTGTTGACGATGAATGTCTAATGGAATGACGGGTTTTAAATAGCGATTTATATTCAGTACAATGTGCCCGATTACTGCCGCTCGTTGATCTGCTGTCAGTTGAGCCCCCCTTGGGTCTAATAACATTTGCCATAAAGCTTTCGTTTCTTTTCTATAGGTTTCAAATTGCTTTCCACCGTCATCTCCCTCTTTGGGAAGATCTACTCCGGTAGCCCCTACAGAACATGAGTGCCCTTGGACTGATTCAAGGTATTCGTTTAAAGATCTATCTCCGACAGTTAAACAGCTTGCATATGTAAAGGCTGCATTTGCCCAACACGAATTTCCGGTGTTTCGGCTTGCATGCCATTGACACCATTGAGCCCCTGCTGAACTTACTTCGTCTGTATGGACTTCACCTTCTCCCTGCATCGATACATGATCTGACTGCTGCATTTGGGATATATTTTGTTTAATAAATTCTTTAGCTGCGTCTATTCTTGCTGCAAGTGTAGACCTTGGAAAATCCGCTAATGAGATTCCTTTAACACATGTATCAAGCAAGCTATTAATCAAAGCTGTTTTCATGTCTTCATTGTGTTCTGTATCTAGATTGTGAAATATTTGATGGCGCTGTTCTTCTAGCTGTCGAGTTATATCTACCATAAAATCGGGAGTTGAGCCAAGGTCTTGTTCTCCACCCTTTGTTTTTGTCCAGATAGTGATAGTCTGAATTTCGGGACAACTCTTTTTTAACTGCGCGACTAATGGTTTTGAATGAGAAGAATCTGTATTTAAAAATAAGATATCTACATCTCCGTTTGCCCTAACTGAAAACCCTACACTGTCGTTAAATGGAATGAGGGATGTTTTTTTTTGTGAAATTGAATTACTAATTTTTGTTATGATGTGCTGGAGAAGAGAGTTGCTTGCAGGCGAAAGTGTTTTAAGAAATGAAGAGGGTGAGGCCCCTTCTTTTTGTATTAAGTGATGTAGTATGTTATTTTTTATTTTTTCTTTAATTCCCATTAAGCATCTCCTAGAATAATTATTTTTACTTTATTCACAATCTAGATAGTTAAAAAATTAAATTGTTTCTATAGCAGGAATTATATTTTTTAACTTTTGTTTAACAATCTGATAGTTATAGGTTTTTTTGTAAAAGCTGACTGTGTTATTTGAAGAAAAACGGGGGAGCCCAGTTCCATAGATTTGATCCATGAGTAAATAGAATCAAAAGCGAGAGGTGTTTTAAAATATATGCGTTGATATTGTTTGTAATATAATGAGTGGTTGAGATATTTGATTTTTCGTTCATATATATGTATCGGAAGAATTTGAGATTAAATTTCATTTTTTTTAAAAAAAGCGAAATATAGT
>QFBQ01000081.1 GCA_003265885.1 Candidatus Marinamargulisbacteria bacterium SCGC AG-343-D04
GATTAATAAAGCCTGTGTTACAGGGTCCTGCTTTGCCAACATTTTTTGCTCTACTGGCGTTATTGCAGCACCATCTTTTCCATCTTTAATAAATCTTCTATAGTCTTTCTTTATTAATCTCCCATCATACCGAGATCCAGATACAAGAGAGTCTGCTGTATCTACTCTTTCCTCACCCATATGACCTAAGGCTATGAGTAGTCTCAATTGTTCATTCGATCCTCCCGAAACTTTCCCATCCCAATCTACACTTGCATCTTGCCTATTGAAGGACCCAATATCGCCCCAATAGATATCATCTCCAGGGTTTTTTACTCGTTGCCCGGCCGCGGCAGAAACCGCCTTCGATGACTTATCGTGCAACTCTTTATTTGATGTTGTCTTCTTCGTCATTTCTGTTTGAAGACGTAAAAAGATTGACGGACTAATGTCTAATAAAAGCCCCATAACATGAGCCGCTGCCGTCGTTCCTACTTCACTATCGTCTATCCCTTCTGCTCCAAACGCTGCCTTTTTACCCTTAAGGCCTTCACGATTTCCTTTTTCTATTAAATTAAGCAGTTGGTCTGCGGCTAATTCAAAACCTGCATCTTGATCTTCTTGTGTATCTACAAGACTTATGAGCCTATTTGCAACAGACCTAGTTTGCATTTCATGTCTTTTCGCATCGCCAGATTGTTCACTTTCTCTTACCCCAGCATAATCTACGCCTGATGCTTGAGCCGGACTAATTTCTTTTTTCACAAAAGCTCCAACAACTCCATCTGAATACGATGTCATTAATTCGTTATCATGACCTTTTCCTTTCATCTGTTGGGCCATGTTTCTCATCACTCGTTCTTTTTGACTCTCTTGTCGTTGATTATTAATATCTGTTACTCGTCCCAGAGAAGCCATATTCCCAACTATTGGGATCAAATTTAAAAGTAAATGCCCCGTAACGCTTCCAATCCCCCATTCATTATCTTGCCTCGCTGTCTCATCTTCTTCATTTAAAAAATCGGAAATACTCCCTCTATCTCCATGTAAACTTTCCGTCATGGCTTTCCCTTGAGCAGACGATTTATCTACTTTCTGACCCATCAATTGTTTTCCTCCAGGAATAAAAGCTTGTAATAATCCTCCTGCCACAAGTCCTAATATTCCTGTACTTTTGATCCATGAATCCCTTCTAGATAAACCTCTATTGCTTTTTTGTTTAGTATCCATCAAGCCTTCAGCTGCGTCTGCTATTTCTTTATTTTCTGTAGATTCTCTCTGTGTAAGAACCTGTTCGTTTGATGTAATCCTTTGATCTAATTGTCCTAAAAGCTCTTGTGCTTCTTTTTTTTCTGCTTCTGGCAACAAATCTATATCCATAGACATTTGCTCTCGTTTCTCTTTAAGCTCTGCTGCACTGTCTCCCAAAAATGTACTAGCCGCAGATTGCTTCAATGCCTTTATCGCGTCTGATTCTTTTAATACAGTGGTTTCTACTGTTACATTTCCTGTAATATCTGGGCCTTTAGCTGCTGGATCAGGAATTACTGGGGTTGGTTTAGGAAGGGCTACTTCTGTTCCGACACCTCCTGTAGGACCTGTTGGGGCAGCTGGAGCATCTGCAGCGGCCTTTGCTGCAGCTTGATCTTGTTCAAATTGTTCTTTAGCTGCAGCATTTCGATCGTCTAAGCCCTCATTGAATTGCACATTTTCATCATATTGATCTTTTGAGGCTTGCCAAGCTGTCATCTCCGGACTCATTTCAAATTCGTCTCTTTGCCTAGCATCATTAGCCTTCCAGACTTCCATATCTTGATTGTATTGATCTACCTCTGCTTGATTTGTTGGTTTAGTAGTTTGAATACGCAATGTTTTACCCGCAAGATCATCTAATGTTTTAGGCTTCTCTGTCCTTAATAATTGTGCTAGAGCTTTATCATTTTTAAGTTGATCTACACCTTTGAGGTCTTCGCTATCTAATTTGTTTAAAATTTGAGTTTTACCGTCGTCGTCCGCCTCTATATATTCTTTCGCTTTTTCAAAAGGCTCTACCTTACCCTGATTGGCGTCGCTTAAGTTTTTCTTTATATCGACTAATCCCGCCACCATACTAGCAGAGCCTACACTGTCTTGTATTACTTTTAATATTGCATCTTTTTCACTCTGATTTCCATCTACATCCATCGCCATTGCCTGCAATGCAACTCTAACATTTAATTTTAGAGAATTTGTCGTTGTTTCTTCTTGGAGAGTTACTTCTAAAGGTTGAGGCGCACTTTGGAATACAGGTTTGTCCCCTGGGTCTGTTACCTCCCGTGGTGTCTCTGGCGTAAATTGTGCAGCAGGAGGAGGTGGTGGTGGTGCGGGATCAGGTTCAGTTTGTGTCCCCATCTCAGCAGTTTGAGGTCTTGCCTCTTCTTCTACCGCCTCAGCCTTCTGTACTGGATCTGAAACCGTATAGTCAAATTGCTTACTTGTCGTAATGTCGTCATAGTCCTTTATAAATTTTGCTAATGCTAGACCTGAATGACTCCGAACTAATTTTTTATCTTCAAAACTTAAATTTAATAAGTTTTTTTCAGATGGATCTACCAACGCTTTCTGCAGGTTTTTTAACTTCTTTAGTTCTTCTGTTTTCGAATCTGCAGTACCTACATCAGCTGAAGCCTCTAACTCTTCAATTTTTGCATCTATATCCTCTCCCACGGCCTTTAAATGTCTCATGTCTTGAAATGTTATTTTTTGTTCTAACAATTGCTTTATAACCTGAGCTTTTTGTCTACCTTCTGTCGTGTCTGTATCTAGACTCTGTTGAAAAACCTTTAATTCCTTTGCATTTTTATTCAACAGATCAGGATCTACAAATCTCGCTCTGGCTCTCAGATCTTGTCTGTCTCTTTCTTCAAGTTCCGAAGCTGTCTCAACAAATCTTTCTAGATTTTGTGAATATCTGTCCTGCTCTTTTTGTTGTCTCGCTGCTTCTTTTGCCTCTTTTTTTGCTTGGGCGGTTTTTCTCTTATCCTCTATTCTTTTTTGAACTCTTTCTTCGTAGCTCATATCTGTTGACATTAATGACTCTGGATCAGCATCAGGAGATTCATCTATTCCTAGAGCAGCACGCTCGGCTTTCTTTTCTTCTATTTTGGCTTGTAATATACTTTGTTCATCTTTAGGGATGTTACTACTTGCCAGCTGGGTCTCTAGTTCAGTTAAATTTGC
>QFBQ01000082.1 GCA_003265885.1 Candidatus Marinamargulisbacteria bacterium SCGC AG-343-D04
ATCGATTCACACTGCCATCTTTATCACTGCAAAGACTCTTTAGATAATCTTATAACAAGAGCAAAAGAAGCTGGCCTACGCCATTGTATCAATATTGGAATTACCGTAGACAGCAGCAGAAAAGCCATCGAGTCTCACCTTCTGTACCCCAACTTTATTTCTGCAACAGCAGGAATTCATCCTTGTGACAGCGCAAGCGACAAAGACTTCAACGCTTTAGAACAGCTTATTAAAGAAGGAAACATCGTCGCACTAGGCGAAATGGGACTGGATTATTACAGAGATTATGCTCCAAAAGACGTTCAATTGAACTGTTTTGAAACACAAATAGCTCTTGCAGAACGCTATAATCTCCCCATAGTCATCCATAATAGACGCGCCGATGACGATATCAAAGCCATTCTCAAAAATATTCCTCACATCAAAAAAGTACTTCACTGTTATGCAAGTTCACTAGAATTTGCAGAATCTATTATGGATGAAAACACTTATTTTTCATTTACCGGCCAAGTCACCTACGCAAAAAAAGGCAAAACACTGCGAGCATGCAAACACTTGCCTTTAAACAGAATCATGATAGAAACCGACAGCCCTTACCTAAGCCCAAAAAGCAAACAAGGCCAAGCCAATGAACCGGCCTTTGTTGGCGAGATCCTACATCATATCCAACAGATTCGAGATGAAAAGCCAGCGTATATTGCCTCTAGTATCGAAGATAATACTCGAGAATTTTTTAACTTAAAGAAAAAAGATCCTTTATGAACAAATCTGCCATAAAAAATAAGTCCAAAGACTAATTGCCAAAAAAGAAAATAAATAACTATACTTTTTCAAACAAAACTGTCAATAATACTGTCACTTTTTGTTATCAACACTTTCACTATCTAAAACCAAGGTCACCGGCCCATCATTCACCAATGCCACGTCCATCGATGCCCGAAACTGCCCAGTCTGAATATTAGAATGCTTTTCCTTAAACAATTTAACCGCATAATCATATAAACGCCTCCCATCCTCTACTTCCGCAGCAGATACAAAACTAGGACGTCTCCCCTTCCTGCAATCTCCAAATAAGGTAAACTGAGACACCACTAAACACCCCCCACCTACATCCATCACACTGTCATTCATCTTTCCCTCATTATCGGAAAAAATCCTGCAATTTAATATCTTATCCACCAACCACTGTGCCTCTTTTTCACTATCTCCCTTTCCTACCCCCAACAACACCAACAGCCCTCGTTCTATAGACGATACACATTCACCATCTACTGTTACAGAAGCCGACGATACCCGCTGTATAACCGCACGCATAATCTAAGATGGAAAAACTTTTCCCGACGTCTTAACAAAGGGCTGAATCTCTGCCATAAACTGCTTAAAATGATCAGGATTCAAAGACTGTGGTCCATCTGAAAATGCTACTTCAGGATTTGGGTGCATCTCACACATAATACCATCAGCTCCTGCCGCAATAGCCGCTTTTGCCATAGGAATAACCAAATCAATTCGTCCCGTTCCATGACTAGGGTCTACCACCACAGGTAAATGTGTTAACTGCTTCAACGCTGGCACTGCATTCAAATCTAAAGTATTTCGATACGCCGTTTCAAAAGTACGTATCCCTCGTTCACATAAAATAACATTATAATTACCCTCAGACATAATATACTCCGCCGACATCAACAACTCTTCAATCGTTGAAGACAACCCCCTCTTTAAGAAAATAGGCTTATTACTCTTCCCACACTCTTTTAACAAAGAAAAATTTTGCATATTACGCGCACCAATCTGAATGATATCCGCATACTGATCCACCAAAGGCAAATGTCGAGGGGACAACAACTCTGTAATAATAGGCAATCCAGTTTTTTCACGAGCCGCCGCTAATAAGCTCAACCCCTCTTCCTCTAAACCCTGAAAACTATACGGAGAGGTCCTGGGCTTGTAGGCTCCGCCACGTAAAAAATGTGCGCCACAGTTTTTCACAATTCTAGCGGATTCATTAATCTGATCCTCTGTTTCAACCGAACACGGCCCGGCAAACACCACACAAGCCCCTCCCCCAATCTGCACCCCATTCACATCAACAACCGTATCTTCCTGTTTAGACGAGCGTGCAGCAAGCTTATACGGCTTACTTACCGGGAACACAGACTCTACACCTGCCGCTGTAACCAAGGCCTTTATACGTGCCTTATCTCCAGATCCCACACAGCCAATCACCGTCTTAGTCTCCCCAGATATCACATGATCTTTAAATCCTAAGTCCCCAACTTTTCTTGTAATATCCTGAATTTCTGAAGCACTCGCTCCCTTCTTCATGACAATAATCATAAATCATCCACCTTTTTATTATCTCCGCTATCTCCCTCAACAACAACCTTATCAGACACTTCCTCACTTGTCTTCTGTTTAAACACAATTAAACAACGCAGAACATCCCCAAATTTATCTTTTAAAGGAAAAATAGAAACAAGCAAAGAATGTTCTTCTATATCAACATCCAATATCCGATGATCAAACTCAAAAGCTTTATCCAATGACAGTAACAACTTCTCATTACTAATTTGTCTAGACACGGCCTCTCCTATAATTTCTCCAGGAATTAAACCCAACTGCTCTTCTGCAATATGATTAATATGTGTCACAACCAAATCTTTACTCACCAACAAAAAGCCCTCTGAAGAGGTATTCATTAACTGTCGAATCGTCCCCACTTCAAGAACAATACGAGCAGTTTTTAGATTATCCAATGATTTGTAAAACGAAAATAAAGAAGAACTGCTATCTACATAGTCATGAAACGAACGATTCTCATAAAAATGAGAAAAATGCCCTTCCAACTTCCTATCTGACAAACTCTCCTTTATCTCTTCATCCAATCGACGCGTAAAAAACACGACATCAATGACATAGAAAAAAAAGAACACACTCAACGCAAAAACAAGCAGCCCAACTCGACTCAAATCCAACCTTAAAACAAGATCAGCTACATCAATATCCACCCCTTCAACCTGTAATAAATGTCGTCCTAATAAAGATGTAATCTCATAAAAACAAAAATACATTCCCCAAACTAGCAGCCCTGCAAAACAAATAGACTTAAATACAAATGGAAGACGATGCGTAAATAATCTAAGCACTTATCTCCCCCACTCTA
>QFBQ01000083.1 GCA_003265885.1 Candidatus Marinamargulisbacteria bacterium SCGC AG-343-D04
TTTTCTGCGGCAAATTTAAATAGATCTTCTGCTTTGTCTAAATTTTCGGCCGCTATATACGTCTCCCCCAGTACTACTATCTTCTCTAACACCCCTGTTAATTCCTCGCTACCTGGCTCTGCTTCAACTCTTTCTATAATACATTTTAATACCTGTTCTGCTTCTCTTTCCTTGCCATCCTTTTGAAGAAGCAAAGTAGCAAGGACCTGCAAATGTTCTATATTTAAGCTACTTCTACTCTGTTCCCGTTCCCATACCGGAATAAGCCATTCCATTGCCTTGTCTCCGTCTCCCTTTTGATAGCAAGCCATTCCATCTTCAATTTTTTGCTCATTAGTCTTTATAGTAGGCAAAGGTGTATTAGCCATTATTATATGTACTACTTCCGTTATTTGAGGATTCATTCCCTTCTCTTGTCTCGCTTTGTTCTTCTCAGCTACTTTTTTTCTTGCCCTATCTATTCCTGCCTCTGCTAAACGTTGCCATCTATTTGTTACGGCTCTATTCATTATTAATACTCCTTTTTAATGCTCATCCTATTTCCAAAGTTATTTTAAAAATATTTTTTTTATATTTTTTATTCATTTATTTTATAAAAAGAAAAACATTCATTTTACATTTTTTTTTATATCAGCGCCATATTCTAAATCGTTTTATGGTATAATATGACCTAAAAAGAAAATGGATTCTATTGTTATGACGTCTCTTTTTAAAAAAGCACTATCATTTAGACTGTTTAATTTATCTCTTTTTGAACTTGCCCTCATCGCGGGACTATTCTATTACCTTTTCTTTATCAATCCTCTCAGCCTTTTTCAACTTGTTCCCCTCGCTATTGCCGTTGTTTTGCATGAGCTCGCCCACGCCTATGTCGCGTTTCGTTTTGGAGACCCTACCGCACAACAACAGGGCCGTCTCACTCTAAACCCTCTTGCACATATTGATCCCCTTGGAACTGTAATACTCCCTCTCCTGCTACTCTTTAGCGGATCCGGTTTTCTTATTGCCTGGGCTAAACCTGTTCCTGTTGATACACACTACTTTAAAAACCCTCTCAAAGATATGATGTGGGTGGCCATCGCAGGGCCTCTGACAAACCTCTCTATTGCCTTCTTATGTAGCATACTCCTAAAATCTCTGTCACTGATCTCTCTTTCATCTTTTCTCTACCTTCCTGTTGTTATCTATGTGTTAAAATACTCTATTTTTATAAACTTAGTTTTAGCTCTCTTTAACTTATTCCCCATCCCCCCTTTAGATGGGTCGCGAATTCTCGCTTATTTTTCTCCTGATACACTTAGAAATTTATTATTTAAACTGGAACCTTATGGCTTGCTTATCGTGTTTTTTCTCGCCTACTTAGATATTTTTTCCATCGTTTTGTCTTATGCTATTCCACCTCTAATGAACGTTCTTCTTTAGAGTCTATCGGAGATACTTAATAGTTATGACCTACTTTGAAGTAGGTAAAGACATGATAGTATAGGATTTCTATCTACTCCCGTTCCAGATTTATACATTTCATGCAATTTAAAGGAAGCCTCTTTATACCTAGATCCGAAGCATTTTTTATAAAGTGTTACGCTGCCTCATAATTTTTCTTATAGCAATACATCACCCAGATTAGCTTGATCCATAGGTAGTTCTTGATCTACAGCTTTTATATACCATTTAACGGCTTGTTCAAGTCTTCCTTTTTCTGAATAAACCAGAGCTACCCCTTTTCCTTTATAAAACAGGGTCCCTAAATTAAACTGTGCTTCTGCTAATCCTTGTTCAGCAGCTAATGTGTATAACCTAACCGCTTCCTGAAAATTTTGAGGAACCCCATCTCCGCTTATATATAGACTCCCCAGTTTACATTGTGCTAGGCTGTTTTTTGTCGCTATCTCTTTTAAATATCTCATGGCCATCTTGTGTCCTTGCGACGCCGCTTTTTGAAACCATTTAACAGCCTCTTCATTACTTTGAGTTAACCCTTTTTCAAAATACTTACAGCCCAAAATATATTGTGCTAGCGGATGTCCTTGATCGGCCGATTTTTGAATCCATTCAAACGCTTTTGTATCACTTTGATCTACCCCTTCTCCTTTATAATGCATCCACCCTAGATTAGTTTGAGCAATAGCATCCCCTTGATCCGCTGCTAACTTATACCATTTAAAAGCCTCTTCATTACTTTGATCTACACCTCGTCCCTTTTGATAACTCAACCCCAGTTTAAAACATTCATCATTCAAATCTTCAGGTGTCTTTTGCACAGATTGTACAAGAGGACTGTACAGACGTAGATCATCTCTGTTTATTGGACATGTGGGGTTATCTTTCAACCAGTGAACCAAGTTTTCTAGGGATATGCTGTTTTTACTCTCCCCTACTACTTGAACATATGCATCTTGCCTAGATTTATCTGCCCCCTTTCTAAAAAACAATGTATGCCAATCTCCAAGTTTAACTTCTTCCCATTCCTGACCTGCACCTTTTTTAAAATATCGGTCCTTAGATATTGCGCATTCAAATGAAAATTCATTCACTATGTCAGTTACAGATTTTTCCTCACCGTTTTCTAGAATTACAACGGCATCTGCAAAGTCTTCATGTAATTTTTGTAAAACATCTTGGACCCCACTTTTAGCTAATTCTACTAATTGATTTAAAGCCTCTTGATGCCCTTGTTGCGCAGCTAATGTATACCATTTTGCAGCAATGTTCTCATTTTTCTCTACTCCTTTTCCCTCTCGATACATATTCGCCAGATTCTTTTGTGCCTTTGCAAATCCTTGATCCGCAGCTAATCGATATAGCCTAACGGCTTCCTTCAGATCTTTCTCTACACCTTCTCCATTTTCATACATCCACCCCATATGGTTTTGTGCCTTCGCAAGTCCTTGCTCCGCAGCTAATCGATATAGCCTAAGGGCTTCATTCAGATCTTTCGCTACACCTTCTCCTTTGTCATACATCACTCCCAGATTATATTTCGCACGAGCATGTCCTTGTTCCGCAGCTAATGTATTTAACCTTTCTAATTTATTTATTTGTACACTCTCTGGACTTACTTTACCTCTCCTCGCTGGTCTACAACATCCTAATAATCTCATCTTTTAAAAACCTCCTTCCTATTTT
>QFBQ01000084.1 GCA_003265885.1 Candidatus Marinamargulisbacteria bacterium SCGC AG-343-D04
ATTTCGTGATTCAAAATAAGATCAACAGCACCCGTTTCCATTGTTGTAGATTGAGATTCAACTTTATTAACTGCCATATTTCCAACAACTGATAATTCTGGCCCTGATTGAGCGTAAAGTGCAGATACACTTAACATTGATACTAATAAATAAGCTAAATATTTCATTTTTTTCTCCTTAATTACATTAAATTTAAAATTGAAAAGTCGAGAGTGAATAGAATCATGGAGGTGACTTATTAGGGTTTGAATAATAGTAGCAACCGTATTTTATCATTGGTTTTTCCATGTTACATTTTTTTTAAAAAACCTAAGGTGTACACACCTTAAGAAAAAGAAATAAATTGGAAACATGATTAGAGTATATTCTAAATATAAATTGGTGAGAATACAATATAAAAATATTAGCAATCGTCGTTTAAGTAATAACGATGAACAGTTAATAAGTTAACGAAATAGTATTGATTAATAATTTAGGGAGATTTACAAAGAGGTGCAGAGTTATATGCAAGTCATAGACAATTACCCTATTAAAGAAAATATCAGTTGTTGGAGTGAACG
Organism: Candidatus Marinamargulisbacteria bacterium SCGC AG-343-D04; assembly: GCA_003265885.1. Classification (GTDB taxonomy): domain Bacteria; phylum Margulisbacteria; class Marinamargulisbacteria; genus AG-343-D04. The sequence goes on from QFBQ01000084.1 coordinate 561, forward strand.
GCGTATAATCATTCTTTTTAAAGAAACGTAGAAAAATAATAAGAGCTAGAAAAAAAATCTCAATACAAGATAGGGTATAACGTTAAAAAAGAAAGTCCCTAACTTAAATAAACCAAATAAAGAGTAATGAGTCTGCATAAAACTTTCTTTAGAGAGAGGACAAAAGCGACGATGAATAGAATAGATGAAATGTTTAGCGAAACAAAAGACAGAAAACCAAAGTAATAGGGTTAGTAGGAATACTTTTTGGTATGTTGTGGGGGATGTTTATGGGTGGAGTGGAACAAAAAGAGGCTGTAGAGGGTCCAGGAAAGTTTAAGGCTGTGACAACCTTTACAGTGATTGCCGATATTGCGAGAAATATTGCGGGGGATGCGGCTATTGTGGAGTCTATTACAAGACCTGGTGCAGAAATTCATGATTATCAGCCTACACCAAAAGACATTATACGGGCAAAAGGGGCGGATGTTATTTTTTGGAATGGGATGAATTTGGAGCGCTGGTTTGAGCGATTTCTTCAGGATATTAAGGATGTTCCTAGTGTTGTGATTTCTGAGGGTGTAACGCCTCTTTCAATTTATGAGGGGCCTTATACAGGAAAGCCAAATCCACATGCGTGGATGTCGCCAGAAGTGGCGCTTATTTATATTGAAAATATTCGTCAAACCTTTGTGAATATGGATCCAGGAAATGCTGAGGTTTACAATGAAAATGCAGCTCAATATGCTAAACAAGTGGCCGATATTCGATCTGAGTTGATGAAGACGTTGAGTATGATTCCTGAAGAAAAGCGATATTTAGTGACGAGTGAGGGCGCATTTAGTTATTTAGCCACAGATTTAGATATGAAAGAGGTATATTTGTGGCCTATGAATGCGGATCAACAGGGAACGCCGCAGCAGGTACGAAAAGTGATTGATATGGTGAGAGAGAAGCACATACCGGTGATATTTAGTGAAAGCACGATTTCGGATAAACCGGCGAAGCAGGTGGCTTCAGAAACGACGGCAATCTATGGGGGAGTGTTGTATGTGGATTCTTTGAGTGAAGCAGATGGGGTTGTACCTACTTATTTGGATTTGCTTAAGGTGACGACGAGTACGATTGCGAATGGGTTTAAGCTTGCATTGCAGGAGTAAAAGATGACAAAGGCTATTATAGAGTTAGACAATATTTCGGTGACCTATCCAAATGGCCATTCTGCATTGAGCGATGTGAGTGTGCGTTTATCAACGGGGATTATATGTGGATTGATAGGGGTTAATGGGTCGGGGAAGTCTACATTGTTTAAGAGTATGATGGGGTTTATAACACCAACCTCTGGAAAGGTGATGATTAATGGAGAAGGGGTGAAGAAAGCGTTACGAAAAAACACGGTATCGTATGTGCCTCAAACGGAAGATGTGGACTGGAATTTTCCTGTATTGGTAGAAGATGTCGTGATGATGGGCAGGTATTCTCATATGGGGTTTTTGAGAATTCCGTCAAAAAAAGATAAAGAAGCAGTAGATGAAGCGTTAAAGAGAGTAGATATGATAGAGTATAAGACGCGACAAATTGGGGAGTTAAGTGGTGGGCAAAAGAAGCGAGTATTTGTAGCAAGAGCATTGGCACAAGGGGGAGACATTATATTGTTGGATGAGCCATTTACGGGGATAGATACAAAAACAGAAGAGTCATTAATTACCTTATTTAAATTATTAAGTAAAGAGGGCCGTTTAATAGTAGTATCTACGCATAATTTGGGGAGTGTTCCGAGTTTTTGTGATGAAGTGATATTAATTAACAATACAATATTGGCCTATGGGACTGTAGAGAATGCGTTTACTGAACAAAACTTATCTAAGGCGTTTGGGGGGATGTTGAGACATCAGCATATAGTGGCTAAAGATATTCATACTGATAAAGACAAGAGAAGTGTGACGGTGTTAACAGATGATGAGAGGCCATTGGTGTTGTACGGAGATAAGAAGCGTCAAGATATCGTGAAACCTGAGCCGGAATAGAGATGGAGTATTTAATAGAGCCGTTTACGTATGCGTATATGTTTAAAGCGATATGGGTGTCTTCATTGGTGGGCGCGACCTGTGCGTTTTTGTCGGCATATTTGATTATGAAGGGGTGGTCGTTGATGGGGGATGCATTGGCGCATGCGATTGTCCCGGGGGTTGCGTTTGCGTATATGTTGAAATTGCCGTATTCGGTGGGAGCATTTATCGCAGGCATTTTGGCTGCGTTTAGTATGGCTATAGTGAAACAGAAGACAAAATTGAGAGAAGATGCGGTGATTGGCTTGGTGTTTACTACTTTTTTTGCGATGGGTTTGTTGATGGTGTCAATTAATCCAACGGCGGTGGATATTCAGGCGATTATTTTGGGTAATATTTTGGCTATTTCAGATGCAGATAGCTTGCAGGTGGTGATTATATCAGTAATTTGTTTTATATGTTTATTAGTGAAATGGAAGGATTTGATGGCAGTATTTTTTGATGAGAGTCATTCTAAAAGTATTGGGTTGCCGGTAACAGCTTTGAAAGTTTTCTTTTTTACGTTG
>QFBQ01000085.1 GCA_003265885.1 Candidatus Marinamargulisbacteria bacterium SCGC AG-343-D04
AGGGATGGTGTGATAAATAAAGATTTTAGCTTTATTAAATCGATCGATGAGTTTGAACTATATGATTTTTCTGCTGAAGCTATACGCCTATTAAATCAAAAAAATTATCTAGTGTGTGTTGTGACTAATCAGTCTGTTATTGCACGAAATTTATGTACAGAAGAAGAGTTAAGAGACATTCATAACAAGATGGAAAGCTTATTAGGAATAGAAGGCGCCTTTATCGATCATATTTATTACTGCCCTCATCATCCAGATTATGGATTTCTAGAAGAAAATAAGGCGTTTAAAAAAGAATGTTCTTGTCGAAAGCCCAATACAGGTATGATTGAAGAGGCTGTTAAGCAATTTAATATAGATATTTCACGCTCTTATTTAATTGGAGATTCTGAACGGGATATTATGTGTGGGCAACGTATGGGACTTACCACCATAGGTGTGCAAACGGGGAATGCAGTGAAAGGAAATATCTCTCCAGATTGTATGAAAGAGACATTGTTAGATGCAGTGGAGTATCTGATACAAAAAAATAATGAATAAAAAGTTTAGGTCATGATTATTACAACATCATCTTTTCGAATTAGGTTTGTAGAAGGCGGGGCTGATCTTCCAGATTTTTATAATTATCAAATGGGGTCGGTTTAAGTATTACTATTGGATGACATCCCATAATAAATAATACACCAGATAGCCCAAAGCCCGTCTTTAAAGCCAATTTTTTTACCTGAATTAGAGTCTCTGGGAACATAAGAAATGGGAACTTCTTTAATGTTAAGATTACGTTTTGCAAGTTTTGCGGTGATTTCTGGTTCAATACCAAAGCCTTTTTCCTTGAGTTGAATAGACTGAATAATGTCCCGTTTGAACACTTTATAGCACGTTTCCATATCGGTAAGGGCCAAGCCTGTGAACTTGTTGGATAACCAGGTAAGTAAATAGTTAGCCCATTTGAAAATATGTCGAGATGGCCATATAGATTTTTCTAAAAAACGAGACCCAAAGATTACATCAGCGTCTCCATGTTGGATAGGGTAGATGAGTGCTGCATAATCTTTGGGGTGATATTCAAGATCTGCATCTTGAATCAGAATAATATCCTTTGACGCATGTTTGAATCCAGTTTGAAGAGACGCACCTTTTCCCTGGTTTTGAGAATGAAAAAAAAGTATTAAGCGATAGGTGCTTTGTAGACGTGTGAGACATTCTTTGGATCCATCAGAAGAACCATCATCAACAATAATAAGTTCGCAATTAGGGGCATATTGTCTAACACGTTTAATGACGGTTTCAAGGGTATTGATTTCGTTATAACAAGGAATAATAATGGAAAGATTCACCTTGAAATTATATCAAAGTTATTTTGTAGTAACTATCTATATTTTTTAATGCGAGTTAAAAAAGATTAAGCTTAAAAATAAAAACCCGATTAATAAAGAAAGAGGGGAAAAGATATAGGTGTTATTTCGTTTGAAGTCTGGTTTTTTTGAAAAACGTGTAAGTACCCAACCGAATAAACCTCTTAGTATAAACAATATAGAGGCATAAAGATGAATCTGTTGTTGAAATGGAGTTAAAATAGAGTTTTCAGAATGGATACTAATAATCAGGGTGATTAAGACTAGAAGAATAGGGAAGATTAATAAGGCGTTCAACATACGAATGGAAGTGTTGGATAAACGTTTTTTTATAGAATTTATATCATGTGGAAGTGATGCATCTAAGCCTTTTTCTCCTCCTAAAAACCAATAGAAATGAATAGAAAAAATACAAGATAAAATACAAGTGAGTAATATTTGTGCTACCGGATATATGATCATTTTAGTAACTTATCCCATTAGAAAAATAGTTCTTATACCATTGGATACTTAAATCAATGCCTTTTTCAATAGAAAACTGAGGAGAGTAGTTTAAGAGTTTTTTTGCTTTTGATATATCTCCAATATAATGGTCGATTTCACCAATTCTCGAATCTTTAATATCAATAGGAACATCAATTGGTATATTCTGTTGACGGAAAATATTGCAAAGCTGAGTACCAATAGTTCCGGAACACCCAGTAATAAGAGTTTTTTTTGCCATAGTAGTTAGGTAAATATATCAAACAAAGCATGAGATAAACAGAATAAGCTTTCAAATAATAAAGAGCTATCTTTTGAGGGATCTGTATACTTTTAGGTAGGTATCAATAGTGCGCTGTTTAGAGAACAGTTTTTCAGCTTGAAGAGCTGTATTTTTTGAAAATGTTTCAAGCAAGACAGGGGTTTTGATGAGTTCAAATAGCTTTGTTGCATAAAGATCTACATCAAATGGTTTGATGGCGTATCCATTCACATTATGTTCAACAATTTCTCCACACCCACCTACATCAAAAGTGATACAAGGTGTTCCACACATTGTTGCTTCTTGAAGAGTTAGTGGAGCATTATCTAAACGAGACGTTAATAAAAAGATGTCTGCGTTTTGGTAATGAGTAGCTAATTCTTCGAATGAATTAATATAACGAGAAAGTTTTGTCGTAATATGTTTGAAGTTTGGAAGAGTCAGTGATCCAGAACCTATAATATTAATACAAATATTTTCAGTTAATTTATTATCAAGTAACTCAAGAATTGAGATCATTAAATCGGCACCTTTTCGAGAGTCATTAAGTTCCATGGCTGAAAATAATAAAGTTTTTAAAGCATTATTTTTTTTAAGTTTAGCTGTCTTTGCATTAAATTGAGTTGGGTCGGCAAAGTTAGAGATCTGTTTATGTTGTAAAAACGAAGTGCAGGGAGATTGCGTGACGCAAGTATCTAACCAGCTTGACGGAGAAATCATATAGGGAGTACTTTCTTTAAAGATACGTTTTTTTCGTCGAATTAAGTAGTTTTTTAATTGTAGACCAATATATGGGTAGTGTTGTTTTTCATTTTTTCCTGGTAAACCTTGTTTCCATTCAAACGTAGAAGAATAGGCTGAATTAGCAAGAAATGG
>QFBQ01000086.1 GCA_003265885.1 Candidatus Marinamargulisbacteria bacterium SCGC AG-343-D04
CGAGACTTTCCTCAGATGCTAGTCACAGACAAAAACCTTTATATATTCTCAATAGCGAAAGATTATCCATACCTCTAGGAATGGAGGCTCTAGTTGCAAGTGTAGAAGCAAAAGATGAATATGGAAATAATGTAAAGGGGGAAGACTTAACAGATCATAATGTCACGATTTCTATTCCTTATACAGAATCTAGGCATTTTGATGAAGAAGATCTGGTTGTTATTACATATGATGAGGCTATCCAAAAGTGGAAAGAAAATGATTTTGTAAGTATTGTAGATACACAAAGAAATGCAGTTTATACACAAATTAAATATACAGGACAATTTGCGATTGCAGAGAAAAATATATTTTCATCAACAGTGTCTTCATCCCGATTATACCCGAATCCATGGATCCCAAATGATGGAGATGTTCTGACAGGAGATGATACTGGGATTACCTTTGATAGATTAACGACGCAGTCTAAGATTTCAATTTATACGATAACAGGAGAATTGGTACATCAGGCTGAAACGGTGGAAGAGCAATATATATGGGATGGAAGAAATAAATATGGAGAGGATGTGTTTTCAGGTGTATATCTCTATGTTATTAGAGATAACGATGATACTAAAACGGGTAAAATAACGATTGTTAGATAAATAGGAATATGCTTGAAAATAAAGGGGGATTCAACTAAAATAGTGCAGCTTTTGGTGGACGTAGCTCAGTTGGTAGAGCCCCGGATTGTGGTTCCGGTTGTCGTGGGTTCGAGCCCCATCGTTCACCCCACACTATATCATGATGTTAACTACTATAATATTATTTTCGATTATTAACATAAGCTTGCTTGTCTATATCCTGTTTACCCAAAAAAAACAGTTTACACATAACTTGCAGCAAAGTTTGGAAAAAGAATTAAAATCATTTCAATATTTCTTTTCGCAAGAATTTAAATTGTCTCGTGAAGAGGTTCAGCAACAACAATTGCGATTTCAGGAATCATTTTTAAAATCAATGTCGGATATATCTCATCTTCAAAAAGATCAATTAGATTCCTTTTCAAAGCAATTGCATTTATTGATGCAAAACAATGAAAAGCAAATTCATTCTCTAAGAGAAAGTGTGGAAAAACGTTTAACAATTTTACAGCAAGATAACAATCAGAAATTAGAAAAAATGAGAGCTACGGTAGATGAAAAGTTGCACGAAACATTGGAAAAACGTTTGGGAGATTCATTTAAGCAGGTATCAGAACGATTAGAGCATGTTCATAAAGGGTTAGGAGAAATGAAACACTTAGCAACGGGAGTAGGGGACTTAAAAAAAGTATTAAGTAATGTCAAAACACGAGGGATTTGGGGAGAGGTTCAGTGTGCATCTTTATTAGAACAAGTGTTATCTCCAGATCAATATGATTCTCAAGTCAGAATCCGAAAAAATAGTTCAGAACATGTAGATTTTGCTATTAAATTACCAGGGAAGAGTAGTGATTTAGAGAATCCTGTATGGTTACCTATTGATGCTAAGTTTCCGTTGGATGCGTATCAATATTTTATAGAGTCTCAAGAAAGCGGCGATAAGGAGGCTATAGCCCTTCAAGAAAAGCAATTAGTCACACGTATAAAAAACGAAGCAAAGTCGATTAAAGATAAATATATTGAAGTTCCTTATACTACTGATTTTGCTATTATGTATCTTCCCACAGAAAGTTTGTATGCGGATATTTTAAGGTTTTCTGAATTGCAAGATATATTACAGCATCGGTATAAGATTTTAGTTGCAGGACCTACGACCTTAGCGGCTCTATTAAATTCATTGCAAATGGGCTTTAAAACAGTTGCAATAGAAAAACGATCGAGTGAGGTATGGTCTATCTTATCCGCTGTGAAAGTTGAGTTTAACAAGTTTGGCGATATATTAGATAAAACACAAAAGAAGCTACAAGAAGCAGGAAATACTATTGAAAAGGCAACAAGTAAATCGAGAACAATTGAAAGAAAACTAAAGAATGTAGAAGAGTTACCTATTCATGCAGAGACTCCGTTGTTTGAAGCCCCAACCTTACAGTTAGATCAGATACAAACCCTGTGATAAAATAAGGTTATGATAGATCTAGGACACGTAATAACAGCAATGATTACCCCCTTTACACAAAGTGGGGAGGTTGATTATAAAGAAGCTGAAAAAATAGCTCACTTTTTAGTCGATAATGGAACGGATACGTTATTGTTGGCAGGCACAACAGGAGAGTGCCCCACCTTAACGCATGATGAAGAATATCACTTGTTTAAGACTGTTAAACAATCTATTGGCAGAAAAGCGTATGTCATGGCAGGAACAGGGTCAAACTGTACACGAACAGCCATTGAATCAACAAGAAAAGCTGAAGAATGTGGGATAGATGCAAGTTTGCAAGTGGTTCCTTATTACAACAAACCCTCACAAGAAGGGTGTTTTCAACATTTTTCTTCCATTGCAAACGAAACAAATCTACCCATTATGCTATATAACATTCCATCTCGAACGGGCGTAAATTTGGAGCCTGATACGGTAGCAAGGTGTGCTGAGTTTCCAACTATTATGTCTATAAAAGAGTCAGCAGGGTCGATTGAACAGATGAGAGAGTTAAAGAAGACTATTCCTGAATCGATGCTTATTTATTCAGGGGATGATGGATTGACAGGGGCCTTTATTGAAGAAGGGGCGTATGGGGTGGTATCAGTGGCATCTCATTGTGCAGGTCAGAAAGTTAAAGACATGGTCCAGTATTTTTATAAAGGAAACAATAAAGAAGCGCGAGATATTGAGCAGGAATTAATGCCATTATTTGATGTTTTATTTATAAATAGCAATCCTGCGCCAGTAAAAGCGGCGATGAATTTTTTAGGATTTAAAACAGGAAAACCACGCTTGCCTTTAGTAGAAGTTTCTGATTCTGAAAAAGAAAAAATCTATGATGTTCTGAAGTCCTTAAATTTAGTT
>QFBQ01000087.1 GCA_003265885.1 Candidatus Marinamargulisbacteria bacterium SCGC AG-343-D04
AGTGAATGGGGCTGGGTGGTGATAACTCGGTTGAGTTCTAAAGTCATTTTCTGAAAAATCTCCTCAGGTTCTTTTGTGTCGTTATAAAGTTGTGCGATCCAGAATTTAATATCAGTTTTACCTTTGTTATTCCAATTGTGAATGACGGAATGCACGGTTGCAGATGCTGGACAAGAGCAGCATAAAAACCGGATATTTTCTGTGTAAGGGCCATCAACTAATCTCTTGCTTTTATCTTGTTGATCTTTAGGTACCCAGTCGGGGTTATAAGGGATTAGAGCTTTCATCAACGTATCACCTAGTTGTCTTTGAGAAATAGGGGAGTCTGTAGCTTGAAAGGTAAAATTTCTTAAGGGGCATAAGCTTCTGTTGAGTATGATGACAAATTCTCCTTGATTTGCTGTATTGTATCGAATGAGTCTGTGTATATCTTTAAAGTCTTTTTGAGGTACTTTTTTTAAAAATGTCCAAAGCTCTAGTATGGCTTTATTGTATGTAGAGGAGGGAGTGTTGAGGAAGAAAGAGCTTATTTCGTCTTCTCGAAGAAGTCCTTGAGATCGTTTAGGTGTATATTTATTTTTTTCAAATGCTTGATGATGTGATGTGGCGCCGTGAATAGATGCGGCCATGTTAATTTAGTAAAGATTTTGTCTTTTTGTTTTAAGAGATTCGTTTTTAATATAACTTTCAAATGAACATTCAACAAAAATCATTCCTTTTGGACCTACTTCTAAGACCTTGTTTGTAACGGTGTTAAGCAGTTGAAAGTCATGTGAGGTGACACAGATGATCTCTGGGAACTTGATTAATCCTTCATTTAAAGAAGAGATAGATTCTAGATCCAGATGATCTGTGGGTTCATCAAATAATAAGACATTGGCTTCAGATAGCATCATTTTAGAAAACATTGCGCGTGCTTTTTCTCCTCCAGATAACACTGAGGTGGACTTAAAGACTTCGTCTCCAGAAAAGAGCATGCGTCCTAATAAACCTCGAATGACTTGATCGTCATTTTTTTCCATATACTGGTTTAACCAGTCAAACAGATTCAGCTCATTTTCAAAAAAGGGAGCATTATCTTTTGGGAATAGTTCTTGGGATGTGGTGGATCCCCAGGTAATAGTTCCAGATTCTGGTGTTACTTTTCCAGATAACAGTTCGAGCAATGTTGTTTTAGATAACGCGTTTTTCCCAATAATAGCGAGCTTATCTTTTTTTTCTAGTTTAAAGGATACATCGTTTAAAAGTGTGTCTCCCTCAATGCTGTGAGATAGGTTTTTGACGGTGAGAACATTATCTCCGGTAGGTCTGTTAGGCTTGAATTGAATGAAAGGAGATCGTCTGGATGAGGCCTGAATGTCTTCGGGGCGTAATTTTTCAATGAGTTTTTTTCTTGATGTTGCTTGCTTAGACTTAGAGGCATTGGCACTAAAACGTCTTACGAAATCCTCTAGTTCTTTGATCTTATCTAGCTGCTTTTTCTGAGTGTCTTTCTTTTGTTGTAATGCTAGCTGACTGGTTTTTTCCCAAAAATCATAGTTTCCTGTATAAATATTGATTTGTTTGTAATCTAAATCAGCTATGTGAGTGCATACTTTGTTCAAAAAATGTCGATCATGCGAAATTACAATTACGGTATTTTGAAAGTTCAGTAGAAAATTTTCTAGCCATAACACGGTGGTGTAATCCAGTTGGTTGGTAGGCTCATCTAATAGTAGTATATCGGGGTTCCCAAATAAAGCTTGGGCTAGTAAGGCCTTGATTTTTTGGTTGGGTTCGCAGTCTTTCATGAGAGTGTCGTGAATTGATTCTGGAATTCCAAGCTCAGAGAGCATGATTGCGGCATCCGATTCGGCATTGTATCCGTCCATATCTGCGAACAATGTTTCTAGTTCTCCAATTCGTTCTCCTTCGTCATCGGTAAGATCATCTTTTTCATAAAGGTCGCTTCGTTCTTTATAGATGTCATATAATGCTTTGTATCCATAAATTACAGTTTGAATGACGGTTAAATGATCGTAAGCAAACTGATCTTGTTTTAACATAGCCAATCGCTTGTTAGAATCGATGCTTACGGAACCATTAGATGGAGTGACGCTTCCTTCCAGAATTTTGAGAAAAGTAGACTTCCCACTCCCATTGGCTCCAATCAGGCCGTAGCAATGTTCTTGAATGAATTTAACATTTACTTCTTCAAATAAAACTTGCCCACCAAACGATAAGCTGAGATCTTGTGTTTGTATCATAGCCCGTTAAGTATAGTAAAAAATATGTTAAAGGGCGAGAGCTGACTTTTAAGTATGTTGTTTATGCTGCGGAAGCGGCATTTGTTTGAAGGAATAGATGTTGAGGAGGAAGCTCTCTTGCTATTTCAATTCTGCGACAACCGCCTTGTCTCATGTATTTTAGTTTGAATCCTGGGATTTCGTATGGAGAATCCGGGTCAATGTTACTTTCAAGAAAGTTGAGAATGCTTGTAACGTGTTGTGTGTTTTGGGTAGCTTTTTTTGCACCTTCTGATTTGTTTCTTTTCAATGATGTCGTTACAACTTCTTTTATATGTTTTATAATAGCAGGAATATCCTTGGGGTCTATTTCATCATCATCATCTTCTTCTTCACGCTCTATATCAAGGGTGATTTGGCAGACCTTTCCTTTTACTTTGATTTTTAATTTGTTTTTTGTGCTTTGGGAGGGATTGTCTTTATATTCTGTTTCAAGTACAAGAGAATCGCTGTCTTCTTCACATTCATGGGGTGAGTGGTTGGTTTTTGAGATTTTGGTTGGGATGTGATTCAGGGGGGAACTAGTCGGATCTTTGTAGGAGTGAGGCGCTCCTTTTTTGGAGGGATGTGGTTTCGCCCCTAAAGACTCCTTGATCTTTGGGAAGGGTAAGGTGGTTCTTGT
>QFBQ01000088.1 GCA_003265885.1 Candidatus Marinamargulisbacteria bacterium SCGC AG-343-D04
GTCAATAATCACGATATCAGGATTAAACGTTTGGAATTTTAATATATTTTTTACTCGTCCACATATAAAGGTAGCCTCTGTAATATTATTGAGTTTAGCATTTTCTTTGGCATTGGAAATAGCGTCTTCTATTTCCTCAATTCCGATCAGATTACAGCGATTTTGTGTGATATAAATTCCAATAGTTCCCGTTCCACAATATAAATCCAGTACAGTAGAATTCTCCTTAATAGGGGCACATTGTTTGACGGTGTCATATAATGTACCTACTTGAAGACTATTAGTTTGAAAAAATGATAGAGGTGAAATAGAAAAAATGCAGTCGTTAATTTTTTCTTGTATCACAGTATCTCCTCGTAAATGAATACATGTAGTCTGAGTAGGAGATCCCTTTTTTTCTTCTATACATATATGATTAACAGACTTTACTGAAGAAAATGTGTTCATGAGTTCTTTGGCGTAATGCTGGAAACAGTCGTCAGGATACGAGGCTAAAATATTAACCATAAAATGGTCAAATGCTTTGGAATGTCGAATCATTAGATGTCGCAAACATCCTGTTTGTTCTCTAGAATCCCAAATAGGTAAGGGGTTTCTATCAAAAAACGATTCTGTAAAAGAAAGAATCTTATTGGATTCTTTTGCTAATAATAAACAATCTGTAATAGGAACCACTTCTGAAAAAGATCCCTGTTTTTTTAATCCTAAGTGATAACGATCATCTTCAATAGTAAAGGAGAATTCCATTTTGTTTCGATGATAACGAGTGCTTTTACACGGAACAATATCCTCACACTTTTCAACAAAAGAGGGCTGAAAGTAATGAAGGGTATCCATAAGGATATCCTGCTTAATCTTTAATTGGTCAGAATAATCAACATCTATATAATGGCATCCCCCACATTCTGGAGCATGACTACAGGGAGCAGTGATACGTAATGGAGAAGGAGTTAGAATAGTTTTTAGTTTTCCATATAAGAGACGTTTTCGTTTTCGAAACGAACTACACTCCACAATATCGCCAGGAAGCGTTTTGGGTACAAGAACACTGCGGTTGTTGAGATGCCCTAACCCCATTCCCTCATTGATAACTTTGGTAATATGGATAGGTTCTGTTATCGAATCATGTGTCATGCTTAATCAAGGAAAAGGTAATAGACTGGGCAGGAAGTTTAAGTTGGTTATGATTGAGATTCATTTCCTTATTATTAATACTAACGGAAGAAAATGATAATGGGATATACATAAGAATATAGTCGCATGGCCGATTTTTAGTGAACTCAATAGAGACTTGAGTGCATGTTGTAGATTCTTGCAATACAGACACGCTGAATGTCCCAAAAACAGACAATATATTAGACAGAGAAAAGGAATGACTATCTACCCATGTGTGAGGAATACCTTTGAATAATTCGACATGCGCGCCTTTGTCCAAAACGATACATTTAAGAAAGGTATCAATAAATCTTGCAGCATGTTTGATATTGTGGCCATCTCCATCACTTCCCCCTAATGTAATAGGGTTAACTGCGTCAGGAAAACAAAAAGATGGAGAAGAAAAAGATAAAATATTTTCTATAGATTTAAATGCTGCTTGAGGATCACTCTGAAGCAATAACTGTGCATACAGTATGTTTTCTTTGAGAGGATAACCTGTGGGATTTACAAAAGAATAAATATAATTATTTCTTAATAAGTGTTGTTGAATAAGTTGAAGTGTATTTTTATATAATTTTTTATTAGAAGGAAAACATTCAGAGTATTTTAATAAGGTTACAATAGAATCAAGCGAAATATACTGAATCATATTTACTGGCACAACATCTTTAAGAGCTGTTTTAATGCATACTGATTCAATAAAGTCATCAACAGCCTGTTCAGATTGATTTTTGTAAAATGAAATATCTATTTTACAGGGAAGATTGAGTTGGCGTGATAAATATTCATAATGATTAAGAATTTCAAGAAGTCCTAAATTGTCGGCTAGAAAATAAGACTGAATACCAGATCGAGAACAAACACGTTGTGGGCAGGTTTTAACAGATAATTCTGTGTTGTACACACATTTTTTGATAGCGAGGTGTATAATTTTACTTAATATCGCATGACTATCTTCATTGAGAGATAAACAACCGAAATTATATAATTCTTTTAGATATGTAAACCATGTTCCCAAAAGAGAATAATGTATAGGGTTCTTTTTAAGTACAGAATACAGTTTTTGAAAATAGTGATAATCAAAAAAGTGTTCACATAATGCTGGCTTATATCCCAATTGACACAGCGCCTTAAATAAAACAATATCATCCAAATAAGAATGAAGGAAACGATGGTAGACACCTTTTATAAAATGATTTTTTCCAATGCTTGAAATCATATATGTTTGTTGAGCTGTAATAAATTGCGTAAGAAAGTCATGAGGGACATTGAATGAGTTGAGTTGTTTTAAGTGTTTTTTGTATTCAAAAATGTTTTGTTTGAGCTCACTTTTATAAGAAAAACGTTTAAGATCATGAATTAATGATTCTAAGCGATCTTTAGAGATATGTTTCTGAAATAAAAAGGATTTGAGATACTGGGTTTTTGTGGGACATTTTATACTAAAATTAACAGATTTTTGGGGTTCAATAACCACTTTATACTCTGCAAAAGCGGACGCCATATGGTAGTTGCAGGTTGTATTAAAAATCATTTCAACTTTATTAAAATGCTCTGAAACATCTCCTTCCTTGTGAGACATACAGACGACATTATCAGGTTTTTTGTCTAATATGATGCCTAAATCATGGTTGATTAAAAACGCTTGAGATTGAAGATATTGGATATGTTGAATGGGAGAGATCCCTTCAAAATCATATGGACGAATAACAATATAAAAGGAGAGTTTA
>QFBQ01000089.1 GCA_003265885.1 Candidatus Marinamargulisbacteria bacterium SCGC AG-343-D04
TGGCATGTTGTATCGATTAGAAGATGGGAGTATAAGAAAACCTCACCCTGAGCTCATTCGAAAGATAGCAAAACCTTTGGGGTTAGACTATGATGCATTGCTTAAACAATGTGGGGTTGTGGTTACTATACATCAGAAAGTCGGGAATGCCGATACAGTGCCTATAGTGGACATGATTACGTTGTTTGATCAAGAGCCAATAATGAAAAAAAATCGAAATGTTTTGTCTCAAATAAAAGGAGATTATGCCATGGAGTGTATTTGCGACAGTATGGTTCCGGTATGTGGAAAAGGTGATTTTTTTATTATAAAGAGAGCTACAAAAGTACTGTCAAACGGTATGTATTTAATAGAGAAAGAGAAAAAGGCTCAACTCATAATTACGAAAAAAGATAATGGTTCAAATAAAAGCAAGGCCTATAGTTTCCCTCATTTTTTTACACCTATAAAATTCAATAAAGAGCAACAGCCAATGTATCAGATTATGGCTGTCATTTCTTCTTCAATGATTCAATATGATACAGACTGCTAAGACCTTAGAAAATTTTTTTCAAGAATTTTTAATATCCATTCTTCCCTTACAAGATGAAGGTATCGTTATAGAATTATTTAAAAAACATCTTTTAACTTGTAGTGAGGTTTCTTCAATAAAGTGGATGGTGATAAGAGGTGAAAATGTGAGTTCTTTATCTGATAATGAAGTGGATGAGATTAGACGGAAGTGTAATAAAGAAAGTGGACCTATTGCCGTAAGAGGGATGGGGGGGATATGGAGCTAGATCAGATAGGGTATTTTGTGCCCTTTTATAGTTTTCAGAAACTTTATGGAGTTGCGTTGATACAATTAACGAATCAAGATAAAAAGAAGGTACAGGAATATTTGTCGCTTATTTCGTATTATTTTTCAGTAGTGTTAGATCGTATTTTTTATATTGAAGAGCTTTCAAAAAAAAATCAGGAATTAGTTACGATAAATAATGAGTTAGATAAGATGAATAAACATCTTGAATTACAACTTTCTCATGAAGTTAAGCAGGTGAAAGAGGCTCTTGAATTGGCCGAATCATTAGAGTTGAAACATAATGAGACCTGTGTTTACAAAGAGCTTTCACATGAAATTAATAATGTTTTAAGTATAGCGCAGTTAGATTTGCATAGTTTAGGGGCTGTTTGTAACCAGAAAGGCATTGATTGGAATTATGTTGAGAGCTTAGAGAGTGAGAATGCGTTAACAAAAGGCGAGGTTCAAAGGGAATTTAAAGAGAAAGGAATAGAAAGAAAAATATATCAAAACGATATTTCTAGGAGTGATCTTGAATATTTGTCACGATACCAACAGTGTCAGAGTATATATCATTATCTTAGCCATGGTGTGATGAAGGGGATGTTGAAGACGGTAGAGAAAACGGTTTCTAAGCGAATAAAAGATATTTCAGATATTGTAGATGTGACATTATTAACGAAGAAGGTATTAGGAAAAAAAGCGGTGGTAGAGAACTTTGATGCGTTAATACAAGATTTGTTAACGATGTTTCGTGGAGCCTTCTTAAAGGAGAATATTAAAGTAACGTATACGAATAAGTGTCCGACTGCATCAATTGAGATGCAGTATATTAGATGTAATCAAGTTTTTATAAATATCATTAAGAACAGTATAGAAGCTATGCGAGGGCTTGGGAATAAACAGTTGAGCATTTATATATATCAGAGAGGCAAAAAGATGTATGTAGAGATTCAAGATACAGGAAGAGGAATGGCTGGGATAAATATTAAAGAAGCGATTAAATCAACAAAGAAGGGGCATCTTGGGGTGGGTTTAACTCTGGTGAAAGAGCTGTTAAATGAAGTGGGAGGAGTTTTAAAGATTGTTAAGAAAGAAGAAAAAGTATTTCAAAGGATATGTTTTTCCATTAAAGAGGGATGTTTAAGCCGTCATTAAGAAGGTGGTAACTGTTTTGAGTTTAGACATTTTTAAGTGTTTAGTGAGACAGGTTAATAAATCGGATGGAATAAAGGGTTTTGTGATATAGTCTTGTGCTCCCTGATTAATACATGAAATAAGTTGTTCGGAATCTTTATAGGCGGTAAGCATAATAATGCTGCATTGCGGTCGAAGTTTGCGGATAAGCGGGATTAACGTATCGCCTGTTTCGTGAGGTAATCCAATATCTAGTAGAATCAGATCTAAATCTTGAAGGTGCTTTATTTTTTTAATGCCGTCACTGGCACTTAGTGATGAATAGCATTGAAAATGTTCTTTATTTAAGAATGTTGTTAAGTGGTTGTTGAGTATATGGTCATCTTCAATAATGAGTATTTTCGGATGAGGGGAGATGGGGAGAGCATTATAATGTGAATGAAGGGTGTTTTTTTGAATCATAAAATCATTAGAAATGGATGTTTTATAGAGAGTGCGGGATGAATGTTGGAGAGAAGTGTGAGGAGTACGGTAAAAGGTGTATTGATAGAGAAAGAGCAAATCCATGTCATTGACTTGTTTAATTCGGTATTCCAATGTTTTAACTAGCGATAGAGGTGCTGATAAAATCTGATTAACGTCTAAGTAAAGGATAGCGGGATGAATAGATTGGTCGTGAATGGAGTAAATACCTAAATTGACGATATGTTTAAAAAACGTAATATCATGATGAGAGGATAAAAGAATAAATTCAGGGTAAAAGTGATGAGATCTCAGATCTTTAATTAATAGGTAATCATCATTGCTAAGTTCAGAAGCGTAGATAACTATAGATAGGGAGTCTGCGTATTGAATATAGTGCTTTTTTAGCTCATTGAATGAAAAAGTGGGCTGGATGTTATATTTTTTTTGA
>QFBQ01000009.1 GCA_003265885.1 Candidatus Marinamargulisbacteria bacterium SCGC AG-343-D04
GATAATGGATTTATTGATGATGTAGAAGGCTATGTTCTGATAGACTGGGCATCTGAAGTGATCTCAAATGACATGCTAGATGACCATGGGCATGGGACACATTTATCTGGCATTATTGCGGCACAACGAAATGGAGTGGGGATTACAGGGATTCAACCGAATGCAAAAATTTTACCATTAAAAGTGTTTAATAGATTTGGAAAAGGAAAACAATTGGAGGCTGCTTTAGCCATTCGGTATGCGGTAGATAATGGTGCTCATATCATCAATTGTAGCTGGGGGTATAGCAAAAAAACGAAGGTGTTAGAAGATGCCATTATATACGCACAAGATCATGATGTGATCGTTGTGGCAGCAGTGGGGAATCGTGGTACGGATGATGTATTATACCCAGCTTCGTTTGAGGGGGTGATAGGGGTAGGGTCTGTGGATGAAGACATGAATAAAGAGTGGTATTCAAATTATGGACGTCATGTAGATTTTTCTGCATTTGGAAGCCAGGTCTATTCGTCATTGCCTTCTAATAGATATGGGCCTATGACAGGAACATCTCAGAGTGCGGCTATTATTTCTGGGATATTATCGAGTATCAAAGCCTATCAACCTTCTCTAACATCTCAAGAGCTTTATTCATTGATGCAACAATCAAGTTCATCACCTGTAGTAAAAGGGGCAGATAAGGGGCATGGAATGCCATTGGCTTTGGGCTTATTAGCAGAGTTTGATATTGAGGCGGAAACATTTGACCTAGTAGATAAAAAGACAGGGAAAGATGATAAGGACGAACAGATTTTGTCTCGTGTTCTTAATGCGCCAAATCCGGTAAAGGGTACGTCAACGACGGTATTTTTTACAGCTAAAAAAGAAAACTTAACAATCATTGTTGAAGTGTATAAGATGGATGGAACGCAGATTTTAGAGGCGAGTAGCCAGAGTGTTAAAGGGAACAATTCCATAAATTTAGATCTAACAGATATGATGAACGGTGTGTACCCTTATACGGTTAGGATAGAAGAGAGTGGGTTTTCTGAGGTAGAAAAAGGATTATGCGTTATTTTAAGATAACGAGCCTATGTTTAATAGCCGTCATACTAGTGGGAACTATGCTGTGGAGAGAAATTCAGGTATTTAGTTCTGACTATTATTTTTCTTATCCAGTACAAGAATCTGTGTTTCAGTATTTAATACACGAAGAGATTCAAGAAGAGTCTATAGTTAATCATCCGAAGATGACATTAACTATAGTTGATAAATGGATAATTAATCAGGCAGAGATAATTGTTTTGTCAGGGACACCAGAAGAAAAAGATCTGTTGGCGTATGTGAGTAAAAAGAAAAAAAAATATGTAAAGCAAGCTACCACGTTATCGCATAGTCGTTTGATAGAGTATAAGGGAGATATGCGAGGTTGGGTTTCAGAGGAGGGGAGATTGGACTATGTTCAGGAGATGTATACAGTGTGTACCTCTCTTTTTCCAGAACGAAAAAATCAGATCAAAATAAGGTTCTATGAGCTAGTGTTATCACAGAAAACGTGAATGCCCGTTTTAAAGACAAGCTAAATATTGTACACTAATGAGAATAAAATTTGTGTGTGTATATGTATTCTGAACTAGGCGGGTGATGTATGGGTTTAAAAGAAGAATGTGGTGTTTTCGGAGCCTTTGGATTAGAAGAGTCTTCAGTTTTGGCTACTTTAGGACTCCATTCTTTACAGCATAGAGGTCAGGAGGGGGCCGGTATCGTTACGTTTGATGGAGAATCTTTTTATTCTGTTAAAAAAGAAGGGTTAGTTGGAGAGAACTTTAATAATGTAGAGACCTTGAATAAGCTTCCAGGTAAAAATGCTATAGGACATGTTAGATACTCTACGACAGGAGATTCAAAGCCTGAAAATATACAGCCTTTATTTGCCAATTTGGCATTAGGGGGCTTTTCTTGTGCTCACAACGGTAATTTGACCAATACTAAACGTTTAAAAAGAGAGTTGATTGAAGCAGGGTCAATTTTTCAAACGACTTCTGATACCGAAGTTATTTTACAGTTAGTTGCAAGGTCTCCAAAAAAAAGGATTGTTGAAAAGATTCAGGATGCATTGATGAAAATAGAGGGGGCTTATTCTTTAGTTATTTTAACAAATAAAAAGCTTATTGGAGTAAAGGATCCGTTTGGAATACGTCCTTTAGTTCTTGGAAAGAAAGATGGGGGATATGTTTTAGCATCTGAGACATGCGCTTTGGATATTATTGGAGCAACATATATTCGCGATATAGAAAACGGTGAAATGGTTGTTATTTCAGAAGCAGGGGTTGAGAGTATTAAAATATTTCAGAATATTAAGGATCGTCCCTGTATTTTTGAGCGTATTTATTTTTCTCGTCCAAGTAGTATGATAGAGGGAAAGACGGTCTATACTTATAGAAAAAAAATGGGGGAGCGGTTGGCTATAGAAAATAAAATTGCAGCGGATGTAGTTGTCCCTATTCCTGATTCGGGTGTTCCTGCAGCCATTGGCTTTGCTCAGAAGTCGTGTATTCCGTTTGAATTGGGGATTATTAGAAATCATTATGTTGGAAGAACCTTTATTGAACCGGCGCAGAGTATAAGACAATTCGGTGTAAAGTTAAAACATAGTGTAAATAAATCAGTTATAGAAGGACAAAGAGTCATTTTGATTGATGATTCAATCGTAAGAGGAACAACTGCTAGCAAGGTTGTAAAAATGGTGTTTGATGCAGGTGCAAAAGAGGTTCATTTAGGTGTGTCTTCTCCTCCAATTAAATTTCCAGATTTTTATGGGATTGATACTCCGACCAAGAAGGAACTACTTGCTTCTAACAATACAATAGAAGAAATGGCAAAAGTAGTGGGAGCGACATCTATCTTTTTTATAACTTTAGAGGGTGTTTATAAAGCTATGGGATATGAATCTAGGGACTCTGAATGTCCTCAGTTTACAGATCATTGCTTTACGGGTGATTATCCGATAGAAGTAAGAGAAGAAGATTTATAAACTGAGAGATAAGTTAGGGCATTTTTGTTGAGTTGTGGTTAATATTTTTTTAAAAATATGTTGTTGGAGTTCGATATCTTTTAGAGTGACATCTTCCCGTCCTTCAAGTCGAGTGAATACATGTTTTTTACTTTGAACCATGGTAATGGAAATATCCAAAGGTGTTTTTTTTAATAGGCCGTTATAGATATCTAAGGCAGATTGTCGTTCAATAATGGGGTCATGTTTAGATTGAAATAAGGAAAAGGTGATATGCGAGGCGCATGAAACACCTTTCTTGAGTATATCATGTGAATGATTGATTAAATCCAGTAATTGGAGAAGAGAAAATAAAGGTCTAACAGGAAGCCAATGGTGATGTTCTTCAGTAGTGGAAGAGACGGGAATATCTTTAATGAAATATTTGAAATAGGGTAAGAGATACAGAAGTTTTTTCTTTGTTTTTATTAACGAGTCAATAAAAACGACATGTTTAATAGGGATCGAAGGACGAAACATGTTGTGATGAAACAGCTGGAGCATTAAGGTTGCACCTGTTGAACACCCACAGAGATTAATCGTTTCAAATCCTAGATCAATAAGTCTTTGGTATTCAGAAATAATAGGCTGCATCCAATCTTGCCAGGTAGCTGTTGAAAAAAGCTGTAAGTTTTGATGATGGCCCAAATAAACATTTGAAACAAGTGCATTAGAGTGTGTTTCAACATAGTCTTTAAATTCTTTCCATTCAAAAGGAGAGGCTCCAAAGCCATGAGCTGTTATGAAAACAGGTTTTTGTTTTATTTCATAAGAGGGGTGAGAATATCGTACTGAAACGAGGTCGTGGTGATAGCGATCATAGTGCTCATTTTTCCAATCCATGGATCTAGCTTGGATGGAAGGAGACACAGACATATATAAAGGAACAAGCATCTAGCATAGGTATACCCTGTTTTTAGGTGTTTAAACCTAAGCTATAAACATTCTTAGTCGGTGATAGAGACTTCTTCTTTAATGCAAGCAAGTTTCAATTCTGTAAGTTGCTCATCAGAGACATGTGATGGAGCCTGAGTTAAAGGGCAGAACGCAACTCTATTTTTGGGAAAAGCGATTACTTCTCGAATAGAGTCAGAGTCTGTAGCCATAGCAACCAAGCGGTCCATGCCCAGAGCTAATCCGCCATGAGGAGGTGTCCCGAATTGAAGAGCATTAACAAAAAAGCCGAATTTTTCTTGAATGTCAGTTTTGCTTAACCCTAAGACCGAGAAAATTTTTGTTTGGATTTCAGAGTCATGAATACGAATACTTCCTCCACCAACTTCTTCTCCGTTAATGACTAAGTCATAGGCCCGAGAGTTAACGGCTAGATAATCATCAGTACTAGAAGCTGAAGAGAAGGCGTGGTCAGGCTGGGTAAAAGGATGGTGCATAGAAGATAGCCTTCCGTCTTTTAGTTCAAACATAGGAAAGTCTGTAACCCAGCAAGGTGCTATTTTGTTTTTGTCGATAAAGCCCCATTTTTCGGCAACATATAAACGTAAACGGCCACAAACATCGTTAACAACAGCTTTATTGCTATCGGCAATAAATAATAGAACGTCCCCATCTTCAGCGTTGAAAGACTCGATGAGTGCTTTTTGTTCATCTTCAGAAAAGAACTGAACGACATTAGAGTTAAGAGCTCCATTTTCCATTTTCATCCAACTCATACCTTTGCCACCGAAAGAGGGGACGACTTTTTTAGCGAGTTCTTCTTGGAGCATGTTTTTGCTCATTTCAGAGGCTTTCCCTTTAACGTTAATTCCTTTGATAGAGCCACCTGAAGCGAGAATAGAGTTGAAGATTTTGTAATTAACGTTTCGGAGTTTTTCAGAGACATCCACCATTTTCATATCAAAGCGAAGATCAGGATGATCGTTTCCATACAGTTCCATGGCATCATGATACGTGATATGAGGAAAAGGGGCAGAGATTTCTTTGCCGACAACAGCAAATACTTTTTTTACAAGAGGTTCAAGTAAGTTATAGATATAGGCTTCGTCAATAAACGAGGCTTCAAGGTCTAATTGAGTAAATTCAGGTTGTCTGTTGGGACGTAGATCTTCATCACGAAAGCATTTTACAATTTGGTAATATTTATCAAAGCCACTGACCATGAGCAATTGTTTAAACATTTGGGGAGATTGGGGGAGAGCGTAGAAGGTGTTGTCATGATGACGGGAAGGGACTAGGTAATCTCTAGCGCCTTCAGGAGTAGATTTAGTGAGTACTGGGGTTTCGACATCGATAAAACCTTGTTCGTCTAAGTAATCACGAATGACTTTCATGATTTTGTATCGAGCTATCATTTTTTCTTGCATACTGGTTCTACGTAAATCTAAATAACGATATTTGAGGCGTAAGTCTTCATCAACCTTGAATTCAGAAGAATCGTCATCGACTTGGCTTTTTTCGGTTAGAACAAAAGGTGGAGTTTTAGATGAGCTATAAACGGACAGGGATTGAACATGAATTTCTAAGTGGCCTGTAGGAAGTGCGTCATTTTTAGCTTCGCCAACTCGTTCTACTATAGTTCCAGAGATTGAAACACAGTATTCATTGCGGAGTTGTTCTGCTTGGGCATGAAGGTCTTTATCTTTTTCTGGGTCGAAGACAAGTTGTACTACGCCAGATTTATCTCGTAAATGCATAAAAAGTAGTTGGCCATGATCTCTAATCGTATCAATCCATCCACAGCAGTGAACTGTCTGGTTATAGTCTTTTTCGGTTAATTCTGCGCAATAGCGTCTATTTTTCCACAGTTGATTTTCAGTCATAAAGCACCTCTATATAATGTTGCTGGGTTACATTGTTAATAAAATACAAAATGTAACAGTATTCTAAGTCAAAAAGTGTAGCATACCTGAAAACGTTTGTAACCTAAAAAGACGTGTTATTCTGAATATGAAAGAAATGAATTATATTGGATATCAGCCAAAATCTTTCCTTTTTCGTCTTTAGGAGACAAAAGAGGGGGGTCTGTAATGGGCCATGAGATATTAACCTGAGGGTCATTATAAATGAGAGAATCTTCATGTTCGGGCGAATAAAAGTCAGAACATTTGTAAGAGATAGTTGCAGAATCGCTTAAGACCAAGAAGCCATGAGCAAAGCCTTTAGGGATATAGAGCATCCGATGATTTTGAGAAGAGAGGGTGTACCCGGTCCACTTGGAAAAGGTGGGAGAATCCGGACGAATATCTACGGCAATATCAAAGATTTCACCATCATCAACTCGGACGAGTTTCGCTTGTTCTTTAGGAGGTTTTTGGAAGTGACAGCCTCTGAGAACGTGTTTGCTAGAAACGCTTTGGTTGTCTTGGACAAAGGGAGTGTGAATGCCATTTTTGGAAAAGACATCTTCACGATAGGATTCAAAAAAGTGGCCTCTTCCGTCTGGAAATAGTCGAGGTTCTATGAGAATAACATCGGGACAGGTACTATCTTTTGTGAACTTCATAGAGATAAGTTTATCAAAGGTGAGGTAATGGCTAAAGAGTTTCTTAAAAACTTTTTAAAAATGTATAGTTAAAAAGTTTATAATATTTTTTAATGATGTGTATAGATAAACTAAGGTTTAAAATTCGTTTTTTGATATTAAAAAAGAGTTAGTTGATTAGGACGATTAATAGAAGCTTGTTGAGATTCCAGGTGAGAGAGCATAGACGATGCTTGATCAATAACAGACTTAGGTAATCCAGCCATGTTGGCAACATGAACTCCATAACTTTTATCAGCAGGGCCTTCTTTGAGCTTGTAGGTAAAAGCAAGAGCCCCTTTTTCTTCTTGAATGGCAAGAGAACTGTTTTTGACATGAGGGCAAGTGTCGGTAATGGACGTAAGTTCATGGTAGTGTGTCGCAAACAAAGTTCGTGCTTTGATATGGTTATGTATATGCATCATAACAGCACCAGCGATACTCATCCCGTCATAGGTTGACGTTCCTCGCCCTATTTCATCTAGTAAGACAAGGCTTTTTTCTGTGGCATTATTTAAGATCGTGGCTGTCTCAGTCATTTCTACCATAAAGGTAGATTGTCCTTCGACTAAATTATCGGCAGCCCCAATGCGCGTGAAGCAACGATCTATAATGCTGAGTTTTGCAGAACTTGCTGGAACAAAAGATCCCATTTGAGCCATGACAGAGATGAGGGCGACTTGTTTCATGAGAGTAGATTTACCGGCCATATTGGGCCCAGTAATGAGTATCATAAAGTCAGAAGAGGATAAAGAAAGGGAGTTAGAAACGATTTTTTCTGGGTTTTGTTTTTCTAAAACAGGGTGTCTAGAATCAGAAAGTTCTAAACACTGAGAGTCGGTAGAAAATGAAGGTCGGCAATAGTTATGTTGCTGTGCAACAGAAGCCAGTGATTGGTAGGTGTCTAAGTGAGCAATGGCTTTCGCGGCATTTTGAATAATGGGGATAAAGGTCTTGAGTTGAGAAATTAAAGCTATATAGAGCTCGTGTTCTAATTGAATTTGTTTTTCTTCGCCGTGCAAGAGAATGGTTTCTTTTTCTTTAAGTTCGGGTGTGATGTAGCGTTCGGCGTTGGTGAGAGTTTGTTTTCGTATATAATAGTCGGGAACATTATCTGTTTGGCCTTTAGACACTTGGAAATAGTATCCAAAGACTTTGTTGAAACCAACGCGTAGTGTTTTAATGCCAGTTTTTTCTTGTTCGACTTTTTCGAGTGATCCTATCCAGTCTTTGATGTCTTTAAAGGATTGTTTGAGTTCGTCTAATTCTTGATTGTACCCAGATTTAAAGATCTGTCCTTGAGCTAGTGTTTGAGGAGGGCTATCTATTATTGCCTTCGAGATAAGAGATGTAATGGTAACAAAAGGGTGTTCTTCATTTTCTTTTTGATTGAAGATACTGTGAATATTAGATAAAGGTTGAGAGGAGAAGTGAGACAAAATAGAATCGAGTTCAAGACAGGAATGAAGACTTTCTTTTAATGCGATACAGTCACGAGGGTTATTGATATGAGAAACGATACGAGAAAGCAGCCGTTCGAGGTCGTAGACTTGATGCAATTGTTCTCTAATTTCTTCACGAGAGAGAAGGTCGTCTTTTAGTTCGGAAATGGCATCATGCCTGAGGGATATAGCTTCTACATTGGTTAAAGGATTTTGCATCCAATTTCGCAGAAGACGAGCACCCATACTGGTTTTTGTTTTGTTGAGTACCCAAAATAGAGAACCTTTTTTGTCGTTACTGTGAATGGGGGTAAGTAGTTCAAGGTTTCGGATAGTAACAGCATCTAGGATCATGGTGTTTTTGATATGATGAGGAAGGCATTTTGTGATATGATCCAGTGTTTGTTTTTGAGTATGAGAAAGGTAGTCTAGAATAGCACAAGCGGAAGGAAGTGCTTGTTGAACAGGATCTAAACCAAAGCTTGTAATGTTGTTGATCTTAAAAAAAGAACATAATTTTTCTGAAGATCTTGGAATAGAGAGAGGGATATAAGAAGAACTGAGACAGTCTAATTCAAGTTCTTGATGAAGAGATTCATCACAAAGACATTCTTTTGGGTCTAGACGTTGGAGAAACTGAAGAATGTCTTGTTGAGACTCAAACTGACAACAACGGAATTCACCTGTAGAGCAGTCGATAAAACTGAGTCCAAAGCAATTGTCATGAGCTTTGAAAAGAGCCGCAAGAAAATGATTTTCTTCAGCGTCCATATGATCTGATCCGATTATAGTGCCTGGAGTTAGTATTTTAACGACATCTCGCTTGGTAATCTCTTTTGAATCGGAAGCGTTTTCAATTTGTTCACAGATGGCTACTTTAAAGCCTTTTTTAATGAGTTTATGGGTATAGTTGTCGGCTGCATGATGGGGAACTCCGCACATTGGAATACGGCTTTCATCTTTGCCACGACCAGTGAGTGTCAGACCACATTCTTTAGATGCAATAATTGCATCATCCATAAAGAGTTCATAAAAGTCACCCAAACGAAAAAATAGCAATGCGTCTTGGTGTCGAGATTTAATCTCAAGATATTGTCGAACCATGGGAGTTTGTTGTTCGGGGGCGAGAGTAACCATGATTAACGTATGGTAAGAGGAAGTTGTTTAACCAGTTGATCACAGAGGCGCTGGTGGGCTTTATTTACTTTTTCGTCAGCGAGAGTTTGTTTGAGGTCTTGGTAAATAAGATAGATGCCTATACTTTTGTTATCTGGACCTAATTTTTCAGATTCAAAAAGGTCAAAAATACCAATATCTACTACACTTTTGTGTTTATAGGTATGAATATGGGAGAGGATTTCAGCATAAGACAGAGATTTAGGGACACAGCAAGCGATATCTCGTCGAGTAGAGGGGAAAGAGGAAAAGTGGCGATATTGTTTAGGAGTTGCAACTATACTTGCTAATCGAGTTAAAGAGAGATGGCCAAAGGCCAAAGGATGATGAATGTTAAATTGAGAGCTAATGGAAGGATGAACAAGAGCAAGAGACCCTAGGTTTATGTTTCCAATGGAAAAGTGTTGAAATTGTACAGGATGATGCCAAGAGTCAGGCGAGTCAAAGGACAGAGTAAAGGAATACCCGAGTTGAGCTTCAAGTCGTTGTAAAAGAGATTGTAAGTGTATGAAAGGTGAGTTTTCTGCAATAGAGCGTTGATCTGGGGATGCAGTGTTTTCGTAAGGGGATCCCGTTAGACAGAAGGCTAAAACATGTTCTTCGTTGTTATCATTAAAGTGAGAACCCACTTCAACAAAGGCACAATCATGCTGTTGTCGGGCACTATGGTGGCTAATGATGCGAAGAAAAGAGGGGAGGAGAGAGGGGCGTAAAACGGCAAGTTCAGGGGATATGGGGTTAGCTAGTCCGTATTGGGATAGATCTGTACTAAGTTTACAGTGTTTAATATCGTCTTCTGATACCATGGGGTAGGTATTCAGTTGGGTGAAACCGTTGTGGACGAAAAAGTCTTCAGAAGATCGTGTAAGAGTGAGTTCAAGGCTGTCTTGATCTTGGATAATATGTTGAGTGGGTAAAGTTGAAGGAATGCTATCGAATCCTTTTAGACGTGCGATTTCTTCGGCAATACAGGGCCAGTCGGAAATATCTTCACGTCTCCAAGAGGGAATGGAAATTTGTTTGTTTTTAATAGTAAAACCTAGAGTAGTGAGCAATGTTTTAATGGAGTTTTCGTTATGATTAGAACCCAAAAAAGAATTGAGTTGGTTGATATCAAAGGGGAGGGATTTAGATTTGAAGAGTTCATGAGTGTTATCTTTACAGGTAATAACATGATTTGAAACTGTTGCTTGACCTAGTTCCTGTAAGAGCATGGCAGCACGTTGAGAGGCGAGTTCAGTCGTTTCGATGTTGGTCCCTTTTTCAAAACGAGAGGAGCTGTCTGTTCGAAGACCAGAAAGTGTGGCAGATCGGCGAATGATATGGGGGGTAAAGTAGGCAGCTTCAAGAAAAATAGCAGACGTATCTGGAGAGACTTCTGTATTTTCTGCGCCCATAATACCAGCTAAAGCCACAGGGGTATTGCCTTCACAAATGAGCAATTGGCCCTCTTGGCACGATCGTTTTTGGCTATCTAGAGTAGTAAGAGAGTGTTTTTTTGTGGATTCGATGATAGAGATAGATTTAGAGGCGCATTTTGCGTCATCGAAAGCATGAAGAGGGTGGCCGGTTTCTAGTAGAACGTAGTTGGTAACATCGACAATAAGAGAGATGGGGCGAATGCCGCAGAGTTCTAGACGTCGTTTCATCCATAAAGGGGTAGGGGCTTTATTAATCGAAGAGATGTAGCGTCCAATATAAAGAGGGCAGTGAGACGATTGTGATTGAACTGAATACGAATGTTTGATGTCTGTAGAAGAGACAGAGACTTTGGGTAAGCTTAGAGTTTCGCCGGTAATAGCTGCGATTTCTCGAGCTAGTCCCCAGATACTTTGGCAGTCGCCACGGTTGGGAAGAATAGCGATATCCAAAATGCTATCTTTAAGAATGGCATACTCTACAAAGTCAACACCGAGAGGGGTATCAGAGGGAAGAATCCAAATCCCTTCAGATTCATCTGTTATTCCGCATTCGGTTTCAGAGCAGAGCATTCCAAAAGAATCAACTCCTCGAAGAGCGGTTTGTTTGAGTTTCATTCCACTAGCAACAACGCTTCCAGGAAGACTTACGGGTATAATATCTCCGACACTAATATTCTTGGCTCCAGTTACAATTTGGTGAGAATTTTTTCCATCAGAGACAGAGGTGATGACAAGTTTATCGGCGTTAGGGTGAGGAGAGATACTTTCAATTTTTCCAGTGGTAATGCCTTCAATGCAGGTCCCTATAGAGTCGATAGATTCCACTTCAAGACCAGCCATGGTTAATTTTTCAGCTAAGTCTTCAGGAGATTCTGTAAGGGGAAGTAGAGATTTTAACCAGCTATAACTAAATTTCATTGTATATCCTTTTAAAATTGTTGAATAAAGCGACTATCATTTTCGTAGAAAAGACGAATATCATCGATTTGGTATTTAATCATGGCGATTCGTTCGATTCCTAGTCCAAAGGCGAACCCAGTAAAGTCGTCGGCATTATAGTTGACGTGTTTGAACACTTTTCGTTGAACCATTCCAGCACCCATAATTTCCATCCAAGAAGATTTATTTTTGCTTTTAAATTCGACATCGATTTCAACAGAGGGTTCTGTAAAAGGGAAATAGCTTGAACGAAAACGGATGTTTTTCTCGGGGCCTAGAAGTTCATGAAGAAAGAACTCTAAAGTGCCCTTAAGATCAGAAAAAGTGAGACCTTTGTCAACACAAAGTCCTTCAATTTGGTGAAATACAGGGGAGTGGCTTACATCTGCATCGCAGCGGTAAACTTTTCCAGGAGCGATAATTTTGACAGGGGGTTTTTTAGATAGCATTTCACGGATTTGTACTGGAGATGTGTGAGTGCGGAGAACCTGTTTATTCTTAAGGTAGAAGGTGTCGTGCATAGCGCGAGCGGGGTGATGTTCAGGGATGTTGAGTGCTTCGAAATTATAAAAATCACTTTCTACATTGGGTCCTTGTTTAACAGAATAGCCGAGACGCGAAAAGATATCGCATATATCACGAGTGATGGAGGTGATGGGATGAAAGGCTCCGTTACGAATTTTAAAAGGAGGCAGAGAGGTGTCTGTACTATCGTGAGATAGAGAGTGTTCAAGTTGTTGAGTATGAAGGGTCTGTTTTTTTTCTTGAATATATGCCGAAAGTTCTTGTTTGATTTCATTAGCACGTTTACCTACAACAGAGCGTTGTTCAACGGGGAGAGAGGGGATATCTTTTAAAACGGCTGCAAGAGGGCTTTTTTTACCGAGAAAAAAAGATTTGAGCTGATCGCAATCGGCAGTAGATTGTGCAGATTGAATATCATTTATTGACTCGTTTTTTATTTTTTCTAATGACTCTAACACAATATTATCCTTAAAATGTATTCATTATAGTATAGCGAGACTTTTGGAAAAGAGTAAGATTTTATATGTTTAATGTGATAATAAAAAGTCATCAAATTGAGCAGTGTAAGTATCGAGAGTGTTAATAATGACGTATAAGTTTGTAGTATATTGATAAAATATGTTGCAGAGTGCAGATTTGAATAAAATGAATATATAAGAATTTAGATGTTGCAGTGTGTATTGCTTAGTTTTTGGTCAATATAATTTAGTTTTAGAGTTAAGATTGCTTTTTTGAGTTTGGAAATTGACTTTTATGTAAATTATATGTAAAATATATATATATTATAGTTGTGTGTTTCTGGGTTTAAAAAGAGTGAAATTTTTTAAAATTAAAGAACGATAACTTATCAAGAGTGAAATAAGATAAAGAAAATTAAGGAGAAATAATATGTCATATAGAGCTAGTTCACCTGGAGCACCGCAAGCTTCATCTGGAGCACAGAAAGCTTCATCTGGAGCACCGAAAGCTAAAAGAGCGAGAGTAGATGGTAGCCCATCTGAAAATGGTAGCCCATCTGAAAGAGGTAGAGGAGGGGTTAGAAGAGAGACCCCACTCTCCATTGGAGGTCTTCAAGGTGGGGGAAGCGCGCAAGATAGACAGCCTGCAGCAGCAGTAGCAGTCGAGGGTGGTGACGACTCCAAAAAAACAACATTAAAACGTCCCAGTGATGCACAATTAGGACCAACAGAAGGAGCAGGACCCGATAGCGAGGCACACAAAAGAGCAAAACAAGGAAAAAAACCTGATTTAGCAGCATCAGCATCAGCATCAGCAAGAAAGTCGAGTGAAGTTCAAAGAGGTAAACTACCTGCTAAAGCTAACACAGCACTGGAAGAAGCTCCGTCAGCACTACAGGTGACAGCTGGTTCCGCATAACTTTTTTTAATGTTGGGAGGGTCAAATAATGATAAAAGTTGAAGAATTATTTGATCCTTTCATTTATACAAAATATACATCCTTTAGCACGTATACCCAGCATAACTCCCCTGAAGAAAATACCAATACAATCCGAAAAACGATAGAAAAAGTCGTTTTGGAGACATTGAAACGTATTGGAGTGACTCAATGTCATTATATGGTTTTAGCAGATGATTTTTCGGGATATAGTAAAGAACAAATATTTTCTACGTTTTTTAATCAAGCTTGTTTCCAAAAAGATCGTAAGAAATATGAACAAGAAGCATCAATGGCTTGTGATGAAGCCATATATAATCACTATATTGATGAATACGGGTTGCGTTCATTGACAAAAGAACAGTGTGTATATGAAATGAAACAGTATTCATATAGGTTTAAGGGATATTCGTTATCTGGGTTAAAGACAAAAGAGCTCAATAGGATGTTAACCTTTATTGAATCGTCATATTATATTATCCCGGTAATGTTAGGAAGTTGGTATACCGTAATTTGTGGGTGTTTAAAGGAAGTAAACGGAGTAAAGAATTCGTGGTGGATAGAAAAAGAATTTTTGATTTTTCCTTCTGTTCATCAAACCTTGGCTGCTTTAACCTCTGATCAAAAAATATTTCTTAGAAAAGAATGTTTTCAGTATATGGTAGAAATGAAATGGAAAACGATAGATGATTATGGCTATTTATCGTCATTTTCTGATGCATATAAAATTTCGCAAATTTTAAAGGAAAGAGCAGTTAAAAATATTAAAGACAAACCTAATTTTGAATCCATTATTTGTGATAGAATCGGGATGAATGTGTTTTACCATGAGCTTGGTCATGTCATTATCAATGATTCTATAGATTATGAAATGATGGCCATTATGAAGAAGTTAGAAAGTTATCCAATGTCACTATTTGACTCCGTGAATGAATGCTTAGCAGATATCGCTCCATTTAAAGATGAGCAGATGGGTGTTTTATACAAAATAGCACTGCTTTCAACTGTAAACAAAGAAAAAGCAAGCGATTTGTTTTTTACCTATGCTTCAGATACATGGTTTTTTGATACATCAGATAAATCTATGTTTGAGTATTCTGAAATGATTCATTTAATTCTGTTGCGTTATTTAGCCCCAGACCAAGATATATTGTTTGATCAGATGATCAAAGATTTTGATTTAGAGAATCCATCTTCATTTTTAACAAGACTTATTGCGATTTTAAACACAAGTATCAGGGAATTTAAAGATATTGTGATGAAACAGAACTATATTATTGAAAATGAGCAGTATTCTTTTAAGTTTATTCATGATCTAGCACATGGGGAAGTGTTAAAAATACATCCTATTATAGATCAAGAGTCTTATGATTATTATTCTTTTTTATGGGCGAAAATCATTGTGCTTATTAAAACATTTACGAAGGATAAAACGGAAATAGATGAGTTTCATACACGAGTTAAAAGTAAAGTCTTTACGTTGCTTTATAGCTTAAATACAGATAAGCAATATACCCCAGATGATGCTCAGAACTATATCATGAGTCAGTATGTTAAGCGTTTAGTTACTTATGAAAAGCGCTAATGTAGAGGTTCTAGAGAAAGAACTTATTCAGCAATGTCATGTGTTTTGTATTCTTGACTATTGGGTCAATAAAGACGAGCATCATCCAGATTCATTCTTTATAGAGCAGTGTAAACAATTTTCAGATCAATCGTTAGAAAGAACGTGTCAGTCTGTCTTAGAAAGAGAGAATCTTTCCCATAAAACAATCGATCAAATAAGCGCCTATGTCAACGAATACACGATTAACCTAGAAGAAAAATCGTTTACGCATCGTAACTATCAAGAGTGCAATGATATGTTGAGGAGTCGGGGATCCTCTCTTCGGTTGCTCTGGTCGTATCAGGGAAGATCATTAGAATGTTTATGTGGCTATGTAACAGAGTATGATGAAGACGCCTTTACGGTGATGTTAATGGAGAGACAGCTGTGTTCGACAGTA
This sequence comes from Candidatus Marinamargulisbacteria bacterium SCGC AG-343-D04, assembly GCA_003265885.1. GTDB lineage: Bacteria > Margulisbacteria > Marinamargulisbacteria > AG-343-D04. Next base: position 15,414 of record QFBQ01000009.1, read on the forward strand.
AGATTAAGTGTGCCAATGGTAGGAATGATCAATAACAATGATATTGTGGTGAGAAACCCATGTATTGATAAGATGTTTTTTTTAAAATGGGATTATGAGTGGGGCCAGCAACATGAATCTATCAATGAAGATTTTCCATTAGAAGTAAGAATAGGAAAACATCTTAGGCAACGGGTGGTGAAAAGTTATCCGGATAAAGACTTTTTTTATACAACATTTAAACGTGATTGCGAGAAAAATGTCGTGATTCATGAATATGGGCACGCAGTTATTCAGTATGAGTGTTTGAACATGCCTTTTTCTGCATTGTCAGAATGTTTTCAGGCGATCTCTGAATCCAATATTGTCATGACTGTACTTGAAGTTCTCGCGGACTGTGCTCCTAAAAAAGGAGCTCTTCAAGGTGTGTTAACATCTTTATTTGATCAAGATACTGAAGAGAGTCAACGGTGTTTAAAAATGTATTTTTCTGATATTTGGTTTTTTGATACAGGTGATATTTCGATGTATGATTATTCGGAGCTGTTAACCCTCATTTTAATGGATAATATAGACGGAAAATCTCATAGATATGACGGAATAGTGTCGTTATTATGTAAGAGTGTCGAAGATGTCGTTAAAGAATTTGTAGAAATGTTCATGATTAAAAAAGATCAAAAACAGTGCTTTTCTAATGCATTAAACTACAAAGAAGTCGTACAAAACTACCAGAAAAAATATGAGGATATATATCAGCAAAATAAAGATAGTATCGATACTTTTTTAGAAGAAAAAAGAAACAATATATTAAAGAAATGTTATGACTATTTAAGAAAAGAAGACATCTATAATGAATGCGATAATCGACGAAGAAAAGCTTTGTTTGAGACTTTAATAGGTATTCTTATGAGAGATAGTTGAGCTTATTTTTCTCATCAACTCTTCAGATTCAAGCACTTTTCCAGTTCCGGATGCAACACAGGTGAGAGGGTCTTCTGCTCGAGAAACCTGTAATTCTGTTTCATTGGCAATACGATGAGCAATACCATATAGCAAGGATCCCCCTCCTGTCATTAATATACCGTCTTTCAATATATCTCCAGACAATTCAGGAGGCGTTTCCTCTAAGGTAGATCGGATGGTTGTGACTATGGCTGAAATAGGTTCTGCTAAGGCATCTCTAATTTCAAAAGAAGACAGCGTAAAGGTTTTGGGGAGTCCGCTTACTAAATCTCGCCCTTTCACAATCATGTTTTTTTCTTTTTCAAAAGGAGAGGCAGAACCGATTTCTATTTTAACACGTTCAGACATACGTTCTCCAATGAGTAGGTTATAATGTTGACGACAATGTTGAATAATAGCCTGGTCAAACTCATCTCCACCAATTCGGATAGATTTGCAGACAACAATACCTGATAAGGAAATAATAGCGACTTCAGTTGTTCCTCCACCAATATCTACAATCATTTTTCCTCTAGGTTCAGTAACATCAACCAAGGCTCCCACAGCGGCGGCCATAGGTTCTTCAATCAAGAGAGATTCCCCAGCTCCAGCTTGTAAAGCGGCGTCTGAAACGGCACGTTTTTCTACATTCGTAATCCCCCATGGAATTCCAATTAAAATACGTGGTTTTTTAAAGAGAGATTTAATCTTTGTTTTTTTAACAAAAGCATCCACCATTTTTTCAGTAATAGAGAAATCCGCAACTACTCCGTCTTTCATAGGGCGTACGGCGATAATATTACCAGGCGTACGACCAACCATATTATAGGCTTCATATCCGGTAGCCATAATAGCTCCGGTTTTTTTGTCGAGGGCAACCATAGAAGGTTCACTTAAGATGATTCCAATTCCTGGAGAATAGACAACGGTATTCCGTGTTCCTAAATCAATTCCTAAATCATCACTTCTAACTAATGATTTCAATAGTTTATACATGAACTCTATTATATAACAAAGTTACTGAAGCTGTAACTGTTTAATTAGAGGTATAAATAAATGGATAGGAAAGCCAATGACCGTATTCATAGATCCGGATATCGCCTTAATAAGAATATCCGGGCAATCTTGAAATCCATAGCTTCCTGCTTTGTCGAAAGGCTCATAGGTTTGGATATAGCGAGTAATATCATGCTTAGATAAGGTATTAAAGGTAATAGTGGATTGAGCCGATCTCAAGAAACATTGCTCTGTTGTCGTGTTCACAAGACAAAAAGAGCTGATAACGTGATGCGTATTGTTTTGCAAGGTGAGTAATGTTTTTAGAGCGTCGTCAAATGAACGAGGTTTCCCATAAATACGGGAGTTAAATACAACAATTGTATCCGCTGAGAGTATCCATCCTTTTTGAGAGACAGAGCGGGCCTTATATTTTGAAATTGCCTTTGCATACTGTCTGGGGCTAGAAAAGTCACTGTAATCTAAAGAGGATTCATCAAAAGAATGTTGAATCGCTTTAAAACGAATACCATATTTTTTTAACATCTGATGACGTCTAGGAGATGAAGATGCTAAATAGAGAGGTGGCGTCGACACAGGGATGGAAAAATATAGGGAGTCTTACTTAATAAGTAAATGTGACTCAAAAGAGTGTTTCTGTAAACGACTTTGCAAAGATTTTGCTTGGTTTCGAGTTTTATAGGCACCTGCTTGAACTCTATATAGAGTGGACCCTCCATTTGATTTGACTGTTTTAATAAAACCATCGAAGCCCTTCTTTTTTAATGACGAGAGTTGGTTACGAGCAAAAGACTTGTTTTTAAAAGAACCTGTAATGACTTTATATCGGTAAGGAGACGCAGTAGATTTACTGTTCTTAGGCTTTTTTATGGAAGATGTTTTAGCTAGGGAGTTTTCTTTTTGTGGAGCTTTAGTAGAAGGTGTAGATATAGTTGAGTCAACCAAAGGTTTTGAGCTAATTTTAGTTGATGCGGGAGCAGATGTTTTAACTGCAGTTTGTTGTTTATTAAAAAAACGCTTTCCTGAATTAAAAACAAAGGTGATGGATATTAAGATAACACCTAGGACTAGAACAAGAATTACACTTGTTTTGGCCCAACTGAACTCTAATTTTTCTCGCTCACGAAGCAAATCGCCTAAGCCATCATTGTACTCAAGATCTTCATTAGACTCATTTTGATTTTCCACATTCATTCCTTTTTATATTTTATAAATATCATAATAAGTATATCATATAATATGATAACTTTGAAAATAGAAAAGAGTATTTATATGTAATGATGGAGGACGAATAATGGAAAAAACAGATTTACCGGAACCCAGTATTAAGAGGTATCATAGTTTTGATCCTTCAGTGTTTATAGCCCCTCAAACAACAGTTGTGGGAGAGGTGGCTATTGGTAAAGAGTCATCTATTTGGTATGGAAGTGTATTAAGAGGAGATATTAATAGTATTCGTATAGGAGAACGGAGTAATATTCAAGATTTAACCTTAATTCATTTAGAAAATGATATTCCCTGTAGTATTGGAAATGATGTAACGGTGGGGCATAGAGCTATCTTGCATGCTTGCACAATAGAAGATGGGGCTTTAATAGGAATGGGGGCGATTATCTTAAATGGGGCAGTCATTAAAAGAGGGGCAGTTATTGGAGCAGGGGCTGTGGTTAAAGAGCATACTGTAGTGGAAGCAAATACCTTATGGGCAGGAATTCCCGCTGTTAAAAAGAAGACATTTACGCATGATAGTTATGAGCATAACAAAAAATGGGCGGCCAAATATGTAGAACTGGCAAAAAGGCACGCTGAAGAGTATAGATAGGATGTGTTAAGTTTGGGTCCAGGCTCTATCATGAGGGGAGAAGCCGATATGGGGATAGTATGTGTTGGCATTGGTGTTTGATAGCAAGACAAGCTTGCAGTCAGGACTACTTTTTTGTTTAACATGTTGAATCAGCATTTTACCAATACCTTGATGTTGATAATTCTCATGAACCGCTAAGTCAGAAATATAAGTGACATAACTATAGTCACTTAAACAGCGGCAGATACCTACCAATGTGGATGTGTCCCATGCAGAAATAATAAAAGTTGCATTTTCAAGCATGAGAGCCATTCTTTTTTTATCCTGGGTCGGACGAGGAGTTTCAGTGAAACTTTTTTTGTAAAAAGTGATAAGGTCATCAAGAGGAATATCTTTAGATGAGGAATATGTGATAGTCATACGTAAAAAATAAAGGTTTTTAAGTTAAAATTCAAGATGGGTTTGACGTAAGAGTATATTTTATTTATAAACATAAGAAGATGTCATCAAAGATATTAATTATTGGAATGGGGGCCATAGGCTCTTTGTACGCATCATTTTGCAATCAAAATGATGTAATAGTGGAGTGTGTGTCACGGTCTCATTTTCAGAGTATAGAAGAGAATGGAATTGATATTATTCAACCTAATCAATCAATAAAAACGTGGAAACCTAGTGCAGTTTATTCTCGGATAGGTGAACTTACTTATTCTCCAGATTATATTGTAATAGCGACTAAAGTACTTCCTAGTATTAATCTTATTTCAGAGTTGAGTAAGATTGTTGGAAAAGATACGAGTATTGTCTTATTGCAAAACGGGATTGATATTGAGCACCCTTATATTAAAGCATTTCCAAATACGCATCTCATTAGTGGGTTGGCCTTTGTATGCGTGACGAGAGTAGATGAGAAAACAGTGCATCATCAAGATTATGGGAGAGCTATTTTTGGGGATTATCCAAGTGGACTTTCTGAAAAGACAAAAGAATTTGTATCATTTTTTTCGAAGGCACCGGTGGAAATTAAAGCATCAGAACATATCCACTATCAACGCTATAAAAAGTTAATTTGGAATGCGGCGTTTAACCCATTATCTGTAATCTTGAAGGGGAAAAATACAAAAGAGATTCTAGAAATGCCGGGACAAGAAGACTATATAAGAGCGGTGATGAAGGAAGTTCAGGGTTTAGCTAAAAAAGAAGGTGTTCAAATAGAGGATAAGGTGATTGAAAAAAATATAGCGGACACTAAGGTGATGAAACCTTATAAAACCAGTATGTGTATGGATTGGGAAAATAATAGAGAAATGGAAAGTGACGCCATTTTAGGAAATGCTCTTAAAGTCGCTCAACGATATGGACTTTCGTGTCCCAAAATGGAAGAAATGTATAGACTCTTGAAAGAAAAAGGGTAATGACGCTATTAAGATAGTTTTTTATTATGTAGACAGTGTTGTTTTAATAAAATCAAAATGCTTTTTTTCAACAGGTTGAACAGACAGTCGAGATCCTTTTCGTAAGACCATCATTTCAGCAAGTTCGGGATATGTTTTTAGGCTATCTAAGGAGATAAGAGAAGAAAGTTTTTTGATAAACTTTACTTCTACCATCATCCAGATGGGTTTTTCAGGTGATGATTTAGAATCAAAGTATTTCGAGGCAGGATCCCAGGCAAAAAAGTCTGGGTAAGCTGTTTTGGAGACTGTAGCAAATCCTGCAATTCCGGGAGGTTTTGCATTAGAGTGGTAAAACAAAACCTGGTCACCAACGGACATATCATCTCGCATGAAATTACGAGCTTGATAATTTCGAACACCTTCCCAATGTGTGACATTATCGCGTTCTAAGTCATCAATTGAATACACATTAGGTTCTGACTTCATGAGCCAATATCGCATGTTTTGTCTCCTTTTTTTCTGCTTAAATCAATTGAAGTGTAACATAATGTGCCCCATCGAATCTACTTGAATTTGTTTTATTCATTGAAGTGTTAGAGTTACATATTCTTTCAGAAATATTATGAAATTTTTTAGGTATTATGTTCGATAACATAAGTATGTAAGAATTTTTAATAGAGTAGGAATAAAAAAATGACACTTAGTACTATTAGTCATCTTCATCGTAGAAATATCCCTAAAATTGATAATCCAAAACTAAAACAAACAAAACTAAAACAAATAAGAAGAGATTTATTCAAGGCACTCGTTTTATATCAAATATTTTTCAATGGGGCTGAGGCATTACCTGTTTTGGATAATAGAACTGACATTTATGGTCCCACCCATAATAGTAGTGTTTCAACTAATTCTTCTCAAATAACTACTTTAGATCCGGATGTTAAAGAGACAAATCTAAGAACTGCAGCAATAGTATTACTAATGATGTATTGTGTAATAAATATACTTTCATGTTTGGATGCAGGATTCAAGTTAGAAAAAAAACATGAATGCAGTAGCTGTCTAAAAGAGAGTTTGTGCCCATTACCATATTGGTTGAACAAAGTTTTAGGCCCTTGCTTAGGTTCGGTGTTAGGTGTATTAGAAAAAATGGGGCAATACTCTACAAGAAATATATATGTTTTACAAAATGATGTTGAGAGGCATTTTGGATCTGGTTCAAATAGAGTTTTCCCAGAAAGTTGATTGAAGAAAAAATTTCTTATATATTTTATAGATTAAAATAAAATTCTTGATCAAATAAGTGGATTTTTCCATGATCATTTTCGTGCCGAGCACGGATAATACAGCGTTGGTTTTGGTGTTGAGAATAGCTATAAAGATAGTCAGAGTTTTTTATGAAGATAAATGAAAAGGACTCCCATTTTAAAGGGGTTATATTTGAAAAGTCAGAGGCTATCGGCTCAGTAATATCTAGAATTGGAATAGAGTTCCATAAGGTAGGGGCTAGACGAATCCCTGATAAACTTTGTGTATAGGCGGAAAGGTACGAAGTTTTTTGATGAATATGGGTCTTATACATAATTAATAATGGATGTAGTGTCATAGATAGTAATGAAAATATCATGAGTATAATACATAAAGACAAGGTAAAGAATCCATGTTGGGACCTGTGCAGCATAGTTATTTGATAAGAGCTTTGCATAATGTCTGATCCGGAAAGTGATGAAATATAAATGAGAGGCATTGGTCAGACGGATAACGAATAGCTCTGAACTGGAGAGAAGAGCTTAGTATTTTACTGCTTTTACGGCGCCGTTTTAAGGATGTTGAGTTTATAGAATACTCTATAATAGAGTTTTTCTGAGTAACGTTAAAATCTAATGCTTGCATGTCGGAGATGTTGCCTTCCATCAAATCGTTATGAATAATGGTAGAGATAACCTGCCATTCGGATTCTCTTAATATGCCATGAATAGAGTGGTGATAATGAGAGGATAGTGTTAAAAGAATGTCAATTAAGAGTGGGGAGATAAAGGCCATAATAGACAGGGTTATACAGAGTTCAATTAATGAGAATCCTCGAGATGTAGCATGTAAAATTTTTCTTAACATAAATAAATCTAAAATAGGTGAACCCACTGAATAAGAACATTATTCAATGTAGTGGAATAAGTCGTAAAGAAAGTCCCTTGATCATAGTCTATGGAAGAAGAAGATGGAGGAATCTCTAGAGTGTTACAATATTTATATAGTAAATCGCAGATTCTAGAATGCTTGATTAGGCTGCGATATAACACTAAAGATTGGAGAACCGTACCTACAATAGTGGGGATGGATATAGATAAAAGAAGGAGTAAACAGAGTAAATCTAAGAGCATGATTATTTCCTATACCACTTCATGAAAGACAAACCTGGAGAAAGGGTCAGTTTAAAGTGAGATGTGGGTGAAAGAAGCTGTATAGAACCAGCATATTTTGTATTTAAATTAGATTTAAATCCTAAGAAAGTTCGATTTGATGAGAGCTGAAATCGATGTGGAAACTCAATAGAGGAGTTGTAAGTACCCGACTCTAGAATCAACGCATGTTCATTTACAGATAAAAGCCCATCTTCATGTGTAACATAGCAATGAAAATGAAAAAAACGGCACTGAGATAAGGCAGAGATTGTATGTAATGAGTCGATCAGAGAATGAGGAACCGAAAAGGTGATGAAAAAAGATAGCATGCCTAAAAGAGACAGGACTATTATTTTTTCGAGTAACAATTAAACGAACAACAAAAGAAGAGGTTGTTCTAAAAGTATGCTGACATAAAATCCTATGATCAAAAAAGGTCCAAAAGGGATAGAGTCATAGCGAGTTTTTCGTTTTAACAGAATTAATATAATACTGCTAAGTCCACCTAAAATAATGCCTGTATAGAGTGTTAAGCAGGCGGTCAGGGCTCCAAAGTGTAGAGAAAGACCTAGTATGAGTAAAATATCCCCTAAACCAAAGCTTTCACGTTTATATATCATGTTACACAGAAAGCGAAAGGCTAGGAGTCCTGTAATGAGATAAAAGATAGGCAGGAAAAAAGAAGTAGACATGACTTGGGGAAAGGAGATGACTAGACCTGAGACGATGAGTAATCCTGTAATAGATAAGGGCAAAATAAAGGTTTCCAGGTCTGTGAAAAACAAAATAATGCACAGATATGAAATAAAGAGAAAGTGAGCATCTAAAAATAGTGGGGAAGAAGGCAGTATCGTGGTTAAAGTAATGAATACAAAAAGGCACTCTACAATAAGATAACGATAGCTAATGGTTTTTTTGCAGTTTAAACAACACCCTTTTTGATATAAGAAACTAATGATAGGAACTAGTTGATGCCACAAAAGAGATGTAGAGCAATGGGGACAAAATGAAGGTTTCCAGATGGTATCCATCTGTCTAGGGAGTCTATAAATAAGCATATTGGCAAAACTGCCTAAAATGCTAGACAGGATAATCGAAAAAAAGACAGAAAAGAACAGGTGATTATGAATAAACTGAGTCATAGTTTTCCTTTAGGTGATGGTGATAATCTTGTCGTATCGATAAAAAAAAGTCTTCTATAGCCGGTAATTTAAAATCGGGATAAGTCCACTCTAAAGGGATCATTGTTTTAGACGAAAATTTGCAGGTTAATTCTGCAAAAATACCGTCCTGACAAGCAATGCGATGAGCATAGTTTTTCGTGGAGAATAAAATTAAATTATGAAGAGATAAAATGCCTGGATCAATATTAATTCGCCGAGATGCGCCATCACAGTAACGGGATTCAATATCATGAGCGAGTAATTTGTATCGATATCCAGTACTAGGACAAATGGGGGTTTTAAACGATAGAAAGACTCGTTGAAGATCAGGTCCCATTTCAGATTCATAATAGTTGGAATGAGAAAATGGAAAGGTTTTTGATATCTGACCAATCGTATTATTAAAGTGAGATTCAAGGATGGGGTAGATTTCGTTTAAAGAGATAGAGTTAGACACAATAATCCCTGTAAACAATAGGGCGGGTGTAAATGTAGACTTATGAGTCACGGTTTAGAAGTTGTAGTATCGAAGGTCTAATTTCTTCACTGGAACGATATCCTCGAAATACTCGTTTAATAGTGAAATTTTTATCTACAAGAATACTCGTAGGGATAGATGTCGCAGGACCAAAGGTGTTATATAAAAAGTGATCCAACATAACAATAGGATAATTAAAGGACGCGGACTTAGAAAACTGCAAGACAATGTCATGGTCATCATCAGCGCTTATTCCTAATATTTCGAAATTTTGATCAGCCAGAGATTCTTTTAATTGAATCAGTTCAGGAATTTCTACTCGGCATGGAGGGCACCATGTTGCCCAAAAATTAACCAATAATACCTTGTTTTTTAAATCACTTATGGCAATGTTTTCACCATGAATAGTAGTTAAAGTTATAGGGGTATCTCCTTTAAAAGTGGTGGTGGGATCATCTTTATACACAGATGAAGAAGACGGCGGAGAGAGATAAAGAAAGAGAGCGAATGACGCTAAAATACATAGAGTTAAAATAAAGGTGAGGATGTTTTTTTTGCTAAACATGTTTATCGTCGAGATCTTGCTTTACGAATTTCAGAGTTAAGGAGATCTATTTTACCTATGTGGCCATTTAAAATCATAATAGGAGTAGAGTTTAAGTTCAATCGATTGGCCTCTTTTAAGTCCTCCTGAATACTGGAGTGAACGTCTGAAGAGTGAAAGCATCGATTAAAAGAAGAAGGGTTTATATCTAGATCGTTCAGTGGGCTAAGAAAATTAGTCATGCTAATGTTGGGTTGATTTGAATAGATATAATCGGCATAAGCTAAGAATTTATCTTGTTGATCTGCACAAATACTGGCTTTAGCTATAGATTCAGATAAGGATCCAGCATGGGGGAAATGTCTGAAATTTACATTGATTAAATCCAGATTTTTTAAAAGAATTTTATCTAGTTTTTCATGAAAGTGAGCACAGTGAGAGCATTTGAAATCAGAAAAGACCGTTACTTGAATGTTTGCGTTTGGATTCCCCACATAAATAGAGTGGTGGGGGTTTTTTTGTATAGAAATAATACTATCATCAGGTAAGACAAAAGATGCATTATGCAAAGATTGAATTTTAGACAATAGGTCTTCATATCGAGATTGTAAATAATAATTAGATGTGGGCGATTTTTGAGTAGTAGCTAATAGTTCACGCAACTTTTGAGGGTTTCCATTCATAGCTTGAATACGATACCGAGTAGGCATATGAGATATTTCAAGTTGATGTCTGATAAATGCAGAAAAATAATCTCGTCTAGAAAGCTTTAAAGATGACGAGTCTTTTTTGAGAAGCTCATTATAAAACGTTTGTTCTCTAAGTTTGTGTAAGGAATATTTTAAGTTTAAAAACTCTATTCCAGAAAGGGCATCTAATTCACTTATGGAAATTGATTTAGAACTAAAGGTGGCGGCAATAACTTTTTTAGGGGTCACGGTATAATGTTGAAAAAAGCTATGAATGCCAAAATAAAAGCCAAAAATAATAGAAAAGATTATAAAGGTAAGAACGTGAAGCCGAAGGTTTGAAATAGCTGATTTAGCCTCATCAAGGTTTTTTACTCTAGATTCCCAAGATAGTCCAAGTAAGAGGAACGTAATCACTGAAGAAAAGGTGCAAAATAGGCAGAAAGAATGAATAACAAAGAACTGGATTATCATTAATAGAAAAGAAGCAATAGCTCCAAGACAGAGAAGAATAAAGCGAAAGCCTTCTAAACGATCCGATTGTAAGGAGGGTTTAGAGAAAACGAGTAAGGTTAAAAAAAAGGCTATTCCAAAGACAGATAAAGGAAAGGGGCCAAGTGATGCATAGGAACTGGAAATAACATCCGAGCAACGCTGACCTGCTAGGCAAACTGCAGAAGTATTTAAAGACAGATAAGTGAGGTAAAGAGCGTTAAATAAACCTAATAAAGATATGAGAAATTTATGCATATCTAAAACTTTACCATGAAACACTTAATTTGCAAGTGAGTAGGAATAAAATAGTGGTAAGAGACTAAAACAGGTTGACCCAAAATATTATCTTACTCATAATAATGTATATGAGTGCTGTAGCAACTAAAATAGAAGATAAGGTAAAGGAAGCTCCACTAACTGTTCCTCTAAAGATTGATAAATCTGAATCATGGAAGTTGTTTGATACGATTGCAGAGCGTTATGATCTGCTCAATTATATTTGTTCGGCAGGTATTTTGTCGTTATGGAGACAAAAATTAGTAGACTATTTTCCTAAAGGATCAGATTTGAAAGTTCTGGATTGTGCAACAGGGACAGGAGAAGTGATGTTTTCCATTATGGATGACCATCATTTTGATATACAAGAAATTCATGGGTTAGATTTATCTAAAAATATGATGAAAAAAGGGTTGGAAGCGTCGGAAGATAAAAGTTATGCTAAAAAAGTTTGCTTTCACCATGCAAGTGCGACCCAGATACCTTTTAACGATAATCATTTCGACTGTGTGTCGATGGCCTTTGGTATACGTAATGTTGATGACTATCAAAACTGTTTAAAGGAATTGTATAGAGTTGTGAAGCCACAAGGTAGAGTGTTGATTATGGAGTTTTCACTGCCTAAAAATAACGTTATAAAGTCTATTTATTTATTTTATTTTAGACATATACTGCCATTTATTGCGGGAGTTCTGTCAAAAAACAAGAGTGCTTATCGCTATTTAAATAAAACAGTAGAAGCCTTTCCATATGGAGATGCATTTGTAAATCATATGAAAGATGCAGGGTTTTCAACAGTTTGGAAATCCTTAACATTTGGAATTGCCAGTTTATATATTGGTACAAAAAATGAATGAAAGTCCTCAGTGTAAATGGAGAGAAATAAAAGAAGCCATTTTTGACAGTCTAAATACGGTTACATCGCCAGAGAATAGTACGGTAGATAGATATAAAGTCCTTACGTTTAATATCTCAGTTCAATGCCTTTCATTACGTTCTCTTTTGTCAGTTTTAGTAACTCAAAAAAAAGGATTGTTTAAGAGTCATAAAATGAAGAGTGAATCTTTATTTTTAGGAGAGAGTATACGTTTTTCATCTAAATATAACGACTATATGAAACAATCATCTTTAATAGAGCATTTAAAAGAGTTGGGAGCGTCTATTTATGGAGGCGTATGTTTTCAGTCTTTAAACGACAAAAAAGATGAAGTGTGGAGAGACATGGATGAAAACTATTTTTTTGTGCCACTTATTACTATTAAGAAAGATCATCACAAACACTTAAAGGTCATAGTGACGTTTGATACAGAGTGTCAAACACTTGATGATGTGATAAAAAGTATAAAAGAACAGTTAAAAAGTAATGCTACATGCGAAGAAAAGACAATGAAAGTCAAAGAGAGAAGAGATATTCCTGCATTTAAGATCTGGAAAAAAAATGTGGAAAGTGTGTTGTCTAAGGTGAATCGTAAGGAATTAGAAAAAGTAGTATTGGCACGAAAAACCATCGTAACCTTTGATGAGAAAATTTCGGAAGCATGGTTAGAATCTGTCATAGAGAGTGAGCCTTTATGTTCTGTTTATTATCATAAATGGGGGAAAGACTCTGCCTATTTATCGATTACACCAGAAACATTATTTTTGAGAAAAGGTAATACGATTGAATCAGATAGCATTGCGGGAACAATAAAGAATGGAAAATCGCGTATAGAAACAAAACAACAATCAGATACCTTAAAGACCAATAAGAAAGAAAAAAACGAGCATAAAATTGTATTAACAGCATTAAGAAAAGTCTATGAATCTTGTTGTGAGAAGTATGATGTTAAGAAAGAATATGATGTCTTAACCTTAGCCCATCTCCAGCATTTAAAAACGGTTATTTCAGGGACCTTAAAAGAAAATATAACAGATTTTGAGATTTTGAAACAATTGCATCCAACACCTGCAATTGGGGGGTCTCCAAGATATGAGGCTCTTAAAACAATACAGGAGCAGGAGTCCTTTAATAGAGGATTGTATGCTGGCGCTGTAGGTGAAATGAGTAAAGATTATACAGAATTTTTAGTCGGGATTCGATCCTGCTTGGTTGTAGATAAGGATCTTCATTTATTTGTAGGAGCAGGGATAGTGGAAGGCTCTGAACCTGATAAAGAGTGGGAAGAGCTTAATCTGAAATCTGAGAGTTATTTATCATTAATCCCTAGTTCATGATCTATTCGTCTATATCGCATGCAACGAGTGTTGTGATCGTTGAAGAGCTTGTTCGATTAGGAGTAAGAGTATTTTGCATTGCACCAGGATCTAGATCTACCCCTTTAGTACAGGCTATTTCACAGAGAGAAGACTGTCAGATAGTAACGCACTATGATGAACGTTCTATGGGTTTTTTTGCATTAGGGGTAGCAAAGGTGTCACGAATACCAACAGTTGTGGTGACCACATCAGGTACAGCGGTGGCAAATTTACTGCCAAGTTGTGTTGAAGCCTTTTATTCCCAGGTTCCCTTGATATATATTACAGCGGATAGACCTAAAGAACTTCAGGGGTGTGGAGCCAATCAATCTATTAAACAAACGGGTTTTTTTGATGATGTGATTCATTTTAAAAAAGAAATGACCTGTCCAGATGAGACCCAATCTTTTCGTCAGGTGTTAGAGAATATAGATGAGTGTTTTTATCACACAAAAAAAGGGCCCGTTCATATTAATATACCCTTTAGGGAGCCTTTTTTTGATGGAGAGTACTCGTTTGAAGAACACTTTAAAGAGATTCGTGATTGGACCTCGAGTACAGGCCCCTTAAACATAAGAAAGAGTATAGAAAGCTTACAAACTCAGAAAAGCGTCCCCCCCATTACACATAAAAAATGTCTTTGTTTACTTTCTGCAACTGCAGGGCCTCTGAATCAGATGGCTATTGAATCTTGGTCAAAGAACTATTGTGTTCCATTGCTTGCAGAGTGCAGTACCACATTGGCATCCTCGAAGAGTGTTATTAGAGGGCTTTCGGATGTCATGGACTATGTAGATAAAAATAAACCAGAAATCATCATTAGTATTGGGGCAAAATGGATATCAAAGGACATTCAGCAACTACTTAAAGAAACGCAGACAATTATCATACATGATTTTAAAGAAACTCAAGATTGGCTGAACTGTGCACATACAGAAATAATGACTGAAAGAGATATAGAAAAACACCTTCCATGTCAGAAGGCAAATAAACGTTATTATGATGCTATGAGAGCCTATGTTCTGGAGAAACGTAAACATCAACGTATAAAGACAGAAAATCGTTTTGATGAAGAATGTTGTGTAGGGGTTATATCTGAATATACGCATCATTATAAACGGCTGTTTATAGGGAATAGCTTGGTAGTTCGTAACGTAAATAATGGTTTAATCCCAGATCAGCCTGGAGTACAGATGTATACTCAGAGAGGAGCAAGTGGCATTGATGGCTTGCTTTCAACTGCATGCGGGATAGCCTATGAAAGCAAAGAGCCTGTGATGGCCCTGGTAGGAGACCTGTCATTTTTACATGATATAAATGGTTTATATTTCTTGAAACAGGGGAAGATTCCTTTAACGATTATAATACTAAATAATAATGGGGGGAAAATATTTTCGTTATTACCTATTGCAAAGGAATCGATATGTACACCTTTTTTTGTGATGCCTCATGGATTAAATATGGAAGGGGTTTGCAAAATGTTTGACTGTGATTATACTGCTGTTTATTCAGAAAAAGAACTGAAAAAATCACTAGATAAAGTTAGTAGTAAACAAAAAATTATTGAAGTTATAGTGGAAGAGTAAAAAAAATATGTTGATCATTTTAGGAATATGATACTATGAGACACATGCATTCAAAGCCTTCTGTATCAAAAAAAACAAAAATCATAGCGACATATGGACCGTCATGTGAAGAAAAAGGCGTTTTGTCTGAATTACTTCAGTCTGGAACGGATCTCATTCGATTAAATGCTTCTCATAATGCAGATAAAGCACTGTTATCTAAAATTGTAAAAAAAATACGATCTGAAGCCAAAAAAAGCGGTAAAAATATTGGGATATTTTTAGATTTACAGGGACCTAAAATAAGAGTTGGAAAATTTAAAGAGGATAAAACAGAGCTGAAACAAGGCTCTACTGTAAAAATAAGAGTGGATTCTTGTCTAGGAAATCAGAATGAGTTTCAGGTAGATTATAAACATTTTATTGAAGATGTTTCAGAAGGGGATCCGGTTTTTATAGATGATGGAAGGATTAAAGGTGTTATTCAAGACAAAAACGAACAATATGTAACCTGCAAAATTACCACTGGGGGGCTTATTTCGAATCATAAGGGAGTGAATCTTCCTTGTTCAAAATTATCGATGTCGGCATTTACAGATAAAGATGAAAAAGATGCGATAACAGCGATTGCAATAAAGTGCGATTATATTGCATTGTCTTTTGTTTCTTCTGCATACGATGTTACGTCATTTAGAGATTTTTTAACTAGAAATGGAGGGGGGAATCTTCGAATTATTTCAAAAGTGGAGAGGCAACAAGCTGTTGATAATTTGGTAGATATTATCAAACACTCAGATGCTATTATGGTCGCTAGAGGCGACTTGGGTGTTGAAATAGGTGTTGAAAAAGTTCCTCGGATACAAAAGCAGATTATTGAGTTAAGTAATAAATATATAAAACCTGTGATTGTTGCAACTCAAATGTTAGAAAGTATGATTCAGTCAACAACAGCTACTCGAGCGGAAGTTTCTGATATAGCAAATGCAATTTATGATCATTGTGATGCGGTCATGTTGTCTGCTGAAACGGCGGTAGGTATAAATCCGCAAAACGTAGTGACGGTAATGTCAGAGATATGTGATGAAGCGGATAGGCATTTAGAAGATATGCGACGAAATAGTAGTGTCGTTTCAAAGAAAATTTTTGAATATGATTCTACTGCAACTTCTTTTTGCAGGGCTGCTGATCAAATTGCTGAAGAAAATAATGCTACAGCTATTATGGCATTTACATCATCAGGAAACACGCCATTGATAGCATCAAAGCTGAACTCTGTGTTACCCATTATTGCTCCGACGGATTCTTTAGAGATTTGTCATAAAATGAGTATTTATAGAGGGGTAATCCCAATAATGATGCCAAAACCGTTTAAAGATATTAATCGATGGACAGATATGATACATTTGGCTGTAAAAGAAGCTAAGGGAAATGGCTTGCTATCTGCAGGGGATAGAATTGTAGTTACTGCGGGAATTCCAATTGGTAAGTCAAATGGAATTAACTCAATTAGAATAATAGATTTATAAAGGAGATTTCACGTGACAAAAAGAATATTTAATTTTAGTGCTGGACCAGCAACCTTACCTATTGAGATTTTAGAACGGGCGCAAAAAGACTTTTTAAATTATGCAAATGAGGGCATGTCTGTTATGGAGATGTCGCACCGCTCTAAGCCTTTTGAGGAGATATTACATCGTGCGAAATCGGGGGTCAAAGAGTTGCTTAATGTTCCAGATACGCATGATATTTTATTTTTACAAGGCGGAGCAAGTTTGCAATTTTCAATGGTTCCATTGAATTTGAAAAAAGAGGGGAAGGATGCGCTGATTATTAATACGGGGTCATGGACAAAGAAGGCGATAAAGGAAATTAAAAAAGCTAGTTCATGTAAAATTATAGCGAGTTCTGAAGATAAAAACTTTAGTTATATACCGACGATTCCTTCATTAGCATCAGAAGATGCTTCTTTTGCATATTTATGTTCAAATAATACCATTTTTGGAACTCAATTTAAGGCATTTCCTGATACGGGATCCATTCCGTTGGTTGCGGATATGTCATCGGATATATTATCTAGACCTTTAGATGTAAGTAAGTTTGGACTTATTTTTGCAGGTGCACAAAAAAATATTGGGCCTTCTGGCGTAACACTTGTTATTATTCGGAAAGATTTAGCTGAAAATCCAGATCCTTCTTTACCCTCTATGCTTCAATATCAGAGTTTTATAGAATCCAATTCACTGTATAATACTATTCCTACCTTTGGTGTTTATATGATTGCATTAATGGCAGAGTGGTTAAAAGAGCAAGGGGGCCTTGGAAAGGTTCAAGAAAAAAACGAGTATAAAGCTTCCTTATTGTATAAGGAAATCGAGGAAAACAGTTATTATTATTGCCCTGTTTCAGAGACTGATAGATCATTGATGAATGTGGTTTTTAGAATTCATGACTCTGAAGATGTCGAAAAACGTTTTGTTCAGGAAGCAACGGAAGCAGGCTTAAGCGGATTAAAAGGGCATCGTTCTGTGGGTGGCTTGAGAGCCTCTATATATAATGCTCATCCGGTGGAAGGCATTGAAGCGTTAGTGCGTTTTATGAAAGAGTTTCAACATAAATACCAGAAATAAGGGCTTGTTTGATCTTGACTTATTTTTTAGATGTACGGTTTAATAGTTAAGAAAGAATAAGTGTTTATAAATTAGGAGAAAAATATGGCTAAATTGACATTAAATGATGAAGATATTGAGATTCCAAATGGAGAAAATATAGTAGATTTTATTGAAGAAGCAGGCGTTCCTATAGGGTGTAGTAACGGGGTATGCGGAACCTGTGAAGTAGAAGTTTTAGAGGGTATGGATAATTTATCGCCCATTAATCAAGAAGAAGAAGATTTAGGAATGGAAGGAAACAAACGTTTAGGTTGCCAGTGTGTTATTAAGGGTGGCGATGTTAAAATGACGTATTAATTAATTCCTTTAATATGTTCTACAATAGCAGCGACATGTTCAAGGGGTGTTTTTGGTAAAATACCGTGACCTAGATTAAAGATAAACCCAGGTTGATCCTTCATTTCATTACATAAGTTTTTTGTATAAGCGAGAGCTTCATCTTTATTTTCCAATAATAAATGAGGGTTTAGGTTGCCTTGAAAGACTAAGTCCGGATAACGACTCTTTAAAGATAAAATGTCAGAGTTCCAATCAACACCACATACAGAAATAGGTAGATGACACAGGTGAGAGTGTAACTGAGATGTGTTTTTTGAATACACAATAAGAGGAATATTTTCATCTTTAAGAGCTGAAAATATTTTATGCATATAGTTATAAGAAAATTCGATGTAATCGTGTTCGTTTAAGATACTTCCCCAAGTATCAAAAAGTTGTATCGCCTGGACCCCATGTTTGATTTGAGTTTTTAAGTAGAGGATAGTTGCTTCTGTGAGATTAGATAGAATAGTATGTAAGTCATCTGGGGAATGAGTAACTGCATGAGACACTTTTGAGAAATCTTTTGAAGATTGTTTTTCAATGAGATAACAAGCGACAGTGAAAGGGGATCCTGCAAACCCTATAAGAGGGGTGTTTGTTTTAGATAGTTCTTTTTTGATAAGAGAAATAGCGCTGTAGACAAAATTAAGTGCATGAGGATCGTGATGTTGTTTCAAGCAGTTAGCTAAGTCTTTAAGAGAAAGTGATTGGTCTGATAGGTAGGGCCCAACTCCTCCCTTAAAACTAAAATGAATGCCAAAGTATTCTGGAATGATGAGAATGTCGGAATATAAAATAGAGGCATCAAATTGAAAGCGTTCAATAGGTTGAAGCGTGACTTTAAGGGCAAGTTCTGGAGTGTGCGTCATCTCTTCAAAAGAATATTTTTTGCGTAATTCACGGTATTCTGGAAGATAGCGACCTGCCTGTCTCATAAACCAAATAGGAGGGCGAGATGTTTTTTTGTTAGAGCATGCTTGTAAAAAAATGGATTCAGACATGGTTAAATGTTAGCAAAGGTTTAATGATTTCAAAAGAGAAATAAAAAGAAATATGGAGCTTAGCAATCTTTGTTGTGTTCAAATAAGCAGGATTTAGATACACTATACAGATGGCCTTAATATCAGAGTGCGAGTTTATTATAGAAAAACATCCATTTTATGGGATTAAAATGAAGGTGTTGCATAAAAATAAACCGTTAAACCCAAACTCCTCTCAATTACCTTCTGATATGCGATCTATAATCAGAAAGTCTCTATCTCATAAAGATATTTCAGCAGATTTAGAGGATTTTTTAAATAAGTATTCTGAGGATATTAATTGTAAGTTGAAAATTAAAAGTCGAGTTCTGGACTGCCGTTGGAACAAAGAGACGGTTTATACCAAAAAACTGCTATTTTCCTTGTCGGATAAGGATGTATCGATTAGTCATGGAACAGTTGATGATAATATTGTGATATTATCAAAGAAATTCTGTTTTATTAAGTCAACTGGAGAATTAACACAAATTCTTGAAACAGAGCTTGATTTGAATGATGTTTTGGTTGAAAAGAAAGCCTTTGAATCTGTGTATAACAACATACATCCAACAAAACCCTATCACATCAATAGAGTGAAATTTAACTCTATGCCGTTGATGCTTAAAGCGCCAGAAGATTTAAATGCATTTTATTTCTATGAAAATTCAAAAGAAGTATACCCTAAACTGAGTGAAGCAAGAATGATTGTTAGAGTTTATTATTCAGATGAGCAGACTAGTGTAAAACTTCAATGCGGGTATAAAAGTGAGACACAGTTTTTTCCATTGATGTTGAAAGAGTATTATGATTTGCAAACAAGATTGCGTATAGATAGTTGGAGTTCTGCTGTTAGAAAACGTTTGAAAACATGGTGTAAATATTATGTAATAGCAACCGACAAACAAAAGCATAGACTACGGACACATTTTTTACCTAAATTGACTGTTTTCTTAAAGGATTCAGAAGAAATTGGTCGTTTTTTAGAGCTATATTCAAATAAATCCTGTGGATATCATGTTCGGGCTATGCATAATACGTGGAGTATGATTACCCGTGATCAAGAAAAAGAGAGAGGTCTTTGGGTAGTATTGCTGATTTTATTTGATTCAGTCGTAACAACGGTAGATGAAGAGTGTGAATTCATTTTAGATAAAAAGAATATGATATATAACCATGAGCTCTTTAAAGATATTTTGGGACACTGGGGGATAGACATAGACTTTAAAAATAAAGCATTTGAAATAGAAGAGGCTCATGTCCGAATTGATATGAGTGAAGAATCTTCCCCAAAACTATTTTTAAACGATGCTGAAATGGAATGGGACCAGTTAGTAGAGTTAAAGCAAAATATGTGGACCATGATAAGAGATGATAAGACGCTGGTTTTTGACGAAAAACTGGTCATGCAATGCGAGAGTATACTGGCTATACAGGAATTTCAAGAAAAAGAGTTTAAACAACAAAGCAAGGAAATGAGTTTTCAGAGATCCTTACATTTACTGGACTGGATTCAACTTCGTTTTTCAGGTGTAGATATTGTTTTATCAAGCGAACAGGAGAAGCAAATACGATCTTTTTTATCATTTTCAGAATTACCATCCATAGCTGTTCCTGAAAAACTTAATTCTAAACCAAGAGAATACCAGAGGCAGGGGCTTGATTGGATGGGGTTTTTGTATTCATATCAACTTGGAGGTGTGTTAGCCGATGATATGGGCTTAGGGAAAACGTTTCAATCGATGTTGCTGTTAGCAGCGATTAAAGAGGGCATTGTTAAGTCAGAGTGTGCAGGATCTCCTCATCTGATTATTGTCCCTCCAACCTTAATATATAACTGGTATCATGAATTTGAGAGATTTTACCCTTCCATGAATGTTCATATGTATTTTGGGAGTAATCGGATCTTAAAAAAAGAGGCAGATGTCATTATTACCTCATATGATTTATTACGTAGAGATAGTGAGTTGTTTAATGAGATACAATTTGATTGTGTTATTTTCGATGAGGCTCAATTTATTAAGAATCCATTGTCAGCGAGAAGTAAAGCGGCCCAGGTAGTAAAACGATCATTTACCCTATGTTTAACAGGAACGCCACTAGAAAATCATGTTGGAGAATATCTCACCATTCTGAGAACGGCTATACCAGGATTTTTATTGGAATACGATGAATCAACAATATCGAGACCAGTTCTGGATACGATTATTAGACGATCAAAGCCATTTGTGCTGAGACGTTTGAAAAAACAAATTATTGAAGAATTGCCTCCTAAATCTGAAGAAGTTATTTTTATAGATATGAGTGACTCTCAACGAAAGTTGTATGATACCTTAGTAGAAACAACGAAGAAAAAATTGACCAATATTGCAGAGAAAAAAGGAAACAGAGTTCTGTTTTTAACAGCTTTAATGAGGTTGAGACAGGTATGTGTGTCCCCTTATTTAATAGATGAAACATATGATGAAATTGCTCCAAAGTTCAGTTTTTTAATTGAAAAGTTACAGGTTTTAAGAGATGAAGGGCATAGTTCTTTAGTCTTTTCTCAATTTAAAGGCGGATTAGATTTAATAGAGGATTTATGTAAGAAGCAAGGAATATCTTATTTTAGGTTAGATGGGTCGGTATCTATTACAAAACGAAAAAAAATGATACAAACATTCCAAGACTCAAAGGAGTCTCAGGTTTTTTTAATTAGTTTAAAAGCAGGTGGGTTTGGGCTTAATTTGACAAAAGCAAGTTATGTATTTCATATTGACCCGTGGTGGAACCCTGCTGTAGAGAATCAAGCAACAGATCGTGTGCATCGAATTGGTCAAGAACAGCATGTTTTTTCTTATAAGTTAACCATGCATCATTCAATAGAAGAAAAAATCCAACTTATAAAAGAAAAAAAGGCAGAATTATTTACACAGTTATTAGATGGAAGTGATATTGTGAATAGATCCAATACGTTATCTGACGAAGATATTTTAGGTTTAATTCAATAATATTTGCGTGTATAAATATAGCACATAAGTGTAATGCAAGATTTTTAAGGAAAATATCGTGTATTGTATAGGGAGAATTATCTTGAAACAGAGTGTTTCTTCAAATTGTGTGCCGAAAAAATAAAAGGATTGATGTGTTTTTATATGAATTCTTGGTATAATAATATAAAGATATTCATGAAGGCAGTAAACAAATGTATATAATACATACAAGGAAAAAAGGAGAACGTAGGTGTTAAAAGTATTGGCATCTATTTTGATTATATTCGTATCTGCGACTACCTTATTTGCAGGGCCAAGTTATTTTGAAAAAGAAAAAATGGTCTTTGGAAATGGAGGGGGGATCGAATTAATAGCAACAGGGAATGCTGGGTCAGAGGTCCCGCTTATAAGATTATTAAATTATGGATCTTCGACAGAATATCGTTCAAAAGGTTTCGAGTTGCTGGGAGATGATAGTGGAGATATAGAGACACAAGTGTGGAAAGTATTCCCCACACGTAAGCCAACCCAAAAATATGGCAGTGGCAGTATGATAGATCTTGTAGGGACAGAACCTTCAAATGTAACCTATTTTTTGGATAATTCAGAAAATAGACCTCCTATTAATACAAACGCTGCATCACAGGTTTTGTTTGATATTAAGGTTAACGATGTTGCTAATAGCAATTCTTTTCAATGGTGTTCCTCGGTACAGTTGGCGCTTGTGCCTGCTTGTCGACATAATAAAGGCGTTATTACTAATGACGTAGGTCCTTTTATTGTTATAGATGATATGGGAGAGCGTATATATGGCACATCAAATAAGGCTAATCTTATTGTTGGCGAAAGTTATGAAGAGTTTATAGCATTTCATGCTCATACCAGTTATTCCTCCATGCAAGGTTATAATATGAAGAAAGAATTAGTGGTAGCCTCCAATAACATGTATCTAGAGTATGGGGATCTTTATTTCAACTCTAATGGATTTCCTGTATATATGGGGAATTTTGTGCCAAGTTCAAACCCAGCTACAAAACCTCACCCTATATTAACCTTATACCCACAGTATCCAATTGGAGCTTCTTTTGATCAACGGATAGGAATCAACACAACTTTGACTTCGGAAGCTATCACGGTTGAAGGAGATCTTGTTATTAGAGAAGGAGTGTTGTCTGCAACTGAATTAGGAGTGAGGGACAGAGAACAGTCGTCTATTTCGGGGACTCAAACCTCAGATCAGGTAATTGCAGTAGTTGATCCTATTGAAATATGGTATGTAGATCATTTAATAACAGCTTTAGGGACTGTCAGTTCAGGACAAACAACAGGCAGTACTCATGCTCGGTATGAAATTTATCTTAAACTTTGGATAAAGCATGGTATTTCAAGCTCTGCGTTCCAATGGAGAGAAGTGAGAGATATAAGTTTTAGTGGTACTACTGATCCGAACAACTTTGAGTCAGTTAAAAGTTTAACTACAAGAAAAATGGATGGATCTTTTATGCAAAATTCATCTTCTCTTGCAACTCAGTTAAGTGGTGTTTTAACAAATAATGAAGAAACTATGGGAAAACCAGGGGTACAAAAAAACTCATTTGCTAGTTTTCAAGGAGCCCCTAACCACGATGCAGTAGCAAGTTATAAACTAGAGCTACATTTAGACAATAAGGGTGGGCGGTTTAATTTTGAGGCTAGTACTGCGGATCAAAATCAGTTGATTGTATTTGGATTACCATTTGAGACTCTACAAGGTAGGCTTCCTGTCGCTCCGTTAACCTCTGCAGAAATAACCTTGACTGGATCAGCGAGAGATTTGGAGACTCTAGAGGATAACTTTTTTTCCAAAAATGCTATTGTATTTAAAGAATATACTAGAGATTTTCAAGGAGCTTTAGCTGCAGGAAATGGGGTGCTTAGCATGACAGATGGATCAGACTTAATAGGATTTCAAGCAACGAGACTAAAAGCGGATGTTCTTTATGATATTAATGTCTTAAAGGTTATTACAAATCAATCTGCTACTGATGTATCTTCATTTAATGGTCATAGAGCTACAGATGCGAACGGCAGTTTGTTTTCCATAATTCCTTGGAACACTAGTGCGGATGTGACTAGTCAAGTAGCAAATATTACAACGGCATTGAACTTTGCTGTAAGTGAAGAAAAAGATCCTGCAAGTTCGGATCCTAATGCCGTAACACCTATAGCGGGTTTTGCCGATGATTATGTACACGGGTACAAAAATGGAACTTCTTTTAATGCAAAAAACCCAACCTCAAATATTTCGTCTCATAATATTTATAATAAGCAGCTTCCGCTATATATTCAGCCTTATGGAAAATCCCTTATTGTAGGAAATGATGCCAATAATATTACATTTCATAATCGTTATACTATGAATGCGACTGGAGATGATCCTCAATATACTGCACGAAATACGACCTTGGCTATAGGAGTTCCTGATGATGACACAAAATCAATTACGACAGATGGGAATGTTGTTATAACGGGGGCTTTTGATGGGAGTGTAGGGAATATGTTTTATGCCAAGTGGGTAGGTGCGACAATGCATCATAACATAGGATTTGCTAGCGCTGCTACATCTGGTTCTCAATATTATGGAGTTCTTCCAGCTGATTATTATAAATACTTTGGAGCAGGGGCTGGTTCAAAGAATGTAGATGTTGTGTATAATTTGGTTATTTTGGCGTCTATAAGTGGGAGAATGACTGGCTTAGCTAGAGCACAGATCGCTGTTACCATTGGAGGCGCGAATAGCGCCGAATTAAATGGGAAAAGTTGTTCTTCGGGTACATGTACTACAGATTTTAGTAATTTTACTGGAGATGGCCGTGACAATTCTATGTATGGATATACTTCAGTAGCCCAATTAACAAACCTTAGCTCAAACGTCTCGTCAGTTCAAGTAGGTATTATTAATCATGGTATTGGACTGGTTGATGAGGGAGCTGGAACTAACGGCGGAACTGCCGCCGGAAGTAGTACCGCACTATTAATTCTCGCTTTACCTGGAGGATAAGATGTATATAAAAAAAACCTTACTATGCTTTATATGTTTATATTATTTTGCAGCGAGTAGCGAGGCTGTGTTGAATACCTTTCGTGACAACTCTTTTATATTTAATTCTGGAATAGAAATTAATGACACTATTTTTGAACAATACGGACCAAATCTTCCACCTCATGCATGTTATGATCCAGGAGTTTGTGTTGAATATCCATCAGGGATGGATGCTAGTCTTCAGATAGCCCCTAGAAATTATTTAAATTTTATATCGGCATTTGAACCTGTTGTATTTGGAACAATGAATATGACTTTTTCAGAAGAGACGAATTTGGACAGACTAATATTACGTGTGAAATATTTAAGAGTAGATAAGAGTTTATTTATCAAGGAAAAAGGTGGTATTGATGGGTTTCAACTTATCAAAATGGGGGGGGATCTGAATGACTCTGCCACAGAAGGCGGGGGTCTTCAAAATGTGTACACATTTTTGCAAGTGGGAACTTCTATTTTTGGATCATCGATATGGACTAGAGCCGATTTAGACTCGAATAGGATGTCTATAGATGCCTATAAAAATGTGAATTTATCTGGAGACCCTATTAATCCGAGAACTCTTGCAATACAAGGAGTAAAAGGCTCGAAAGATGTTCGTATTGGACCTGCCCTAACAACTACCAGTGGTACAGCCCCCTTTGCAGATACGCCTTCAGTGTTGATCGCGGACAACGGTAGTCAGAAAGCTGCGGTTTGTATGAATCTTACAGAGACTGAATGTAACGACTATCATGGATTAGCAGTAAAAGGGAATGTGCATGTGGGTAGATTTTTTGGGAAAATAGGCGTGATAGGAACAGGTTTCGGTACGTCGGCGGGTTGTTTTCACAGCGATATTGGATATGCTGCAGGAGGTCCTACTTATACAGGGTCTTGTGCTGATTCTCTTGCAGTAGATGATGTTACATTTAAAGTGTCTGATGGGGGAACATCAGTTGCAAACTGGAAAGTTGCATATATAGGTTTTTTGACTATTGGAGGTTTTGATGGTTCTGGTGTGGAGGGTGCTTTGCAAGGCTGGATGCAATTGGGTAGTGCCGCTTGCGTTCTAGATCCCCATACAAATACTTCTTTCAATGACAATAACGTAAGTAA
>QFBQ01000090.1 GCA_003265885.1 Candidatus Marinamargulisbacteria bacterium SCGC AG-343-D04
TAACTTAAATGAAAAACCCGCTCCTATGGGGAGTTTTGACAAGGATGAACTTAGACAAATTTTTTCTGAGGTAAAAAATTCCTTGTCTTTCGTATTATGTGGCCCCCCCGGTTCAGGTAAGACGGTTTTGATTGATCGCTTTTTGAAGTTTATAAAACAGGATTTTAATGAAAGGGCATCGAAGGTTTTAGAGCTAAGAAAAAAAGTAGTGAAAGGAGAAGGTTTATTCACAGGTTTTAAAAAGTCTAGTTCTGCTTTGTGGTATGTTCATTCAAAGGAGATGTTTTTGAAAGGTGCAGCTAAAGGTCTTAAATATTATGGAGGACTTCTTTTGTTAGGAGGAAATGTGCTTTTGGGAGCTTATAACGGAACACGTTTTAAGATTGTTTTGGAAGACGTGTTTAGAAACTATAGTCTTCAGATTGATAACCCAAGTTTACCTTTTTCTGCTAATGATCAGGCGGAGCATTTTCCAGATAATTCTGAACAAGATCAATTTTTACAGATGGTTATCGTTCCTGAAATTAGTTTTTTTCTTTTGTCAGTATTATTTGGACTATCTTTGCAGCGTGGATTAAAGGCATTGGCAGGCGAGATTCCAAAAATAGTTCCTTTGATTGGACCTGAGTCTCCTTTTAAAATTGATGATCCTACTCATTTATCTCCAGCTTATTTAAGTGAAAATTTTAAAAAAGGGTCATCTTTAGGTCTTATTTCTCCTAGCAATTTGGATCTACTTTCATTTAAAGGTTTAGATATTAACTGTATTACTATGAATTACTCTACAGTAGATAGGTCTCCATACTTGCATCGTCTAGGATTATTGAGGGGGCAATTAGAAGCTTTGGGATATAAAATTTCTGTTGTGAATTTTTTTTCTGAAGGTAGTTTAGTGTCAAGAAGAGATCTTAATAATAATCTGTTTGAAATGCTAGATTTAAGTAATTGTTTAAATGAATAATACAACGGGATTTAGAATCGTAGTCTTTAATGGTATAGAGCTGTGTTTTTTTTTGAGGAAATATGGGAATAGTATAGTGTGAATATTTGTATTTTTGGTGCTTCAGGGGGGCTTGGGTGGGCTTTTGCGAAGTATTATATAGAGCAATTTGATAATCATGTTGTTATTCTTTGTGCGCGAAATTTAACACGTTTACGTGCAAAATTAGATAAAATCAATGCTCAGGGGCACCGTATTTTTACACACCCTTGGGATGCGGAAGATATTAAGTCTACAATAAAAGTGTCTCGATTTTTAAAAAATTATGAGATTCGTTTAGATTTATGTATAAATGCAGCAGGTGTTTTACATAATAATACTTTTAGTCCAGAAATACGTTTAGGAGAATGTACGCCAGAGCATATGCTGTGGTCTTTTCAGAATAATACGGTAGCGGCTTTAGGGATAACGCAATATATGTCTCCATTTATGAAGTCTACAACTCTTTCTACTATAGCTCATCTTTCGTCTAAAGTAGGAAGTATTAATGAGAATCGATTAGGTGGCTGGTATGCCTATAGAGCGTCTAAGGCAGCATTGAATATGCTTGTTAAAACGGCGGCGATTGATTGTGCCCGATTTAATAAAAATCTTTGTGTTGTAGCAGTGCACCCAGGGACTGTTGAAACGCATTTATCGGCTCCTTTTCAAGAACATGTTTCAAAAGATAAGATTTTTAAACCTATTCAAAGTGTATCTAATATTATTTTATATGTGTTTGGCTCATTAACTCCAGCAGATACAGGAACGTTTTTTTCCTGGGATGGTTCTATTATTGATTGGTAGTTATTTTTCTTAGATACTCGTATACTTTTTTTATGATGGTGTATGATTCTTATTTTCAGTCAGATTCTTTTGATACGCTTGTGTGTCTCCATGGTTTTTTAGGGTCTAAGGATGAGTTTGAGTGGCTTGTTCGGGCTTTTGGGTCGAGAATGAATATTGTTTGTGTCGGATTACCCTATCATGATGAAAATTCTATAGAGTATCATCCTACGTTAACGGCGATTGCAGAACAATTAAAGCAAAATTTAGACGATTTGTCGTTAGATTCAGTTAAGATGTATGGCTATTCTTTGGGGGGAAGAGTGGCCATGATGTTTATGTCTTTATATTCGGAACGATGTTCTGGTTTGGTTATAGAGTCTGCGCATATTGGGTGTAGTACGGAGGATGAAAGGGTTGAAAGTGAGAGTTTATTACAGAAAAATTTGAGTCGGTTTTCGTCAATGACATATGATGATTTTTTGTTGAAATGGTATCAGCAAGACTTGTTTAGTAAAACGAGGGACTTATTATCTGAAGAATCAATCGAAAGAAAGCAGAGTTTGCATTTTAAAGATCTGTTACATTTGTATGAGTGTTGTCATGTATCTAAACAACCTTATTTTGGAGAGTTATTCGCAAGGTTAAGGTGTCCGGTACTCTATATCGCAGGGGAATATGATGAAAAATATGTTCAGAAAGCACATTTTTTAAATGAAACGTATGGGGTGGATACTAAAATTATAAAATATGCAGATCATAATGTGCATGTTTCTGCGGTGGAAGAACTTGTTTTAGGCCTCAAGACGTTTTTTTGATTTTTATAAATAAGATAAGGATATTCCGAAATTGCCTCTGCATTGAATATGAGTAGATCCACTATTATATCGAGTTTTTTTATTATCGTTATATCGAAAAAAAACGTCAGATCTTGGTTTAGAGTTATTGTTATGCAGCAGCTCCACCTGCATTCGCTATTTCTAAGGAACTATGATTTAAAAATTCCACTGCGGATTTAAATAGAGGCGACCCTTG
>QFBQ01000091.1 GCA_003265885.1 Candidatus Marinamargulisbacteria bacterium SCGC AG-343-D04
ACGATAGTCGATTACGCCAACAGTGTAATTCTAAAACAAATAGCTTTCCACAAGTAGACGCTTCTTCTGGTAAAAATTGTCTAAAACAGTCAATTCATTTTTTAACTGAATATCATAAAACTCTTAATACTCCAAAGAAAAAAGATGATTATAGTCAATTACAAAGAACCTTTTTTAGTTGCTCTAGTCGTGTAAAAATTAATTCTACGATTGCAGATTATGGATCAAAATATGGCTTAGATTCCTCTAAGGTAAACGTTTTAAAGCGTCATCTTTCAGTGCAAACTCTTTTTCTTCTGTTATCTCAAAATAAAATAGATAAAGACATACTTAGTAAACAAATCATACAAGATAGCGTCGATAATCAAACAATCGATTCACTTTTAGATGACGTAAATGAATTTAGACAAACAAGAAATTCTATTTTAAATGAGCAAAAAGAAGCTTCAGATAAAATTCTTACTTCTGGCTGGGAAACAATGAAAGAAATAGCTAAAAAATCAGATTTTTTTAGAAACCTTCAAAGATTAGCTCTTAATCCAGCCCATTTATCTACAGCAAAAGAACGCCCTAACTTCAAGTTTTCTGAAGATGAGAAGAGAACCAGAACAATGGCTGCAACTAATTTAGTTAAAATATTGGAAGAATCATTAGATATAACAGTAACAAAAAAAACAAAAGAATTAGAATCCAATTTTAAAAATAGAAAAGTTAAACTTTTACTTAACGCCCTCTTTGAAGATGGCCAGTCTCCTTCAAAAAAGGCTCCAAATAAAGATAAGAAGGCTGCACAAGAACTTTTGACAAATTTTCTTACTAATACAAATCAGTCAAAATATTTTATAACTGATATTCCTGTAGAAGACATATTGCTAGAAGTATTTATTGCAAAGTTTTCAAAAGAGGAACCTATTCCCATTTTGAAACCTGAAGAATCCGAAAAAATCTACTCCATTATGGAGAAACAGTCTTCGGCTTTTTCTGAACTAGAAAAAAATCGAAAAGAAGTAACTCTAAAAGCATCTAGTTATGATCGAGCGTTTAACTTTGTTAGCTCTCTATTAACAAAAAGAAATCCTCTTTTATCGGAAATGTCTGATCAATTAAAGATCGCAAAACAAGCTTATTCAAGATTTAAAAAGGAATTATTAAAAATCACCTCGTCTACTCAAAGAAATAAATCTACAAATCATTTTAATCTATTAAGAACTACTTTACGTTTAGGCGCTTTGGCATGTGTAGCAGGAGTAGGATCAGCGGCTCCCCTATCTAGACGCTCAGATGCTCCCCTATCTAGACGCAGTGATGGAGATCAGCCTAATTCTTTATGGGATATATGTCCTATTGAAAGAAATGCAGAAGGTAATCTGCCTGCTTTAAGCGCAATAAACCCTACTGAGTTGAGACTTTGGGAAACAATAAGTGGTCCAAATTATCAACCTTATAGTATGTTATCGCAAAGTTCATCAGACTATTTTGAACAACCTGGCTTTTCTGATAATTTAATAGACTATATTAACACATGTGCTGCAAGTGTTGGAACTTGCCCTAACAGAACAATTTTATCTATGGGCGGAGTAGTAGGTAATAGCGAATTTACAGACCTAAATGGAGATCCATATTCTAAACTGGGAGATGATGCACTCAGTTATATGCTAGCTGATACACGATTTTCTTCAGACCCCTTTGATTCACTGGTACTTAATATAGCTAGATATCATGGGGAACCTGTATTAGGAATAGTCGGAATAGATCAATCGACACCTGTTGGAAATTATCTTGCTAGATTTATTAAAATTAATAATGCAGTGAATTTCACGGAATCCTTTTCTGTAGTTGAAAGCGGAACACATGACATAACCGTACAAATCGCTTCAAGCGATACTTGCAACTTTGCAGATTTAGCATTTAGAAATCATCTTACAGCTGTTTTCAAAAAACAAGATGGCTCAATAGATAGAGAACAACCTTTCTCCGGACTTAGTGTCGGGCAAACATTTCAACTTACCTATTCTCCTGCATATACTTTAGAAATAAAAGACAATGCTGGGAACATTTACTTAACATCCTCTTTAGATATCCCTGCGAGAACTAATTATACAGATTCCGCACCAGTTATTTCGGTCGCTAATACAGATTGCAGAGAAGCAGAACCCTGTAATATTCAAGTAACTGCTACTGGCTATGACGGAGATGGAGCTCGTTTTTCATTAATAGGAGAGAGTTCAGGCCTAAGTATTGATTCAGCTACAGGGCTCATTTCTGGAAGTATTACTGATCAGTCAATTCCTACCGGACCCTTACCTATAACTGTAAGATACACTTACCCAAATCCAAATGAAGAAATTGGTGGAGATTTATTTGTTGATCGTGAGATTGAGATTGACTATAGGGCTACTGATGAGGGGCCTGTTCTACAGGATCCTGAAACTCCTTTCACTCTCACAGAAGGTGGTGTATTCAATCCAACTATTATTGCCTCTGATCCGGATACTCCTGTATTAGTTTTCTCTTTAAAAACTGGGACATTCCCTTCTGGAATGACCATTTCCCCAGACGGACTCGTTTCTTGGAATGGGCCTGGAGAATTCGTTCCTTCTGGAGATATTCATTTTACCGTCGAAGTCACTGATGGAACTTCTACTGTTGAAAAAATATATACGATTGCCTATACCGCTACCAACGATGCTCCTGTTTTACATGATCCTGAATCTCCTTTCACTCTCACAGAAGATGGGCGATTCAATCAAACTATTGTTGCCACTGATGCAGACCATGCCTCTGAACACTTAACTTTCTC
>QFBQ01000092.1 GCA_003265885.1 Candidatus Marinamargulisbacteria bacterium SCGC AG-343-D04
AACATGACTGTTGGTAGATCTTTAATCAATGCAGGTCAATCTAACGGAAGATATGCAGAAGAAAGATCTTTTGTTTCAAGAGCTGCTGCTACTGAATATGTTTATGGCACAGGATTATCTGGAGATGGATTTTCTTTTGATTACACATTGCCATTCGCAACAGAAGTTGAAGTGGGTTACTATGATGTAAATACTTCAGTTGGTTCTTGGATTGGATTTGAAGATGGTCAAAACTTATTAAACATTAGAGTTTCTCATAGTCTTGATATTTCTGATTCTCAATCTCTTTCTATTGGTGTTAACAACGTTATCAACAATGCAAAAGAAAGCCAAATCAAGGAAAGTCGTATAATGGCTGTTGATGCGACATATACACATGGAGATTCGTTAACATTAGAAACTGAATACTACAGTGTTCAACATGACAACCAAGGTACTAGCAAGGAGGATTCAGGAGTTGCTAAACAAGAAACACAGTCCGGTGGATATGTTTCAGCTGTATACTCTATCAACGACTCATATGATGTTGGTGCTCGTTACAGCATGTTTGGTGGATTTGGAGATGCAGGAACAATTAGTGAAGACTCTACTCAAATGACTCTTATGGGTGCTCGTAAAATCACTGATAGTGCTACTCTTCGATTAGAGTATAACAACACTGATATTCGTGGAACTGAAACGACTTCTGTAACTGCTCAATTCGTTTTCGCTATCGGATCTTAATAAAGAATTTATTCATTATTAAGTGATTATAGAAACCGCCTTCTTTTGAAGGCGGTTTTTTTATACCTCTAAAATCTTGTATCCGTTTACTGAAAATGATAATATTGAAGGTATATTTAGGAGAGGTACCCAAGTGGCTTAAGGGGACGGTTTGCTAAACCGTTAGTGTGCTTACGTGCAGCGAGGGTTCGAATCCCTCTCTCTCCGCCATAAAGAAAAATGTATAGCCAGCGAAAGCTGGTTTTTTCTTTTTGGTGGAGAGAGAGGGATTCGAAAACGACTGAGCGCCGACCGTTTAGGGAGGATGATCGAAGGCCGAATAGGCCTGAGTTAAGTGAAGGTAGCTGCCCGGCTTAGTGTGACTCAATGTCACACTAATGAAGGGCGAATCCCTCTCTCTCCGCCATAAAGAAAAATGTATAGCCAGCGAAAGCTGGTTTTTTCTTTTTGGTGGAGAGAGAGGGATTCGAAAACGACTGAGCGCCGACCGTTTAGGGAGGATGATCGAAGGCCGAATAGGCCTGAGTTAAGTGAAGGTAGCTGCCCGGCTTAGTGTGACTCAATGTCACACTAATGAAGGGCGAATCCCTCTCTCTCCACCAGAGGTCCTGAGATACGAAATTTTCGCTCTAGTCATTTAATTTCCATTAAACTTCTTCCGCGATAAATTCCGAATCTCAGCACCTCTGTGATGGGGTGGGATCTCTCGCTTTGATCGATTTGTCCGTAATCTACTTTTCTTTTTGGTGAGTTCATCTTTTTGCACAACGATTCTGGCATTTTAAAATGATTTATCTTCAAAGCTTTAGCTTAAAAGATTATAATGCAAGACGTTTGCATTATGTAGAATTTTAAAGTATAATTTTTAAAAATTTATTAAAAAGGAGTATAAAAATGTTTTCAAATCGAACAAATGGGCCTGCAACATCCCTGCAACCCATAACAACAAATCGACAAAATGGGCGCGCACACACTGAAACACCCCGGAAACCCATAAAAATAAAGTCTCACGAACAAAGCTGTACAAATCATGATCATACAGGAGACTGTGGGGATTCACACGGTCATGGACATTCACACAGACCTAGCAAGACATGCATTATTTTGTAGAGATGTTATCATTCTCAAAAAATAACCATGTTACGTTCATAATCAGAAGGCCTCATTTGAGGCCTTCTCTATCATTCTGCTCTCTAAATAACATTTTTTTATAAAACACGTTCTGAAACAACAGACTTCATCTATATAAATTGTCTAATTACTAATGAACTAAAGACTCTTCCTCAACATCACTTTCCTCTTCAATAAATTCCCAAGCAGGAATAGGGTCTTCATATCCAGCCCACACTTCAGGCCCTAATGAAAATTCCTTATCAGTTAATAAACAGCTCTCCAATTTACGTCTTATCCCTTCTTTATCTACACCCGTTCCTATAAAAACCAATTCTTGTCGTCTATCACCATAAGGTTCTTCCCAGTTTTCTTGAATACTTTTAATCATCTCCTCATCTTCCAAGTCCCATTCAATTTTTGGAACCGCTGCCCACCATTTTCCTGCGGGGGATATCTCCGCCAGCTTTCCAGCTATACTAACTTGTCCCACAAACTCCATGCGAGTAGCCAACCAAAAGCACCCTTTTACTCTATATATTCCATCTAAATTAGACTGTACAAAGTCCATAAATCGTTTCGGATGAAAAGGACGCTTGGATTTAAAACTTAAACTAGAAATATTATACTCCTCCGTTTCAGGAATATGCTCCCCTCTCATCTCTTTTAGCCAACCAGCTGCTTCCGAGGCTTTTTCAAAATCAAATAACCCTGTGTTTAAAACATCCGTTAACCCAACATCTGAATAGTTTGTCTCTAAACACTTGGCATCCGGGTTAAGAGCTTTTATAACACCTTTTATTTTTTTAAGATCTTCACTTTTTACTTCACTGCTCTTATTT
>QFBQ01000093.1 GCA_003265885.1 Candidatus Marinamargulisbacteria bacterium SCGC AG-343-D04
ATCCATTTTATATAATGATCTGCGAATATCTCTGCTTTTTGATGTATAGTTGTGTCGTGAAGCTCTTCAATCTGTATTGATTGATCAACCTCCATTCTTCCCTGGTCACTCTGATTTTTCTTAATCTTTTGTCTCCATACGTTACATGTCGACTCTGGAATGCATAACAACACATGGTCAGTATTATCTAAGTCAACTTTTTTTTCGTTTTTAGCTACCCACGTCACATTCTTTGGGAGTTCTAATCCTTGTGAAATGCTCTTAATTTCTTTTGAATCTAACACAATATAGACCCTTTTTTGCGCTAATTTACCTAGCTTTTCTCTAATGTTTTCCATTCTTTTTTGTTCAATTTGAAGTTCTAGATCTGTAAACGATGGGCGGGTATATTCTTCTGGATGATCGTTTTTGTACCTTCCTAGCTTATTAGTTTTTTGTAGTTTATTGGGGTACATCAAATTAAATCGTTCTTCTAAACGAGCTTCTCCCTCTTTTTCACACCGTGGAGCTACTACACTTTCCAAAGTAGCTTTTCTTAAATCTTTAACAACTTTATCTAACACCGCCTGTTTCATTGAATAGAAATAAACAGGCTTTCCAAAAAAAGCTTCTGTGTCTTTATTTTTATTGGCAGTAAAACCTAGGACAGCGCAGTTATGTTTTTTTTGGAATTCTTCTAGCGATTTCGTGGTGATATTATCTTCTTTTTTTTCGTTTTTATTATCTACTTGTTTAACATGGTGAGCTTCATCTACAACCACATTACCTACTTTGATACCTAATGCTTTAGCTAGCTCACTGAGTTCTAAATGCTTACTTCTAAACACGTTATATGTACACAATACTTGAGGACTATTAAATCTTACTCCTGTTTTTTCTACTCTCTCTTTTTCTTGTAATAAAAAAGTCTTTAATCTATCCATAGAATCAAATGTTTTGGCAGAAGAATCGAGATTTTGAGGATCATCATAGGTATATTCACTATCTGAAATTGTGATAACGGGAGCTTCTTGACCATACTTGATATATTCATTTTTGGCTTGTCTTACCAATGCTTTTATGGGGAACATCATGATATTAATCTTATTTTCTAGTACAAACTTAATATGATTGATTAAAAAAGAGATGAGCGTTTTACCAGCTCCTGTAGCCGCTTCGATTAACGCTCTTTTATCTCCTCCGCTTTTTTTTACTGCTTCCAAAGATTTTTTAAGGGCCGTTAATTGATGAGGTTTAATATGCGTAATAGCCCTACTATTTTCAAACATGTGTAACACTGTATGTCCGCCAGAAGAGCCCCCCTCTGACGAAGAAGACCTTTCTGAATCAGGAGACGGAGATCGTGATATCTGAACCTTGTTTTGTGAAAAGCCATTAAGGGGGACTCCTGTTTTCCATAAATCTAATAGCTTTCTCATAGACTGAGAGGTAGCCGCCGGCTCAGCGGCAGCCCCTCCTTCAACTGTCTGAGCTTGTCCATGTCGAGCCTGTTTAAATAAAGGCTGAAAGTGATTTGTGCCATTAAAGTACACATAGTTTTGTTGATCTGAATCTAGGTGAGTATATCCATAATGATCAGGAGCTGAATTCCCCCCCTTCCCATCAGGGGTGACTAGTTGACAGGACATCCCCATCTGCATAGCTACTATTAACAGTTCTCCTTTACTAAGGTCGTGATAATGTCCTCCAAAACTGTTTTCTTGTGTAATACTTTCAGCATATTGCCACATCTTTTGGGGATTCATTACATATTCATCTACTTGTTGCTGCACTCTCACGTCTTCACTAATCGCGGTTCCATGAGCTACTTGCTGGTGCTGGTTCAATGCAGCTAAAACATCTTTATAATCAGATCCCAGATGTTCTATTTTTCCTTGTTTTAAGAAAAATTTTTCCACGATTGATGAAATATGAGCTTTTAAAAAGTCAGAAACTGTTTGATTGTCTAACTTAGGTAATCTACCATTCTTTATCTCGGCATCTATAAGATATGCAGAGCTCAAAGGGTTTCGTTCGATCTCTTGATCTAATTCTTCACATATTGCGTCATAAAGAAGTTGTTCACACTTATTTATTGATACTTTCCATTGGCTCAGATTTCCTTTAAAAATATCAACAAAAGCATCGATGTGAGCATTAAAACTATCATCGGTTGGGATAACGGCAGCTGCACCGACTTCCGTTCCTACACCCTCTTCCCAAATTTTAGTTTCTTTAATTACTTCTCGGACTAATGCTTGTATTTCTGGTATTTGGCTACCATATTGAACAAAACACTGTGCCAGATTTACTCTTACTCTTTTTACGTGTTCAAACTCTTCTGCCCGTTCGCCTTCTCTACTTATCCGCCCTCTCCGCAGAGCTAACAAAGAATAGATTCCGCAATCACCTGCCCCTCCAGCTTCTATGAGACCTAATGGTGTTGAAACACCCTCTAATTGAATAGTTTTAATAACGTTAGCAGTGGGAGTCTTAGTCTTTGTCCAGACACTTATATCCTGAATCTTTGGACAACTCTCTTGTAACTGCTTAATTAATGGTTGTGTATGAGAAGCATCTGCAG
>QFBQ01000094.1 GCA_003265885.1 Candidatus Marinamargulisbacteria bacterium SCGC AG-343-D04
AGGAGAAATATGGGAAAAAACAAAAAAAACATACTCAATATTCTAGTCCTATCTCCACTTCTTCTCTCTACTCTCTTCTTTTCCTCCCTATCATTCGCGGAATTAACCACAAACAGACACAACAACTTTTTATCTAAAATCAATTTTAACCCTGCTCAATCTGCAGATCCTTTGGTGGTACTTTATTCAGGATGGGGAAAAATAAATGTAGATTCAGATAACCCACTCGCTTCTTTTACGGATATCTTAAATGGTTCAGAATCAAAAATGGGAGATCCTCCACTAGTATTTCCCAATCCTTTTCGTCTTAATAGTGATAATGCTGTTTTAGGCTATAGTTTACTGCGAAGCGATATGGATATAGATCTACGAATTTATGATATGAGAGGCTTTCAAATTGCTAAAAAAGACTTTCAACATGGTTCAGAAGGAGCGATGCTAGGCTACAACACAATTTCTTTAAATTCATCTTTTTTTGGACACAGTAACTTACCTGCAGGTGTTTATCTCTATATCTTCACGCATAACGGCAACTTGATTGGAAAAGGAAAATTTGCTATAGCCCCATGAAATACTTTATTACACTTATCTCTATCTTAAGCAGTCTTTTTTCATTCAGTAATGCTGTAGACTTTGCCTTACTCACTGATATTGGATCTTCTGCTCAATCTATAGCATTAGGAAATATTGAAGGATATAGCGCCGGGTCTGATGCTGTTTTTTCTAATCCTGCCAATCTATCCAAAACATCCGGCTACTCAATGAGCGTTTTTTCAACAACATTTATGGAAGAAATAAATTATTATAATCTCTCTATGAGTGGAAAAACACCTTTTGGAACCGTAGGTATTGGTATTTATGAATCCAGTGTAACCAATCTCCCTAAAACAAAACGTCGTAACGATAGTTCACAAACTATTTATACAGATTCTTATTTTGATTTCAAAAATTCAACACTTAAACTTTCGTATCAAACTCAACTATCTCCTAAAACATCTATCGGAGCCTCCTATTCATATTACTCGATAAATTTTGAAAAATATCGTGGAGAAGGCATTAACTTTGATGTAGGCCTTGTCCATTCCACTCATTTGTATAGCCTTTCCGTTTTTACACAAAACCTTTTACCTCACTCACACGTTTCCTACTCAAATGGAAAATCTGAGGCACTTCCCTTCTATATTAGCTCAACTCTTATGTATCCTTACAGAGCTTTCCAATTTATTCCTCAACTTAAATATGGGCAAGAAAACCTTTTACTATCCTGTGGGATATTATATACACCTCCTTTTTTTGCTTTTATGGATTTACTTATGGGCTACAAGCAACAATTAGATTATACTTCTAAACGACATCAGAAACTTACATTTGGAGTAAGTTTACGTTTAGTTGACATTGACATCCATTATGCTTACGAACGAAGTGATTATTTTTTGACTGATCACCATAACTATATATCGTTTAACTACAATTTATAACAGGGTAACTTATGAGATTTATGAAAACTATTTTAACTATTCTTACAATCCTTCTAGCATATGGATCTATTACCCCTGCACAAATTCAGGTTATTAATACTCCTAGTGTAGATCTAGAACTTATCGAAACACCTATCCTCACTCTTCAAGCCAATTTAAGTTTAAATGGAGAGTTAATTGACACCAGTTCAATAGAAGGTGGAAAAAATATTACTGTAAAAGTGTACAAAGACCAAGTTATAGAGGGGACTGAAGTTTATAGTGAATCCTTTGAAAACGTTGAATTTTCAGACGGAAATGTTGAAATCGATTTAGGCATATCAAAAGCTATCCAACCTCGTATCTTTAACTCTTCTAAAAGTTTTTTATCTCTTTCTATCGATGATGAAGTTACTATTATTCCTGTTAACACTGTTCCTAGAGCAATGTACGCCTTTGATTCTCCAGCCTCTGTTACTGCCAATAAATTTCCGAATTTGAACACCTTTAACAACCATATCCTTATGGTTAATTCCTCTGCAACCTCATTTAGTTATGTTTCTACTTCAAATTTATTTACTGCTCTAGGTTTAGGATCTGCAGCTACTCACGATATTTCAGACATTTCATCTCATAATGACTCAACTATCACTCATTTAGTCACATCAGGAAACCTTTGGGATCAAGCCTATTCAACCACTAACCTTATTACATCTCCCTATAATGCTGAATCTTGGAACAAGGCTGTATCAACTGCAAATCTCATTACCAATGATCTCTTAATCTCTATTCAAAATGTAGAAAATCTCAATGATATTCGTGCTACTTCTAATCTTATTACTTCTGCCTATAATGCTGATAATTGGGACGCTGCTTTTGCTACCGCGAACAAAATCCCTCAATCTTTTCTCGATAATCTAAGCGATATTAATGCTATTCGTGCCACCGCAGATCTCATCACCTCTGACTACAATGCTTCAAACTGGGACGCTGCCTTTAGCACTGCCAATTTAATTACCGCTGACCTTTACACTGACATTCAAAATATTAACGATATCTCTGATATCCGTGCCAC